>JAAYMI010000060.1 GCA_012521465.1 Bacillota bacterium | reverse complement strand
GCTGGCTGCCGCAGCTCCACTCAGCGCCAGCAGCGCGCACAGCGCCAATGCTAAAAGCCGCGCTTCTGTCATTGGATACTCCCGTCCAATCCAAGGGTATGGTGGAACTGAATGAAGCTTATGAGGTAAGCTGTTAAAGCATCCTGAACACTGCCCTGCGAGTTCAGCAGGGATACTTTCTGCTGGAGCAGCTGCATATCGGTGATGAGACCCACCTCGGCTTGGCGCCGGTAGATCTCGAAGCTCTCCTCAGCGATCTCTAGGTCACGGAGAGCGCTTTCATAGCGGGACAGTGCTTCTCCCAATGAGTGATAGGCCGCGGTAATTGATTCCGCAATACTTTCTTCTTCGCGTTCCAGATTGAGCCTAGCGATCTCGAAGTTGAGCTCAGCGCGCCGTAGGTCGATGGGGGGAGTACCAGAAATCCTGGCCGTTTCCAACTGCCGCTCCTGAAGCTCCAGACTGTACTGCTGATCCCACAGAGTGAAACTATTCTCCAGCGCAATTTGAATGCACTCATCCAGCCCTAAGGTGAGTTTGGGCACGGGAAACTCAGGGGAAAGGACAAGAGGCGCATCTTCTGCCAAGCCGACGAGCCGCCTCAAGACACGTTCTTTTTCAGCCAGGCCCTGCTGGGCACTGTTGGCATTGCGGCGGGCCGCTTCCACCCGGTTCATCTCTGACAGCTCATCGAGTTTGCCGGCATCGCCAATCCGCACCTTCTCCTGGACCACCTCAAAGTTGTGTTCCGCAATGATCAGTTCAAGGTCCCGGACCTCCGCCAGCCGGCGCGCCGCTAAGACATCTGTGTACGCCCGAAAAACCTCCAAATAGCTGTTCTGCCTGGCCGTACGGTAGGAGTTCTTGGCCCGCTCCAAACTGTGGTGAGCCTGCATCTCGCTCTGCTGAGAACCGCTCATGAGATTGGCGGCCATGGCCTTTTCGTAATCGATCTGGGCAATTTCTAGATTGAGCTCAGCGATGTGCAGAGCAGTGTTGTTGTCATACATCAGTTCCACTGCCGCCGCAAAACTCAAAGTCTCCTCCATATCCTCCGCTGCCGCAGATCCCACTGCTGCAAGCAGCGCCAAGCAAACTGCCAGCCAAACAAGGTGCTTCACTGTTATCCGTCCTCCTCCTCAAGTCTAAAGCTATTGATCTCGCAGCGCATCTACTGGGGTAATTCTGGCAGCCTGGATAGCCGGATAAAGCCCGAAAAGCTGTCCCGTGGCAACTGCCAGCACAATGGTGATCAGAACCGCGGTGAGATTCAGACCGCCCAAATCAAGGATTCCCGGGAGATACATCTGGGCAAACAGCCGCTGGCTGACATATTCGCTCGAGAAAAACGCTGCGCCGATACCCGCGGCTGACCCCAGTAGAGAGAAAACCAGGGCCTCGTTAAGGACCTGACCCACGATCTGCAGGCGTGATGCCCCCAAAGCCCGGCGCAAACCCATCTCTCGGGTACGCTCCACCACACTTACCAGCATGATACTAAGAATACCGATGGAACTGATAACCACCGCCACAAAGGCAAAGACACCGACAAACCAAGTCACCGTACGGATGCTGCTGCGGGTCTGAGCCCGCATCTCGGCCAAGCTTAAGGCCTGCAACTCCATCCCTTCCAAGACTCGATCCGCCAAGATGAGCTGCGCTTCTTCCACTGCTTCAGAGATACGGCCAGGAACGGCCTGCACGAAGATTCTGCCGTATGCCCTCTGCCCACCCATGCGTGCAGCCATGGGTCCCAAAACGACTCCCAAGGGGATGATGAGAAAGCTCTCCTGGACGAAACCGGAAAGGGCAGGGTTCATGGTTCGGTAGACTCCGATGATCGTAACTTCCCTGTCGAGATGTTGGCTGAGCTTAAGCTTTTTCCCCACCGGGGATTCGCCTGGAAACAGCTGGCTGGAAATGGTCTGGGAGATAACAGCCACGGGGGTCTTCTGGTCGACATCGGCCTGGGTGAAAAACGCTCCTTCTACAAGCTCCAGGCCCAGTGCCTGGAAAGCAGGGGGTGTGGCCTCGGCTGCTGCGCTTACCAAGTATTTAACTGCCTCCGACTCAATGTGCACAGACCACCATGGCTCGTAAAGAAACGCCGCTTGGGTATAGAGACTCTGCTCCTGAAGCCGGACTGGATCGTCTGGGGTGAATGTATTGGCCATCATGGACACCATGTGGTTACCCATCTTCTCCTCTTTCATCACCCGCAGCTGCAGGAGGGTATCAGAAAGAGATTTCGTGAAGGGATCTTCATATATGGCATTCAAGCTTAGGGAAAGGACAATGGAAACAATCCACACTCCCAAGGCAAGCTGTAGGACTGTAAGCAGCGAACGCAGCGGTCGCTTCCTAATCAGGCGTCCTGTAAATCTCACAGTATCGAGCATGTTTTCCCCTCCCTAATCCGAGCGAAGTGCATCAGCCGGATTGACTTTTGCGCCTTGGTAAGCTGGATAAACCCCAAAGAGGAGACTTACCAGGATCCCCAACCCACAGCCTACCAGCACGCGAATCCATGTGCTTCCTCCAGTCACATTCCCCCACAGTCTACCGAGTACAAGCTCAAACCCAAATGACAATCCGACGCCGACGCCAGCACCCAATAGCCCTAAAACTAGGGACTCCAAAAGAAACTGCTGGAAGATCATTCTTCGGGAACTCCCAATAGCCAGGGAAAGGCCAATGGATTTGGTGCGCCGCAATACTCTCGCCAGAATGAGGTTGAGGATGTTGATGATCGCCACTATCAGGCCAACGGATGCCAGTCCAGCCACTAGGATCATGGTCCTGGACTGTTCCGCCTGACTGCGCTGGTAATCCATTAAGGGACTGCGCACTGCGGCGGCTTCTCCAAACTTCATGGCCACCTCGCTCTGAACAACCTCATAGGCATGCTGCAGATCTAATTCCGGATCAACTCCGATGTACAGCGAAGGGTACCGCTGGGAAGGTCCGTGCGTACTGCCGCTGATGGGAACGAAGCCGATGTCTGCTGTGGCGTCAAAAGGCATGGGGAACTCCTCTTCAGCAGGTGCTAGTACACCGATCACCTCGTATTCCACCGTACCCCACCAGGATTCCACCGGCAGCTTCCTACCCACCGCATCGCTATCAGGGAATAACCGATCCGCTAGGCGTGACCCAAGCACAATCACCTTGCTGCCCTGCTGTACATCTTCTTCAAGGAACCAACTCCCTGCAGCCAGTTTGGGTTGGTGGAAGCGGTAATAACCGACGGTGGTTTCTGTGATTTGAAAGGCGTTACCCGCCAACCGAAGACCGGTGAAACCGCTCCCTTCAGAGCTGGGTTCATCGGCTTTAAGCAGGGGAGTAGTCACCTGCATACGGTAGTTATCGATGAACACATGCATGCCCTCGGGAAGGCTGCTCTGCAGAGCTTGCAGATCCTGATAGGTAATACTTAGCTCAACTTTCTCTTCTTCACTAAACACGCTGATCGGAGGCATCTCCTGTAGGGAAACCTGGTCCATGGGACTGCGCACTTCAAACAGGCGGAAGCGGCGGTTCGCCAAGAGAGTGTCCATCTGAGTATCGATCCTGGCAAATACGGAAACAACGGTGACAATCACTGCCACTCCTAAGCCCACTGCTAGAATGATTAAAATGCATTCAAACAAGCGCTGCCTGGTATGGCGCAGGGACCACTGCAGGCGGCTTCCAACCATCATTCCCCTCACCTCCTACTCCTCTATGTTGGGAACCATGCCCATCAGCCGCAGGAGCTTGCTCCGTCCCAAGCTGTAGTCCAGCAGAGCCTTACTGTATTCTTGTTCCACAACGGCTAAGCGTTCCTGCTGAGCCACGATTTGAGCATTGCTCACAACCCCAGCGGCATACCTGATCTGTTCCGCCTCCAAGATGCGCTGTTCCAGTTCTACTTCCCGCGCCTTCAGATTGACATTCTCCGCAGCTTGCCTCAGGTTTAGGTATTCAGTGCGAACGCGAAAGTATAGCTCTATCTCAGCTTTTTCCAGCTCGATTTCGGCTCTCTGCAGTGCAGCTGCGGCATGTTCCCGCTGCACCAACGGTACGAATGAGTTCTGGGCCGTCAATACCTCGTCCTCAGCCTCCTGCAGGCTCTTGCGGGCACTGCGCACACTCTGGTCCACCTCAAGGGCACAGGCGTAGCACTCCTCCAGACTATACTCAAACGGCACAAACGCCAGGAATGGGCTGTCGGTGAGCACAACATCGGTGCCGAGGGGCAGCCCCAGAAGCTCATTAAAGCGCATCTTCACCGTCACCAGGGCTTCTTGAGACGATGCGTAGTTATTCTCTGCATTGGCCAAGCTTAGCTCTGCCCGCATGATGTCCAGGGAAGACAAAAGCCCTGCGGCAAACTTACTGTCGTCAATCCTCAGCTGGTCGGCGGCCCTGGCCATCGCGGCAGCCTGCCGCTCCAGGGCTAACGTGTTGTACAAGATCTCTTGGTACGCATTCTGGACCTTGGTAACAAGTTCTTGCTCAAGATCATTGTACGCCTCAGCAGCTGCATCGAACTGCCTGCGGGCATCTTCCAGCCTCTCCATTTCACCCACAATCTCTGCTCGCCGCAGATTTGCTTGCGCCTGGTCCAGCGCCAGAGCGGCCAGCCTCAGGTCAAGGTTGTGCGCGAGGGCATGTTCTACCGCTTGGGCAAGACTCATCTCCAGGGGAACTGTGCTGCTGCCCTGTGCACACGCCACAGTGGCAGCGACTATACACAGGGTAAGAATCCCGCAGTGAAGTCTGTGCAATGCCTGCACCTCCCCGCCTACGCGCTGCGCTCCGCCGGTCCGTCGGCAGTGATCACGCCATCCTGCAGCCGCACAAGCCGCTTGCCGTAGGCACTGATGCGGGGGTCGTGGGTAACCATTACCACCGTTGTGCCCTGTTCGTTGAGACGCTGCAGAATGCTCATAATCTCAGCACTCTGTTCAGTTGCCAAGTTCCCCGTTGGTTCGTCGGCCAAGAGCAGTGTGGGATTGTTGGCTAATGCCCGGGCGATGGCTACCCGCTGCTGCTCACCGCCAGATAATTGGTTGGGGAAGTGGTCTAGGCGGTGCGCCATCTCTACCTGCTCCAAGAGCTCTTTAGCACGGGCAAGACGTTCGCTTTTGGGACGCCGGGCATACATCATGGGAACCATCACGTTCTCAAGCGCGGTCAGTTCTGGGAAGAGGTTATAGCTTTGAAAGATAAAGCCAAAGTGACGATTGCGGATCTGGGCAAGCTCTTTGTCCCGCAGGTGAGTGATGTCCACTCCCTCCAGATAGTAAGCTCCGCTCGTGGGCAGGTCCAGGACACCTAATATGTTGAGGAGTGTGGATTTTCCGGAACCCGAAGGCCCCATGATGGAGACAAACTCTCCCCGCTGGATCTCCAAGGTTATTGCCCTCAGGGCTTGGATCTCAACTTTGGTCAGGTAGTATGTCTTACCGATCTCGTGCAGCCGGATCACTGCTTGTGCCCCCCTTCTGGCAGAATCGTGATTTCCTCGAGATGGCGAAACGCATCATAGGAACTTGTGATGACGCGTTCGCCCACATCTAGGCCGCGCAGGACTTGGATGATGCTGCCCTGCAGCAGGCCAAACTGCACCTCCCGCCGCACTGCTCGCTCGCCTTCGATTACATATACGAACAGCTGCTGGCCGCTGGTGAGATAAGGTCCCCGAGGCAGTGCTGGACTGTCTTTGTGGAGCCTGAGGCGGATATCCACATTCACACCGGTATTGGGAAGGAGCCCCGAGGCGTCTTCCAAAAAGTCGACGCGCACGGTGACCACCGCTCCATCCGGCCCCTGGCGAGCCTGTGGCGCCACATACGCGACTTGGCCGGCGTAGGTCTGCTGCCCCACCCGAATCTCTACTTCGCTGCCCACTGCAAACAGCTCTGTGTGGTTAGGCGAGACTTCCAGCTCAACCATCTGGTCCGCGGGGTCAGCGATTTCTCCAAATTGCTGCCGTTCAGAGAGCCTGTGGCTGACAGGAATGGAAAGGGACAGCACCCTGCCGCTGATGGGAGCGTACACTACCAGCTTCGCCAGCTGCTCACTGGCTTTGGCTAGGTCCGCCCTTGCGTCTTCGACAGCCTTTGTAGTGGATGCCCGTTCAGCCTCCTGGGTCCTTTTCAGCAGCTCAAGCTGATGTTCGCTCTGCCGCAGCTGGCGTTTGGCCGCCTCTAAGTCCTGCTCGGCTTTTTCCAGTTCCACTTTGGCTATTGCGCCCAGCCCATACAGCTCCTCGTCCAGGGCCAGCCCCTTGGATGCAGCATCTACCTGTGCCTGAGCATCCTGGACTTTCAGAGCCTG
>JAAYMI010000059.1 GCA_012521465.1 Bacillota bacterium | reverse complement strand
CTTGGCGGAGCTGCTCTAGGATCTCTGCCTTAATGGCCGCCACTTCCGCTTGCAGTTCAGTATGGGATGCGACAACGCGGTTCAGCCGATCGTCAGTAACAACTAACAGCTGCTCAGCACTGGCCAGCTTGTCTTCCAGCGCTGCCCGCTCAGCATACCACGCAACCAGTTCGGTCCTCAGCTCCGTAGTGAGTTCCTCAATGAGTGCCAGGTCATCCACGGTACCCTGTACTCGGCCGGCCTCAATGTCATCGAGGATTCGAGCCACTGTAACGGCCAGCGTGTAGCGGTCAACGGGACGAGAGCCTTGGAACGTTCCGTCTTCATAGACTGCTAAGTAGCCCTTGTTGACAAGGGTGACAACTGCGTGATACGCCCAATGATCGCGCGGGACGTCGCTGATCTGGGCCAGAACTGGCTGCACTCCCACTGACCACAGCAGGACTGTGACTAAGATGAAACTGATAAAACCCTTTTTGTTCATTTTGTCCGCCTCCTTTGTTCTACCGCCTACTTCACAACAACGCTCCGCTGTGCTTCCACCTCAAATTGCCGGGGCTGGCCCTTATCGTCAAGAATCTCCACTCGATTTAGGGTGATCTCGGCATCGCCCTGTCCTTTAGCCCGGAAATGGATGGTGACGATTGTTCCAAAAGCGGTGGGCAGCTGCTGATTTGGACCGCGGTCACCTGTGATGCCCGTAACTGAGCCTGTGATATTGTCAATGACAGGCATCGTCCACTGCAGCTTCGTGGGCGGAGAAACAGATTCATCTAGGAACAATGTTCCCTGAGTGATGTCCAGCGTCTTGCCCACTATTTCCACCACATCGGGGTTAAAGGACAGATCCAATTCAGCTCGGCTGAAGTCGGAGATGTTAGTTGCCCAGACAGAGATGGAGAAATAATCTCCGACACTGATTGTCTCACGTCCGTACGTTTGAGATTCACTAATCCAGACTTTCGGGCGGAGCTCAGGTACGAACACGAAGTTGTTCTGCAGTGCCGGCTCTCCGCTGTATACGATGGTAACGGAATACGGCAGCTGGCCGGAAATTCCCGTCGGTGCCAGGTACCAATTCAGTTTGACCTCTTCTCCCGGCTGGATCGCGCCAATGAACTTGTCCTTGCGATCACCAGGCGCTAAGAGCAATCCAAAGGGGTTCAGTATACTGGCTTTGACGTTTTGCGCCGCAGTGCCCCCTTCATTGCGCAGAACTGCCTCGATGGTAAAGGGGGATGGGTTATAGCGTTCACCCGCGATAGTCAGTGCCGGCGGACCGCTGAGGCGGAAAATCCGCAGGCGGGCTGGACTCACCACCGTGAGGCCACGGCTGACGCTGTTTGGTTCACTGTTGATTGCCCGCACCGAAACTTTGTATGTCAGATCGCCGCTGACCGTTCCGGTGGCCGCAACTTGCCAGCCTGTCTGCTGGGTCTCACCCACATCAATGTTGCCCAGCCTCCGCACACTACTGCCACTTACTAATTCTAAACCCGGGGGAAGCTCGATCTGAGCTACTACGTCGCGAGCTTCGCCGGTGCCTGCGTTTTGGATGTAGGCAATCACGGAGAAGGTCTCGGTTCGGTCACTATCGGCTGTGACCTGGGCTGGAGACGTGACTCCTAGGATGAGATCACCAGGGGCAATAGTCACGCCGCCGAGACCGTATTGGGTGACGTAACTGCGGGTCTCACCTGGCGCAAGGGGTGCTGAGTCCCAGAAGAGTGCGATGGCGCTATCCAGTCCCCGCTCTCCTTTACGAGTGTAATCTCGTCCGGGGGTGAAATCGAAGCTCCACAGGTCATCCGCGAGGCTGCCCCAATTGGTGAAATACACCCGGTCAGGAGTGGTAACTGCCCTGCCTCTCAGCGTTCCTTGGGACATAACTCGAGGATTGGACAAAGAGTCAAATGCCTGCCAAAACTCGGGCATGGCATTGGAGTAAAACACCGTATCGCTCAGGAGAGCCTGCTCGTTCACACGAAACGGGGCGCCATCATTGGTACCAAGCATCGTGTCCACCATGATCCGTAGGCCTACCATATGGGACACACTATCTAGGTTGTGCAGCTGGTACTCGATTCGAGCGGTATCCATGAGCCCTGTGGTTGAACTTCGCGCGAAACCTAGAATCTGCGTTACTTCAATTGGGCCCAGCTGCCACACACTTTTGATGGTGCCATTGTCGATCATGGGCGGTGTAATCACTTCGCCGTAGCGGCCGTCGCGCCCAGCTCGTCGATTGGTGGGATTCCCAAAAACCCAGTTCTCATTGCCGATGCGCACCGTGGTATAGGACGTCCATGGGTCATCACCACCATAAATCAGGTGTTGATGATCATCTTCTAATCGGTCTGGGTCCCCGCCCGTAGTGCCCACTGAAAAACGGCCGGTGTTGTACTGAGAGTTATTCACGACGATGCGGATGTACTCGTTGGCTATCTCAAGGTTATCTTGTTCTTGCCCGTAAACAGATACGGGCCAAACCAAAAGCAGCACGAGTATTAACCATCCTGTCAGCCTTCTTACTCCCATGTGGCCCTGTCCTCCCTTACGGTGCATTGATCCACTGCGATTCTTCAGCAAAACCATAGTCTGTCACAGAGCGGCCATCAACGTAGCGAAAGTCTACCCACATAACGTTGGTGTAATTGCCGTAAGCTGCCGGGGGAAACGCTAGATGCTCAGCCTCCCACACTGCCTGGAGGTCCAGTTCCAGGTGGCCAGAAGACTCCAAGACCCGCACTTCCACTTCTCCCGTGGTGCTGACGCTGACTTGGAGATAGACCGTTCCCTCCAGGCGGGCATGCTCTGCATCCTTGGGGTAGCCGATGCGGTAATCACCAATGGCTTGGGCCAGAGACCTGCCCGATGGTGGCGGTGGTGGTGGCGGTGGCGCCGATTCTGCTTCACCTGTCCCACCTTCCTGGGAAATACCAGCATCGTCGTCCTCTCCCTGCACGCCTGTGCCAGAGCCGCTGGCCCCAATGTTTTCGTCGCCTGCAGGCAGCGCTTCCGGCTCAGGGCGCGGCTGAGTTGGTGGAGAGACAGTCTCCCTGCCTGGCTCGTCCTCACGTAGAGCTATTTCCTGTCCATGTTCGCTGGTGAGCAGCTCGCCTGTTCCAGTCTCGGTTTGAGATATGTCAGGTGATGCGGGTTGCGCTTGTGGCGTTGGTATCTCTGGTGTAGGAACTTCAGGTTCACTAACAGGCGCAGGTATGTTGGGTTCCTCAGGAACGGGATTAGGTGTTGGACTCGGCTGAGGAGCTGCCACTTCCGGTACCTGGGCCGGTTCGGGCTGCGCTACGGGAATCGGTGCCTCGGCCGCACCAGGCTGCGGTCTGGGCTCCGTGACGCGCGGGCGTGTTGTTTGGGAAGTGGGCGACGTCACGGGACTCAGCATAGAACTCACGTTATTGGAAAAGTCCAGGATCTGAATCACACCGCCATCTCCCAGGCCCGGAGTGTCGGACATGAACCAAGAGCTCCATTGGGGAAAGGTCAGAAATACGATGGCATGCAAAACCACCGATATTAACACAAATCGGTTGAAGTTATGTTCTTCGCCATATGGATTAATCACATCCGAACCTCCCTTCCCATTAAGAGCTCTGATCAACTGCTAGCCCAAGTCGATGGCCTCCTACCGCTCGGATATGATCAAGGGCGCTGACCACGTGTTCATAGCGCACTCGGCGATCGGCTTTAACGATCACAAAAAGGTCCGGGTTGGTGCTCAGGCGCTGCTGAACCATGGCACGCAGCTCAGGGCCTGTTACCATCCGGCCATTCACATAAAAGGCTCCATCGGACCGAACGCTCACTTCAAACTGCACGTCCTCCTGGCTTCGCCCAGTGACGGCCTTCGGGAGTTCCACATCCATACCCAGGGGAGTGGAACTGATATTAAAAAACACCATGAAAAAAACCAGGCAAAAGAACATCACGTCAATCAAAGGCACGAGGTTAGGCGCGCTGCGCTTTCTCTTAGTCCGTTCGAAGTTCATTATTCATCACTCCGTCCCTTGAGCAGTCCCAGCAACTCCGAGGAGCGCTTGCTCATGTCGGCCATGTTGCGGTCGATCAGCGTGTTCACGTAGGAATACACTGCCGAGGATGGTATGGCGATAATCAACCCTGTTGCGGTAGTGAGCAATGCTTCCGCAATCCCCACGCTGAGAAGCTGGTGATTAACAACACCCTCCAGGCCTGCCAAGACGTTAAAACTGTTTATAATACCAGTGACTGTGCCTAGGATGCCCAGCAGGGGAGCTATGGTGACAATGGTATCGAGGGCATTCAGCCGCCGCTCCATCTTGAAGATCTCTTCCTTGCCCACCATTTCCATATGCGCTGCGATTTCTTCTTGATCGCGGTCGTAATAAGCTATCCCAGCAGCAAGGACTGCTGCCACCGGGCCCCGGGTCCGCTTCGCGATCTGCATAGCTTCCAGCACCTTACCCTGCTCCAAGGCAAGGCGAATATCTTCCATCAGATCTTCGCTGTCTACGCGGGAACGCAAGAGATACCACAGCCGATCGATGGAGATTGCCAGTGCCAGCACTGAGCACAAAAGCAGCGGAATCATCACGGGACCACCAAGAACGATAAGCTTAAGCATGAATACCCCTCCATTGACTAAACGTGCAACGTATGTTCAGTTCGACATATGTACCCATAATCCTTGCCGCAGTGGGACAGTCCTGAGAATTCTATAACACTCATTCGCCTGCCAGCTTGTGGATTTAGGGGGATGGCAAAAAAAAGCCGCCTTAAGCGGAGGACTAAACTGCAGTTGAGTGCGGCGACGCACTGGTGAGGTATTCAGACCTGGTTATTCTCATTAGGATAATTTTCCCGAAACGGCTCTCAAGTTTTCCCTCTTTGGAGAAGCCGGCTTTGGTATAACAGCGAATGGCTCTGAGGTTGTGGGCATAGACCCGCAGATAGACTCGGCGGAGATTTAGAACCAAGAACGCATACTTGAGCATTGTTTCCACGGCATCGGTTCCCAAACCGCGGTTCCAAAGGTCCTTACGTCCGATACGAATGCGCAGTTCTGCATCGCCACTGCGCCAAGCGATGTGGTCCAGCTCTATATCCCCAATGAGCTGGTCTTGAAAAACGATACCGAAGTACTTCCGATAGCGATCCGCCGCGATTGCTTTCAACCACGGTTCTCCTTCGGCTGTGTGGGAGGGATAATCGCCATCAGCTAGGCTGCTGATTTCCGCATCCCGGCTCCAGCGCAGGATATGGGGCAGATCACCGCTTTGAACAGGTCGCAGGGACACTAAGTTACCGGGTAGGCTTACCATGTTGCTACAGCTCCTTCAGTTTGGGTCAGAATAACTGCCGTGAGAAGTGCATGATTCATTAGCCTATTTCGGTATCTACAGCCCATAACCTTCAAGGAATTCCTTCCTGTTTCATGCCGGCCGCCGTTCTCGCAGAGCTTCGACCCAGCTCACTGGAATTGTGTATTCACCGAGGAAAAGGGCATCCTTACCCCCTGGTCCGTGGCAGTCTGAGCCGCCAGCTGGCAGCAGGTTCAGTTCTCGCGCCAGCTGCTGAAACAGCACTGTTTGCTCAGGGGTGTGGGCGGAATGAACCACTTCGAGGCCTTCCAACAGTGGAGCTAAACGCTGCACCGTGCTTAGATCGTGTAAAAGCCCCGGATGGGCTAATACTGGCACTCCGCCGCTGGCGCGAATCAACTCAATCGCTTCTTCAGGCGACATTTTGGGGCGCGGTACGTAGGCCGGCCGTCCCGCACCGATCCACTGTTCAAAGGCTTCGTGTTTTGTTTTGACATACCCAGCTCTCTGCATAGCCGCGGCAATGTGGCTGCGGCTGACAATGTCTCTCGTAGCGTGCCGCAGGACGTCATCGAACGAAATCAGAATGCCTTGTTTGTTCAGCCTGGACACAATACGCTGGGCTCGGCTGATGCGGTGCAGCCGCATGGTTTTGATGTAATTCTGGAGGCTCGAATTCTCTGGGTCGATCCAGTATCCTAAAATGTGCACCTCATCCAGCTGGCCCACGCTGGTACTGATTTCGATACCAGGAATCACTTCCAGCCCGGGAGGCGCATCGACCTGCGCTCGGCGAATGGCCGCGGTTGTATCGTGATCGGTGATCGCGATCATCTCTAGACTCTTTGCCTTGGCCTCACTCCCGATTTCACTGGGACGCCATGTGCCATCTGATTCAGTTGTATGAATGTGTAGGTCTGCTTTCATGAGATCAATCCCTGTCAGTTTGGAACAAGTTTTCTAGACATGATGGCGAAGCTCTGCCACTATGCGTTTTTCAATGCGAGAAACTTGGGCTTGAGAAATCCCAAGGAGCTGTGCAACCTCCGTCTGGCTTTTTTCCGCAAAGTAGCGCAGGAGAACAATCCTGCGTTCACTTGGCTCAAGCTGCTCTATAGCTCTGCGCAGCGCAAGCGCTTCATCGCCGCTCGGAGCTGGTAGGACATGCTCCAAGCGTACGCTGTCATCATCATCCTCAGCAACTACCTCATGGAGCGATCGGATCGGTGAGACGGCGTCTAGAGAAGTAACCAACTCTTCCACAGAGACCCCGAGATGCTCTGCCAACTCTTGAACTGTAGGGCTTCTTCCCAGCTCATGCCCTAGCATGTCTTTGGCAGCAATGGCTCTGGAAGCCAGTTCCCTCAGGGAGCGGGCTATGTGAATGGGGGAGTCTTCCCGCATATACCGCTTAATTTCACCAATGATTTTTGGTACGGCATATGTCGAGAACTGAACCTCGTAGCTCAGATCAAATCCCAAGATCGCCTTCAGCAAGCCCAGGCAACCTACCTGAAAGAGATCGTCGTAGTCGAAACCGCGGCTGAGAAAGCGCTTCACGATGCTCACTACTAGGGGAAGATTCTCCTGGACCAATTGGGTGCGTGCCTCCATGTCTCCTGCTTGCGCACGGCGGAACAATTCCCGCGACTGGTCTTGGGTTGGCTGATCGTGTGCCATGCATGATCACCCCGCCTGTCTAGGAGGGATGTTCTTTACCATGACCACCTTTGTGCCTACTTCTACTTCAGAGAAGAGAAGCAGCTTGTCCATGTACTCCCGCATGAACGTCAGGCCTAAGCCCATGCGCTCTTCTGGAAGGGTGGTGAAGCCAGTTTCTTGGGCGGCATCGATATCCGGAATCCCGTGACCGAAGTCCTCAACTATGATTTCCAGCCTCGAGTCTTCGTATGACGCTTCTATCACTACATTGCCAGACTTCTCTCGGTAGCCGTGGACCACGCAGTTAGAAACAGCTTCGGAAACGGCCACCTTGATGTCCTCAAGTTCGTCGAGAGTGATGTCGAGCTGGGCTGCGAAGTGAGCAATGGCAGCCCGCGCAAAACCCACGTTGATGGAAGTACCGGGAAACTCTAACTTGATCCAGTTTTTCATGGCTATTCCCTCCTACGCTCGCTCCAGGGCTTCAGTCGGCGAATCGACAAAATCAGCGATGCGGTGCATACCGGAAAGACGCAGTACTCGTTTAATGTGTGGGTTTGCCTTCACAAAGATGAGCTTGCCTCCCCGTGCTTGTACATCGCGGTAGCGCCCTAAGATAACTCCGAGACCAGAGCTGTCGATAAAGCTCAGATTCCTAACATCGAGGACGAGGTGTTTCACTTGTGTGTTCTTGGCTAGGGCCTCCGTGAGGGCTTCCTTAAACTGCGGGCAGGTGTGCAGATCTAAGTCGCCGTCCATTGTGGCGACAAGAGCTTGTCCAATCACGTCGATGCTGAACCGCACCGTTCTCCCTCCAATTTTGCTACAGTTTAAAGAAAATTTCGATCTGGGCAGCCATTTTACCTGCTTGCTCCGAAAAAAAGCGAGCAGCATCAAAACACTGCCTCCGCCAGGGAACGGATCATTCTCCCCAGAAGACTCCAGTAGCTGGCCCGCTCTACTCCTCCTTCCACTACCAACGGCACCGATCCGACAACCATATCATCGAACCTCGCCCGCAGCATCCCCACAGGAACACCATGCTGCAGGGGAGCCTTGAGAGACGGGGTGAGCTCCGCCTCGAGCGTGAGCTCAGCTTCTCTGCCTCTTTCCACCGTAACGCGGAAGTCGCGATCTAGAACGGCTTGAACCTCTGGGGGATTGCCGTTCCAGATCTGGACGCTGCCGAAGGCAGAGCCGCGGGCTGCCACT
>JAAYMI010000005.1 GCA_012521465.1 Bacillota bacterium | reverse complement strand
TCAATCATACTGTTCTTCTGCAATCTGCTGTGGTTTACCTGCCTTGGGAATAGCGGTCCCCAATTAAGTTAAACCCAAGCACTGTTGCGGCGATTAATAGACCCGGAGCAAGCACACTCCAAGGGGCGAGGTCGGCAAAGACTTGAGCCTCCCGCAGCATCCTACCCCAGCTGGGGTTGGGAGGTTGAATGCCCACACCGAGATAGCTCAAGGATGCCTCCGCCAAAATAGCTCCTGCGAAGCTTACTGCACCCTGGACCAGCAAGACCGGAGCGGCATTGGGAAGGATATGGCGAGACAGCACCATCCTCTCCGATGCCCCAAGCGCTCGGGCCGCTTCCACAAATGGCTCGGTCCGGATTTTTACGATCTGGTTCCGTGTAAGGCGCATGAAGGTGGGAATATTGCCGATGCCTACCGCAAGCAACACTGCCCTACTACCCGGGCCGAGCACAGTTACGGCAAGAAGAGCCACCAAGATTACGGGAAAGGCTTGCATGCCGTCTGCGCCCCGCATCAAGAGCTCATCTACCTGGCGCCCGAAATAACCGGCTAAGGCCCCCAAGATCGTTCCCACCGCTGCCCCCACCACGACTCCCACTCCGCCGACAAGTATCGACCAGCGTCCTCCCACAGCCAAGCGGCTGAAGACATCACGACCCAAGTGGTCAGTACCGAGCCAATGGGCTACGGAGGGCGGCTGCAGCCTTTCCCTAACCGCGATCTGTTCGGGGTCGTAAGGAGTATAGACTAACCCAACTAAAGAGAACACAAGCACGATCCCAATCAGCACAGCTCCGATTCTACTTGGCGCCACTACCTCACCCCCTATTCAAACCGCACCCGTGGATCGAGGAACATCAGCAGATAATCCATGAGCAGATTGATGATGAGCACACCCACAGCCACAAAGACCGTAATTGCCTGTACTAAGGGTAGATCACGCTGCAGCACCCCATTGAGAAGAAGCTGGCCGATACCGGGGAGGCCGAAAACTTGTTCAACTACGATCGTACCGGCCACAAGCTGGATCAGCTGAATACTAGCAGATGTCGCCACTGCGATGGCACCGTTCACAAAGGCGTGCTTGAACAGGACTTTTCGCCACGGCAGACCCTTGGATTTGGCTGTGCGAATGTAATCTGATTTGAGTACATCACTTAGGCCTACCTGCACCATATTGGTGAGCACCGCAGTGCGCGGCAGAGCTAAAGTAGCGATGGGGAGAATCAAACTCTGCCAATTGGAATATCCCCCCGCAGGAAGCAGGCGGAGCTGCACTCCGAAAACTTGGATTAAGAGGATTCCGATCCAAAATTGCGGGACTGCCATCCCCAGCTGCGAGATAATCCGTACTACCTGTCCCCACCACCGGGCCATGTAGGCGGCACTTAGGACGCCAAGGAGCACGGCTATTCCCAACGAAACAGCCACTGCCCACACGGCTAGGCTGAGGGTTACCGGTAGAGCCTGAACAACCAGGTCTTTTACGGGAACGCTGTAGCGGATTGAACGACCGAAGTCACCCTGCACAAAGTCAACCAGCCACTGCCCGAAGCGGACAGGGGCTGGTTTGTCTAGGCCCAACTCTCGCCGCAGTGCTGCCAGGGCTTGGGGCGAGCTCTCTGTTCCCAGCAACAGTTGGGCTGGGTCACCAGGCAGCACTTGGAGAGTTAGAAATGTTAACGCGCTGATGATGAAAAGGACACAGACAAAGCTGGCGGTCTTTCGCACAAGATACGCGCCCACGGACGACACACCTTCACGTTGGAAAGTCTACTCATACAAACTCGCTGCATCAACCACGTAAACTGGGTAGTGCTGCCAACCCTGGATTTCCTGCCGCATCGCTGCAAGTTGTTCTGGATCCATCACAAATACACCCGCCGCCTCCTGAGCCAGAATCTCCTGAGCTCGGTGGTAAACCGCGATGCGGTCACTGCCTTGGCGAGATAGGCCTTCCTGAATCAGCCGATCAAACTCTGGGTTCGAGAAGTTAAAGAAGTTGCGGCTGTTACCGGTGGTATACCGCACCAATACCGCATGGGGATCCAGCCTGCCAGCCAAACCAACAATGGACACATCGTAATCTCTCTGCGTATACACCCTATCCAGCCAAGTTCCCCACTCTACGAGCTCGATGTCCACATCGATGCCAATAGCTTCCCACTGCTGAGCGGCGATTTCCCCTGTCTGGACGTGCAGCGGGTAGTCAGAAGGGAGGGTTAAGGTAAAGCGGAGACCATCCGCGCCTGCCTCCTCGAGCAATTCCCGAGCCCTAACAGGGTCGTAGGGATTGACGTTCTCTAGTCCATCCCGGAAGAACTGCGCCATAGCGGGGCTGAGTCCGCTGTATAACGCTTGGGCAAATCCCCACGCAGCCCCAAAAATCATGTCCTCGCGGTTGACTGCCATGGCGAGAGCACGGCGTACCCTCACGTCGTTAAATGGCGGCCTTTGGTTGTTGACTGCCAGAATCTGCACCAGATTCATGGGGGCAGATACAACCTTGATCCTGGGATTACTTGCGACTTGATGATAGACAGATGCTTCCATTCTGGGAATCAGATCTACCGTTCCGCTCAGCAGGTTGAGTACAGCACTGTGCTGGTCAGGGATGATGCGGAAAACCACTTGGTCGTAGTACGGCACCTGTCCGGACCAATGCTGGTCAAACCTCTCCAGCCGGATGAAGTTGTTCGGACGCCATTCCGCCAGCTTATAGGGTCCGGTGCCTACAGGCTGGGAAGACAGACCCTCTGCCTCGGCCGGGTAGATCGCCGCGTTTACTTCTGCCAGCGTGTACAGGAAGGCGGCGTTGGGTTGGCTGAGACGGATCACAACAGTATTACCTTCTCCCTCGATAGTCTCTACCAGGGCAAAGTCGCTCCAGCGGGATGCTATCTCCGGGTTCCGGGCTCGATTAAGGGCGTTGACCACGTCTTCCGCAGTAACCTTGCGGCCGCTGTGAAAAAACGCCTCACGCAGCGTGAACGTATATGTCTTTTGGTCAGAACTCACATCCCACTCAGCGGCGAGGGCTCCCACTAAGCTTCCATCCGGGGCGGCTTTCACAAGGCCCTCATAGATGTTGAAAGCGATCTCCACCGTAGCGGCCGCTACAGTGCGAGTAGGATCAAATGTATCGGGGTCAGCCGAAACGGCTACGTTCAGAGTGGCGCTGAGGGCACTGCTGCTTACTGCGATTGTCAAAAGCACAGCCAAGGCAGCTAGACCCAGCTTGTATCTCATAATGCTGCTCCTTTCCTAGCTTTCAGCCCATACTTCAGAACATCAAGAACTTGACTGAGAAATGCGCTGTCAACCTTTTCGCCGAACTGGTCAATTAAGGCTTTGCCAACTGCGTGATAGACAAAAAACACTGCCTCAGGGTCTAGGGCTGGATTGACAACCCCTTGGTCTACAGCGTTCCTGAGGTGCGCTGTAAAATCCAGCGCCCTAGCAGCCCGCAGGCGGTGAATGGTCTCCCCCAAGTGCCCGGCACGGCTGTCCCAGAAGTTGTTCGTTACTTTGTGCAGCGCGGGGTGTTCTAGAGAGAAGATCAAGGATTGGCGGTAGTACTCCTCGAGAGTCTCGAAAATGTGCCCAGGTGTCTCGAAGGCCCGCTGAACGTACTTCTTCTTCTCCTCGTAGGCAAGCTCCACAATATACAAGTAGAGGTCAAGCTTATCTTCGAAGTACTGGTACATGCTTCCTTTGGCGATGCCGCAGTTTTCCACGATCTTAGTGAGTGAAGCGCGTTCAAAGGTGTTTTCAGCAAACTCCCGGATCGCCTCTTCCTCTATGGATCGGCGCTTAGCGAAAGGTAGGTTGAAAAAAGTCTGCTTCGGCATCTCATCACCTCCGCATGTGACCACCCAGTCATAGCTGCACCAAAAGTATACCATGTTCCCCCATGCCAAGCAAGGGAGAACATGGTAAACTAATTGCCAAAGATATGCTACCGGAAGAGCAGCACGCCAAGGAGAGCACACAAGACGATCATCTTGAAGGGATCCACCTTTTTAAGGTAGACTCCCAAGAACACCCCGGCGGCCATAGCTACTCCCACGAGGTTCACTGTTCCGTGGTGGTTGGCGGTAAGAACGGTCGCGCCCAAGGTGAGTGCAACTGAGATGATCAGGCCAGCCACCGTCGGCCGAACACCTTTGAAGACTGCCACCACCGCCGGGCTGTCTTTGTACTTCTGCCAAGCCCGGCTGATGAGCAGGATGCCGATCAGAGAAGGCAGCACAACTGCCCCTGTGGCGGTCACAGCACCAAGATAGCTTGCGGTTCGGAAACCCACGAACGTAGCGGCGTTGACGGCGATAGGACCCGGCGTCATCTCGGCTACAGCCAAAATGTCAATAAACTCTTCGAGCGTGAGCCAGCCGTGTTCCACGATTTCCCGCTGAATCAGGGCCAGCATGGCATAGCCGCCGCCCACAGTGAACAGCCCGATTTTGAAGAACGACCAAAACAGTTCGAGGACTATCATTCTGCCTGGGCCCCCTTCGCGCGATATTGCAGGTAGCCCGCCAACCCGCCGAGGATTATTACGAAGATAACGTTGAGGTATCCGCTGATACTCAACAGGAAGGCTCCAAGGCAGACAGCAAAGGCAAACCGGCTAGTGACAGCGGTCCGACCAACACGCACCGCTGCGGCAGCAATGAGGCCAACGACAGCAGCCCGGATACCCTCAAAAGCTGCTGCAATGACCGAACTCGCCTTAATCCGGTCAAAGAAGATGGCAATCAGCGTGATGATAATCAAGGACGGCAGGACAACCCCCACCAGCGAAACCACGGCGCCCCAAAATCCGCACAGGCGGTTGCCCAGGAAAATTGCGGTGTTGGCCGCGATTACCCCTGGCACCGACTGGGCCATAGCGTAAATATCCAGAATCTCTTCCCTATCAGTCCAGCCATGCCGCTCAATCACTTCCCGTTCAATCATGGGCAGCATGGCTAGGCCCCCTCCGAACGTAAACAACCCAATTCGAAAGAACGCGGCAAACAGCTGCCAAAGCTGCGATCGTTTCTGCATTCTCTACCACCTTTCTCTACTGCACAGCAGCCAACAAATATCATTCTATGCTATAATTAAGAAGTCCTTCACTTGTTAAGGCGATCCTATCTGGGAAGGGTGAGTTACTTGAGTATGGTGATTCAAGCCGACCTAACCAAGACCCTCAGCGCTGTGGCAGCGGCATGCGATCTTGTCCACCTCCGCCTCCAAAACCACAGTGAACGCACAGCCTATCTAGCACTGCGAATTGGCGTTCACCTTGGCCTGGACAAGCCCCGGTTGAAAGTGCTTGTTCTCAGTGCCCTGCTGCACGACATCGGCATCATATCCACCAAAGAGAAGCTAGAACTGGCAGATTTCCAGCCAGCCCACGTAGCCGTTACACGCCATGCCCAGCGCGGTTATGACCTCTTGATGGCCACCCGCTATCTGCAGAGTTTAGCCCTGCCGGTACTACAGCATCACGACTACTATCGTGCCGACTTGGATATTATTCCCGCTATCCTGTTTGTGGCAGACCGCGCCGAAAACCTGCTGCGAAGAGATCAATATTACCTATTCCAGGTGGATCAGGTCGTAGAGCGCATCCGGGCTTATCGTGAGACCGTCTTCCATCCTGAGGTGGTGGACGCCCTCACGGACTTGGCCCCAACTCCGAGCCTGTGGTTGGATCTCCAGACAGGCAACTATGTGAAGTTTATCCAAGACAACCCAGACATGACCCACGAGTTGGGTTTGGACGAGCTGGACGATATCGCCAAACTGTTTGCAACTATCGTGGACAGCAAAAGCCCGTTTACAGCCACCCATTCTTCAGGCCTTGCTGCAAAGGCGGCAGCCATGGCCACGAAGCTCGGAATGGACCAAACGAAGGTGAGGCAGATGCGCATCGCAGCTCTGCTCCACGATATCGGTAAATTGGCCGTTCCAGAGGAAATCCTGCTCTCTCCCGGCAAGTTAACTCCGGAAGAAATGGCGGTCATGAAACAGCATACTTACCATACGTACCACTTGATCGGGATGATCGGAAAAGGGGTGGAGTCGATCCAGCGCTGGGCGGCTTTTCACCATGAGCGCTTGGACGGCAGCGGCTATCCCTTCGGCTTGAGCGCAGACCAGCTGGATAGCGAATCCCGCCTCCTGGCGATCCTGGACGTGTTTCAGGCCCTCACTGAAAACCGCCCGTACAGGCCTCCCCTATCTCTGGCAGAGACGGCAGCCATACTCCGCAAAGAAGCGGCTGCAGGCCGCCTCGATCAGGACTTAGTCGAGCTTGTTCTAGAACACGCCGAAGAACTACTGGACCCCGCAGACTGACCTTGCGGGGTCCTTTTCAGGCTACTCTTTCCTAAGACCGGCTTGAATCAGTGCATCAAACGCAGATTCCAACGTCCCCAGCCGCTTCCGTCCGGCTGAGGCAGAGCCAGCTTTCACGCCGAGATAAAGCTTCATCTTTGGCTCTGTCCCTGACGGCCTGATGGTGATCTTGCTCTCCTTATCAGTGAGCCACTGAATCACATCTTCTTTGGGTAGATCAATGGGCTTGCTGCCGCCCTGCACAAGGTTTATTTGTACGCTGCGCCCGTAGTCCCGTACAATTTCCACCTGCTCACCCGCAATTTCTCGCAGGGGCTCTTCGCGGAGCTGGGCGATGAACTCCCGCGCTCGCTGAGCCTCAACTGACCCTGAGAAGGAGTAGGACCGGAGTCCTTCCAGGTAGCAGCCGTGTTCTGCCATGAGCTCATCTAGCCTGTGAACAAGGCTCTTGCCCTGCCGCTTGTAATGGGCGGCCATCTTGGCCACAAGTACGCTGGTGAGGACGGCGTCTTTATCCCTCACTGCCGTGCCCGCCAGGTATCCGTAGCTCTCCTCAAAGCCGAAGATAAAGTGCTTCCCCGCTTTGGGCAGCTCATCCATGAGCTCGCCAATGTACTTGAACCCGGTGAGGGTATTCGTGACTTCCACGCCGTACTTCTGAGCAATCGGGACAACCATTTCGGTGGTAACGATGGTCTTGACGATCACTCCTCCGTCCCGCTCCGCTGGGCTCATATTGGCCAACAGAAAATCAGTCAGCAGGACTCCGACTTGGTTGCCGTTGAGCAGGTGCCACTTCTCACCATCCCAAACAGCTACTCCGACGCGATCCGCATCGGGGTCAGTAGCGAGGATCAAGTCGCAGGGATCTGCTTTGGCCAGTTCCATACTAAGGGCAAAAGCGTCCTGCTCTTCTGGATTTGGCAGTGGTAGCGTGGGGAAGCTGCCATCGGGAACCATCTGAGCCTGAGCCGTTCGGACATTTCGAAAGCCAGCCCTCGCCAACATTTCCGGAACGAAGCGCGCCCCAGTGCCGTGCAGTGGCGTGTAGAGCAGGTTAAGATCGCCCGGATCCACAGCTGGGGTACAGGATAGGGCTGCCTCGTAGTATGCGGCAATGGTTTCTTCACCGATCTCGTGCCAAAGGGGTGAGTTCGCTGGATCGTCTGCCAGCTGCACAGCCTCAAGGGAAAGGCTTTTCATCTGCTGACTGATTTGCGATGCTTCCTCAGGCAGCATCTGTACTCCTCGAGAATTGTACGCCTTGTAGCCATTATACTCGGGTGGATTGTGGCTGGCGGTGATCACCAGACCTGCGGCAGTACCGTGGTGGCGCACAGCAAACGACAACAGGGGAGTCGGCGCAATCTCCGTAAACAGGTACACGGGAATGCCGTTGCCCACAAGTACCTGAGCGGCCGTTTCAGCAAACTCCTTTGACATACGGCGCGAGTCGTAGGCGATGGCCACACCCTTGGTATGATTGCCTTTGGCGAGCAGCGTATTGGCCAGAGCTTGGGTGGCAAGGCGCACAGTATATACGTTCATCCGGTTGGTTCCTGCCCCGATCTTGCCCCGCATCCCACCAGTACCAAATTCAAGCCACCCGAAGAAGCGGTCCGCCAGCTCTACCTGGTTGTCCCTGAGCTGGTGCAGCTCCGCCTTGGTCGCCTCATCAATCAGCGGGTCATTTAACCATGCTTGATAAACTGCCAATGCATCCACCGATCTCTTCCTCCTATTTCCAGTCTAGTACCAGGCGGGCTGCAAGGCAGCCCAATCCTGCGCCAACCACCACGTTACTCGGCCAATGGGCTTCCACAAAGATCCGAGATAAGCCAACGAGTGCGGCGGCGAGATAGGCCCATTCGGCGAAGTCGGGATAGTAATGAGCCGTCACGGCTGCGGCAGCAAACGCCGACGAGGTGTGGCCCGAGGGGAACGCGCCGTAGCTGTCGTGAATGGTGGGTCCCGTCATGATGGGTCCAACTCCTGTGGACGGCCTGGCCATCCCTGTAAGGGACTTCAGCCCTAAAGTCACAACTCCGCTCAAGACAAGGGCACTGGCCAGATCTTTGCCATATTCTGAACCTGTCGCTGCTAGACCGAAAGCCGCTCCCAAAACAGCGGCAGGTTCTCCTACGAGGCTGATCCCTTTCCAGACAACGCTGCTTCCTCCTGGTAGATTTTGGATCCCGTCATATACACTTTGATCTAAGGGAACAAGGGCCAGACCCAGCGCTAAACTCGGAAAAATCACCCGATCCAGGCGGAGAGTGGAAGCGGCAGCCTCCACCGGCACAGCACCGAACACTGCCACGGCCAACAAGAGGACCGCTAGGCAGCTCACCCTACCTCTCCTCATATCCTTCCCCCTACGAAATTAGCTGATCGCGCCGAGCCATCACGAGCTCAATCACCTGCTCTAGAGGCATTTCTGCCAGAGAGCTCAGTTTGAGATCGTACTGCCCAAAGGCAAGGCTGCGTGTGACAGAATTAGGGACTACGACGCAGTACAGGCCGGCGCGTTTTGCGGCTAGCGCCCCGTTAGGGGAATCCTCAAAGGCGATAGCCTCATCGGCCTTAATCCCCAGTCGCTTGGCGGCTGTTGTATACAGAGCTGGATCCGGCTTTACTACATCTACATCATCCGCAGTACAGATCGCGTCAAACCAACTTGTTAAGTCCAACTCGTCCAAAAAGCCTTTCACCCAACTTAGGGGGGAACTGGAGGCGACAGCCAGTCCCAAACCCAACTCCCTGCCTTGCTGCAGATACTCGACAACGCCTGGCATGGTCCCCTTTTCTCTGATCTGGCGGTAAAAGCGCGCCTTATAGGTCCTCCGCAGTTCCTCCACGGGAGTATCCAGCTGCGCAAGGTCCCGCAGATGCACCACCGGATCGAACTCATGCTTCGTACCTATGCAATCACCCCAGACGTCAAGGGACAGAGTCTGGCCGTACTGGCTGTAGATCCACTGCAGCGATTCATACTCGACAGTTTCCGTGTCCAGAATGAGTCCGTCAAAATCGAAAACTAAGCCTTTTATCAAACAGTCTCAACCTCCCCTCACTATGTTCGCCGGAGGCAAATCATTTCCTGCCACAAGGAAATGGGGGCACGAGCTCGAAGTACACTGGAAGAAGAGGTGAGATATATGTTTAGCGACGCATTAAGACTTGTGGAAGAGTTTATCGCCCAGCGTAACGCCTCTGGTGCCGTGGCCCTTATGGGTACTGCGGACAAGATGTGGGGGCCGTATCCGTTCGGGCACCTGAGTTTTTTTCCAAATACCGATCCTGTTCGAGCAGACAGCATCTTCGATCTGGCATCCTTGACGAAGGTGATCAGCACCACAACCATTGCCCTAAAGCTTCTCGAAGCTGGCGAGATCTCACTGGACAATACGATTGGAGATTTCGTGCCCTGGGCACCGGAGGACAAGCGCCCGCTCTCGATCAGACAGCTCTTAAGTCACACGTCGGGAATTCCTGCGGTGGCACCGCTCTATGAATCACCGCGCTTTGAATCAGGCGAAGGTGCCCTAGCCGCAGCTCTCGATCTGCCGTTGTCCAATCCACCGGGTACCACGGTAGAGTATTCCTGCATCGGCTTTATTGTGCTGGGCCGCATTATGGAACAGCTTACAGGAAGCAGCCTAGCTGAGCTGTTTCGCAGCATAGTCGCGAAACCGCTGCAGCTGCAGGACACAACCTATGGGGTAGAGGAAGGCAAGCTGTCACGCACTGCTTATACAGAATGGGATCCTGTGGAGAAGCGCTTTCTCAGGGGAGTCGTACACGATGAGAACGCCCGGGCGCTCCGCGGCATCAGTGGCAATGCGGGACTATTCTCCTGTGCCGCGGAGATCGGCAGGTTCTGTCAAATGCTCCTGAGTCGTGGTGTTTGGCAGGGCAGGCACATTCTTCATCCTAACACAATTGACCTCTTAGCCCAAGATTTTACGGGCAGCGCTGAGGAACCTCGGACTTTGGGATGGCTCCTGCCCAGTCCGGCGCGCTGCTCTGGAGGGAAGCTAGTCTCTAGGCACTCTATTGGCCACACTGGCTTTACGGGAACATCCATCTGGGTCGACTTTACTCGGGGGCTGTTTGCGGTACTCCTCACCAACCGCGTCCATCCGGTGCGAACGAATCAAGCTATCCTGCTCCTACGGCCGCGATTCTACAACGCCGTTTGGAAGGCATACGATGAGCAGCAAGGCGCCTAGCTCTGAGGCGCCTTCTGCTGCTTGGGGCTTTTCAGGCGGATTTCAGCAACAATCCAGATTATTACCGGCAAGATGATCTGCAGAACAAGCTGCATCGGGCGCCAGACCTGGAGAGCCATGGCTTCCATCTCCAGTGTTCCCTCCGCAAGCCAAAACGTCCCGACAATGCCGGAGAGAGCGAGGGGAGTGAGAAGGTAGGTGTAGCGTGGCTCACCCACAAGATAACCACAACAGCGCGCGGCAGCAATTAAGCAGACAGTAATCTTGACAAATGTAGTTGCCAGAAAGATAAACGTAACTGTGATCTCCAAACGGGTGAAGATTCCACCGACATCGATGCGGGATGCCGCGCCATAGACTGGATAGTACTGAATCCGGTAGACATCCGGCCCAATTACGGCGAGTGTATTGGTAATGATGAACAGAATCGTAGCTCCCGCAATCAAGTGACCCCAGAGCATGACCTGTCTTGCCCCACCCTGGCCGCGGTAGGCAGCACCGATGAAAATGAAGAGGACGGCCTCCAGAAAAGGAAACGCCATGGTAGAAAACGTACCGGCCGCCACCGGGCCGATACCGTCATACAGGATGGGCTGCAGATTAGAGTAATCGATTTCCTCGGATACCAAAGCAAAGGCAAAGACTGAGATCCCTACCACGACAATCAAAAATAACGTCGACCAGCGGGTCAGCGGTTCAACGCCTAGTTTGGCGGCCGCGAGAGTAATCACTAGCAGGAAGAGACGGGGTACGGCCCGTGGTGTCTCCACCAACCCAGCTACGGCAATGAAATTCCCTAAGTTGTTCACTGAGTTGTACATCAGCAGCAGGGCATACCACCCATAGAGCGCTGCTGCTGTCCAGGCAACAAGCTTTCCGAGAGCCTTTTCTAGGGTTTGAAATATGTCGTTGTTTGGATCAAGATCGACAAGGCGGGCGTAGACAAGAATGAAGGGCACACTGAGAATCATGGCTGCGATGACGGCCAGCCACGTATCGGCTCCAGCCTGCTTTCCCACGCCGTACACTATCGAACTGCCCATGAGCATCAGAACCAAGGTGGCCATCCCCGATCTAGGGGCCACAACCTCCTGCACCGTCCCTAACCTCCCATCCCCAGTTTTTGCAAGAGACTGCCGACGAAACCCCGCACGATGCCCTTGGGCGGCTCAATTCCCAGAGCAAGAAGTGCGGTAAGGATACAAACTGCAGCCATCATGATGCTGTAGATGAGCACCCTGCGCAGCGTGCGCTCCTCCCAGAGCATCACCTCACCCACCGCCACCAGCACGTATAGAACTACAACTGCAGCTGCTCCCAGCATCCTACGGTCTCCCTGTCAGCGGTTTTGCCAGAGTGCCAGTTCCGGTAATCAAGACTGCTACCCGCACCGAGACTGGCAGCTGCGCGAACTCTTCTTCCCAGTTCTTCTCTACTTTCCGCCACGCACTGGGAACCTTTTTCTTGATCAGGGCACCGAAACCCACAACATCGACTTTCAGGTCCTGCTGGAGCGTACGGATCAGCCTTTCTATGTCCTCCTTAAGCTCACGAGCCAGTGCCTCTTCTGCCATGCGCTTGAGCTCAGGTCGACTGTAGTCAAAGGTTGCAAAACCCAATTCGTGCAGGCCGACCTGCAGGTTGACCGTGATAGCCACGCTGAGCTCGTCGTTTTCCCAGTAGGGTTTTAGCTCGACGCGGGAAGTCATTACTTCCGCGGCAATTCTCTCCTTTTCGCCTTGATACTCCATCTCTGTTGCGAGCACACCGGTCACCTTGCCCAATCTCAGGTAACTCAGGACCCTGGAATCTTGTGCATCCAGCCACCCGATAAGGCGATCGCGCTTAAAGACTCCGCTCCCCTGTACCAGCGGTATTTTCCTGTCATCGATCTCGATGATTTCAATGGCGGGCAGCACCGGACTGAGTCCGACTTCATTGAGGGCCCGATTGAACTCCCAGATCTGAACAGGGATAAAGGTGGGATTCCGCCTCTGGAGCATCATCACGCGGTTGAGATAATCCCCGATACTGGTGCCGAGCGGTGCATCGGCTGTGAAGACATCCTTGGCGGCAGAACCTCGCACTACGCACAGCCACATGTTGGTGCGTACTCCCACGTCGCGCTGCATGAACCCTACGGCCTCCCCTACTCCCTTCCGCGCAAGTTCTTCTGAAAAAGCTACAGCATGACTGTGCCCAAAGAACATCTGCTTGCCCGAGACATTCGTCACGTTTCGCAAGGCATTGAACAAGGTGATCCCTGTGGTTGTAGTGACATACGGACTCATATCAGTCGGCTCCCCTCCTTTGACTTCCAGAGTCTCCACGGTCAAGGTGAGCCCCTCATCTGATCCCACGTCGATCCCGGCCGCCATCACAAAGCTGAGTGTCTCCAGCTCAAGATAGTCCCAACAGCCCGTTTGCGCGAGACAGAAAGCAAGAATGCACACTCCGCTCAGGATCTTCCTCATGAGGGAGCTTCCTTTCGGTAGCGCTGAGGATTGCGCCGGGCGATCAGCTTGGGACGAAGGCGCATCACCCACCACGGAGAACGAACGGCTGTATCCTTGATATTCTGAAGGTCAAAAGCTGTGAAGTTAACCATGTAGGGCACGCCGAAGGAACGGATCGACATGAAGTATACCGTAACCAAGATGACTCCGCAGAAGTATCCGTACAGACCCATTACGGCCGACAGCAGTGAAAAGAGAATCCTGAGGATAATCATGACCCCATACAACCGGGGCACGGCAAAACCAGAGATCGCTGTTATTGCCACCACGATTATCATGGGAGCACTCACTATTTGCGCCTGGACCGCCGCATCACCCAAGACAATTGCCCCCACAATGCTCAAGGCCTGGCCGATAGGCCCCGGCAGGCGCACGCCTCCTTCCCGCATGATCTCAAACAACAGCCCCATCACAAACACCTCCACTACTGCTGGAAAGGGTACGCCTTGCCTGGAGGCTGCAATGCTGACCGCCAGCCTCGTGGGAATCAGGATGGGATGGTACGCCACCAGAGCCAGGTAAATGGCCGGCGTGCTGGTGCTGAGAAACAGGCATATGTAACGGATCAGGCGGTCGAGAGAAGCAAGGGCATAGTGCTTGAAGTAGTCTTCGTTTGCCTGCAGCGTCTCGACAAACAAGAAAGGCATGGTTAGAGCTACAGGTGACCCGTCAACCAGGACTGCCACCCGCCCCTCAAGGATCCTCGCAGCCACTATGTCAGGCCGCTCAGTGTGCCCAATGGTCTTGATGGGCAGCAAGGGAGCATCTTGGATGAGCTCCTCAATGTAACCCGAATCTATAATGCTGTCAATGTCAATTGCGGAAATGCGCTTCCGCACTTCTTCCACTATGGCTGGCGAAGCAATCCCCTCTATGTAGGAGATGGCGACCTTGGTGTGGGTCTGCCGACCCAGAGTAAGATAGCTGAACTTGAGCTGGGACGAGCGTACCCGGCGGCGCAGGAGTGTGATGTTGACCGCGAGCGATTCACTGAAGCCCTCTCTTGGACCGCGTACCACCGATTCTGACTGCGGCTCCATGGGCGGCCTGATGGTCAGTTTCTTCGATGGTATGATGAACGCGCTGGCACACCCGTCCACAAACAGCGCTGCATCTCCCGTGAGAATTTGATCAACAGCCTCAGAAACGACTGTGCGTTCCTCCACGGCGTTCACGGGGAGAACTTGTTCCGTGAGGAACGCTGCCAGCTCCTCGCCCCGGAGCCGGGGAGGCAGATATTCTCGGCTGAGTGGCTTTATCACGTATTCGCTCACAAAAGCGTTGTCGGTCATGCCCTCAGGGTAGACCAAGAAGCACTCCCGGGGATGCGGGCCAGCTGTGAGAAATGCGCGGTAGACAATGCTGTCATCGCCTGCAAAGGTGACGCTCTGCAGCTGTTCCCTGATCTTCCTAATCGAGCTGGAGAAGTACAAGGAATGTGCCCCTGGTGGATCTTTTCTTCCCAGCAATCGCTGGAGCAGTGGACGCATGCTATCAGTCCCAGAGCAAAGTGATAGATGGGTTTAGTATGTCCAGAAGTCTAACAAAAAAAGCCGGGTGCACCGGCTTTTTGATACAAAGCAAATCCGTTCCTGGTTAGGTTACGTAAGCGAATCGCGGGCAGCTTTTAGATTGAGCAGACCATTGCGCACACTGGACACAGGCGATTCTGCATACACTTCCGTTTCGATGATCAAACACTCTACTCCCGTTTCACTGCAGGCCTGCAGTACGTCTTCCAGATCCAGGCAGCCGCACCCCACGTCGACCTGCTGATTGGAGCCATCAAAGTCCTTCACATGCACGAGCGGGCAGCGCCCTTTGAACTGCCTAAGATAGGCTGCTGGATCGACACCCGCATGGAGAACCCATCCAAGATCGATCTGGGCAAAGACATAGGCAGGATCGCTTTCATTGAAAAAGATGTCCAGGGCATACTTCCCATCGAACTTAGCAAACTCGAAACTGTGATTGTGGTATCCCAGTCTTAGGCCCTGATCGGCAAACTTCTTCCCCAAAGCGGTCATTTCCGTGGCAAAGCGCTTCCAACCTTCCTCCGTTTCCACAAACTCTCGAGGGGCAGCCGGACAGACAATAGTCGTGTTGCCGATGGCGAGGTTGTAACTCACCACCTCTTCGAATGCCTCCGTAAGCTGCTCATAGCCCACATGGCTGCTCACAGGCACAAGGCCAAGCTGCTGGAGAGTGTCCTTCAGCATAGAACTAGACAGCCCCCCGTAACCAGCAAACTCCACGCCATCGTACCCCAGTTCTGCCGTGGTTTCAAGCACGCCCACGAAGTTGACTGCTGCTGCCTCCCGCAGTGAATAAAGCTGCAGCGCAATCGGCAGTTTCTTCATGATGGCATCTCCTCTCTATTGATTTGGCGCAGTTTCCAAATCCTGTCGTTGTAGTCCAAGACAGTGCGGTCGCTTGAAAACTTGCCGGCACTGGCAATGTTGAGAACTGCCTTCTTCCACCAGCTCTTGTGATTTTGATACTCCGCGTTGATCCGCCGGTGTGCCTCACGGTAGGAGCTGAAATCCTTCAACACGAAATAGGGATCAGCCATACCCCCATTTCCGTATAACAGTCCTTGATAGATCTCTCGAAACATCTCAGGATGGCTCGGATCAAGGAACCCACTAATCAGCTGATCGATGACCTGCCTGAGATAGGGATCGCTCAAGTAGAGTTCATAGGGCCGATAGGTACCACTCTGGTAATATGCTGCGGTTTCATCAGATGTCAACCCAAAGATGAAGATGTTTTCCCTGCCAACAGCCCGGTCAATCTCTACGTTGGCTCCATCTAGCGTCCCGATGGTCAACGCTCCGTTGAGCATAAACTTCATGTTGCCGGTCCCTGATGCCTCTTTTCCGGCGGTGGAAATCTGCTCGCTCACATCCGCAGCGGGAATCAGCTTTTCCGCCAAAGACACTCGGTAGTCCTCGATAAAGACCACCTTCAAGAAGTCCTTT
>JAAYMI010000058.1 GCA_012521465.1 Bacillota bacterium | reverse complement strand
ATCTCAAGCTGGCACACCACGCCCGCCAACTCATTGATGGCCTCATCGGTCAGGAAGTAAGCAGCATAGACCCAACTTTGGTGGCAGCTGTCTTTCATAAGCGCATTGTTCGAATAGACCAGGGTCAGTTTGAGCTGGACTTGGAGTACCTGATCATCTCCGATACCATCACCGTGAACCTTACAGTTCGGCCGCTCCAGGGCAGGACTGGCAACTAAGAAAAGGACCTGGACACTCTGCTGATGACGCAGTAGTATTCCAGGCCTTGACTCTATGCTTTGAGGGGTGACTCGGCGGTAAAGAGGTCGATGCCCTCCATCGTTTCTTCGCGAACGACATCCGCCCCTAGGCCTCTCAGCTTGCCTTCGAAACATTCATAGCCCCGATCGATGATCTCCACACCGTAGAGCTCTGTTCTGCCTTCGGCAGCCAGGGCGGCAATGGCCAGGGCAGCTCCTGCCCTCAGGTCTGTGACCTCCACAGGTGCACCTGTCAACTTCGCCACTCCCCGAATGATCGCCGTCTCCCGTTCAGTCTTGATATCCGCACCCATGCGCCGCAGTTCATCTACGTAACGGAAGCGGTCAAAGATGGTTTCGCGGATCACACTGGTTCCGTCAGCGATGGACATGCAGGCAACGAACGGCTGCTGCAGGTCAGTTGGGAACCCAGGGTATGGTGTAGTTTCCACCTCGATGGGCTGCAAGCGGGGTGGGGCAATCACTCTAAGTTCTGTGGCTCCCTTTTCAACGATCACACCTGCTTCCTCAAGCTTAATGATGGGGGCTCGGAGATGCTCTGGTACCACGTTTTTGAGGAGCACATTTCCCCCCGTAATGGCCGCGGCGCACATGAAAGTACCTGCTTCGATTCGGTCGGGAATGATGGTATACTCGATCCCGCGCAGTGTATCTACGCCTTCGATGCGGATCACATCAGTACCTGCACCGCGAATCTTGGCGCCCATTCCGTTGAGGAAAATCGCTAAATCAACAACTTCCGGTTCTTTGGCAGCATTCTCGAGAGTGGTTACGCCCTCGCTGAGGCTGGCTGCGATCATCAAATTGACGGTTGTGCCTACACTCGAGCGGTTTATGTAAAGCTGCGTACCCTTCAAGCGGTCACATTTGGCCTTCATAAAGCCGTGCTCAATGACGATATCAGCACCCATTTGGGTGAATCCCCGAATGTGGTAATCGACCGGGCGAGAACCAATGGCACATCCCCCTGGAAGCGGCACTTCGGCGCGCCCGAGCCGAGCTAGGAGCAGACCGGCGGTGTAGAATGACGCCCGCATTTTTCGCACCAGATGGTACGGAGCTTGGTGTTTGCTCAGCGTCCTGCCGTTTACATGTAAATGTCCTTTGCGGTCAAACCAAACCTCTACCCCGAGGCTGCGGAGGATGAGGCAGATAGTTCCAACATCGCCGTCGTGAGGGATGTTTTCCAGAACGCTTTCGCCTTCGGTGGCCAATGCCGCAGCAACGATGATGGCCAAGGCACTGTTTTTCGCGCCGCTGATCTGGACAGTTCCCTCCAGCGGCTTCCCACCGTCAATGATTAATCTCGCCATCCTCAGTCACCCCCGTTGTTCCATTAAGCTGCTCAGATAATAAGCAACAATCTCTTCAAGTAGATCGTCTCGTTCGATTCTCTGGATGTTTTCCCTAGCTCCGTTGTGGGACGTAATATATGACGGGTCACCTGAGACTAAATAACCCACGATTTGGTCCAGAGGACTGTAGCCTTTTTCCATCAGAGCACTGTAGACGAGGCGCAAGGTTTCGGAAATGTTGACCTCATTAGTGTCCACAGCTGCAAACATGCGGGTATGTTCCATGGATTCCATTAAAAGACCTCCTACACTTACGATAACCAAATCTTCCCCGCTGTACTTCTATTTCCTGCCCGCCATACTACTTCGCACCGGTCAGCAGCGGTTTGAGGGCATTGCCCCTTTAGCAAGGATTTCCTCTGCCGCTTGTGGAATAAACGTGGTAGCACGACATTTTTGTCAGGAAGGTGTTCAGTATGAATGAGCGCAGGCTTTACCTCTCCCGCGACAAACTGATTGGCGGAGTCGCCGGCGGGCTCGCCGAGTATTTCGGACTCGACCCCACTATCGTGCGGCTGCTGTTTGTCCTCGGCCTCTGGGTCCATGGCGTTACCATCGCCCTGTACATCGCCGGCATGATTATTATCCCCGAACGCCCCGATGGGGCTCCGGAGTACACAGCCGAGGGACGAACGGGTTTCGACAACCTGCGGCGTGCGGCTCAGGGCTTAACCGAAGGCAACAACCTCACTGGCCTGGGAATTCTCCTCATCGGATTGGGAGTCATCCTGCTGCTTAGGCTGTTTGTGGCCGTAGACTGGAGCATTGTACTGCCCGTACTGCTTGTCTTGGCCGGAGCAGCGCTGTTGTTCCGCGGCTGGCGCGGCCGCTCCTAATCAACCCTGCTCCTTCGGGTAGAGGGTTCCCGCAGCGGCCTCGGCTATATTGTTAGCGTGGTCGGCTATTCGCTCCAGATTACTGATTAAATCCAGAAAGAGGATGCCCGCTTCAGTCTTGCAGATTCCTTCATTCAGGCGGCGGATGTGGTCAACTCGAAAGCGCTTTTCCATCTCATCGATGATATCATCCTGGGCGATAAGATCTTTGGCTTTCGCAACATCGCCAGCAGTTAGTGCAGCTACAGCTTCCCGGAAGATCTGCACCACACTGTCGCGCATAAGGGATACATCCTGAGCTGCTTGCTCGCTCAGGGCAACATCATGGTCGACTCGCGCCTCAGCAAGCTCGCTGATGTTCACCGCGTGGTCTGCCACCCGTTCGATGTCGTTGATGACGTGCATCAAGTCTGTGATTTTGCGCGAGATCGACTGGTCGATGCTGCCCTGGGTTTGTTCCGTGAGGTAGTTTGTGATAGCCTTCTCCAGATCGTTCACCAGCTCCTCCCGCTGAGGCAGGCTGGTGATGCTTTTTAGATCGCCTTCCAAAAACGCGTTCACCGCATCTTCTACCATCCCAATGGCCACATCAGCCATGCGCAGTACCTCTCTTTCGGCTGCCAGCACAGCACCTGGCGAATGGCTCATGCGAGGATCAAGATACTTGGGACGCACTTCGATCTCTTCTTCAGTGCCCGGCAGCATCACTTTCACAACCCGCACAAATGGACCGATCAAGGGAAGCAAGATGATGGTGTTGGCCACATTAAACAAGGTATGGGCATTGGCAATCTGCCGCGTCACTGCTGGCGACGTGCTAGCCACAAGGGCTGTGAACGGTCCGCGCAGAAGGAGGAACAGGACCGCGCCGAACATGTTGAACAGGAAGTGGGCGGCTGCTGTCCGCCGTGCGGGCAGGTTTGCCCCAATCGCGGCCAAGGCCGCCGTGATGCAGGTGCCAACGTTTGCCCCGATGATCAGCACCAGTCCTGTAGGGAGCGTGATGATGCCCTGCTTGGCAAAGGCGATCACCAAACCTGTTGTGGCGCTGGAGCTCTGAATCGCCATGGTAAAAGCTGCTCCGGCCACTAAGCCAAGCAGGGGATTGTTTCCTAGATATACCAGGGCATTCAGGAAAGGCTCGTAAGAACGCAGCGGGTAGACCGCTTCACTCATCGTGGAAAGCCCCATCAGCAAAAGGCCAAAACCGAGGATCCCGCTTCCCGCATGGCGGTAGATCCGCTTCCTCGCGAAGAAATTCAGGCCTGCTCCCACGGCAATTAAGGGGAAGGCCAGTTGGTAAATATCAAAAGACACCAGCTGAGCAGTGACGGTTGTACCGATATTTGCCCCCATAATAGTCCCCACGGCTTGCTGCAACGTCATGAGGCCAGAGTTGACAAACCCCACGGTCATCACCGTTGTGGTGGAGCTTGACTGCACCAAGGTTGTTACCAAAGCACCAGTAACAACAGCTAGGGCAGGATGAGAGGTGAACAGTTCCAAGATCCTGCGCAGCCTATCCCCCGCTGCTTTCTGTAATCCCTCAGCCATCTGCTGCATACCAATCAAAAAGATACCCAAACCACCCAATAAGCCTAAGGCCATGGATAAGCTCACTACTATCTGCCTCCTTCCGTGAGTTGCCTTAACGAGTTCGTCTATTTCAGGTTCGGAGGTCGATGATGAAAATACTGCTTCTTGCTGAGTTTTTTCTCAGCGGCCAGACAACACACGTGCTCGACCTAGCGGAGCAGCTTAAGCGCATGGGCTGCGACGTGCACGTGCGCTTTACGCGCGTCCATTCGCCCCTTTTTGGCACAGAGTATGCTCCGCGCCTGAAGGAGCAGGGTATTGCTGTCTCAACCGGAACCGGTACGAGTTTTCTTTCTTATCTTGTCCGCAGATGGCGCCCGGATGTCATCCACGCGCACAGTTCCACCTTGTTTGCCTCCGCCAACCGCCTCGCCCGCAGGCTGAGGATCCCATCTATCCTTACCTGTCACGGCTTGGGCTTCAGCCATCCCAAATACCAGGAGGATCTGCGCGGGGCTTCCCATGTTATCGCCATAGGGCCGAAGGTGGCCCAGGAAATCCGGCATATATGCCCCAAACTCACAGTAATTCCCAACGGAGTCAATACCGAGTACTATGTACCGCCGCAGGGCTCTTTCCTGCGCAATCAGGTGGTGTACATTGCTCGGATGGACAGGGGCAAGATTCCGGCCCTCACTCGCTTGACCCAGATTATGAACAGCACCTTCCACCGTCAGCTCATGGTCGTTGCAGACTGGGACCCCAAGATAGCCGGCATCGTTTATCACCCTTGGACTCCAGATCTGCGTCCCATTCTGCAACAGGCAGGAATTGTCGCGGCCAGCGGACGCACGGCGCGAGAAGCTCTAGCCTGCGGCAGTGCCGTTCTGCTCATGCAGCGCCGCTACGACGGCTTGGTCTCTCCTGCCCTCACCGGCAGAGCAGACTTCGACTTCAGCGGGAACCTCGGGAGGTTCACATTTTCCAGGCTCCGCAGCGACCTCAAGCGGCTCCTCACCTCCAGGACCGCTCTCCAGAAACTACAGCGCTGGGGACGCAGGTACGCTGAAGACAACCTCAACAGTGCGAACATGGCGGCCGCGATTGCTGCAGTTTACGCAGGGGCAGCACCGGTTGAGGCCAGGCCTAAGCATCGGTCGTGGCAAGGCCGGTGATGCGCACCGGCTGGTCTCCTATCCCTTCTTGCCAGCTCTGCCAGCGGGCCACAGTGTAGAGGTAGTCCCCCAAGCGGTTGAGAAAGGCCAGTACTTCTGCTAGTTCCCCCTCCAGGGCGCAAACTCGCCGCTCGGCTCTTCGGCAGACTGTCCTCGCCACATGGAGCTGCGCAGAGCGGACCGATCCACCGCATGGTCCCGGCAGGAGAAATGCCTGTTGCGGCGGGAGCACACTCGTCAGCTCGTCGATCCATTCTTCCAGCTGGACAGTGGAAGCGGGATCCAACCGGAAAGCCTGTTTGCTTGTAAGGTCTGCCTGGGCGAGGATGGTTCCCACCGCAAACAATCGTTCTTGGATCCAGACTAACCTTTCGCCAAGTTCGGGCGGGGCTCCTGTCGCGGCGACACCAATCAGCGCGGTCAGCTCATCTACGGTACCGTACGCTTCCACTTGCGGGTGCGACTTGGGTACCTCTTCACCGCCTAAGAGGCGCGTAAACCCTGCATCGCCCTGCCGCGTATAGATCTTGGCCATGCTGCCACCTCCTGGAGGCATAATAATAACCCCATCCGAAGATGGGGTATATCTATGGTACTCCCAAGGGGATTTGAACCCCTGTCTTCGCCGTGAGAGGGCGATGTCCTAGGCCCCTAGACGATGGGAGCTCTCATTTATGGCTGGGGGACTAGGATTCGAACCTAGACTAGATGAGTCAGAGTCATCCGTCCTGCCGTTAGACGATCCCCCAGCGACATAAATT
>JAAYMI010000057.1 GCA_012521465.1 Bacillota bacterium | reverse complement strand
TCAGAAGGGTGAGCTGAAGCTCACAGTAAAGGCGTCTGACAGGGTGACCGTGGGTGCGTTTACGAAGTACGCCGTAGACATTTTCAACACCCAGAACATTGACTTCAGCGAGTACAGAGTAGAAGTGACCTCCGACACGCCCATTACCAAGTTCGTGGCTGGTAACAAGCTGGGCGACCATGTCTCCAAGGCCATCAACTCTTACGTGCTCGCCGGCAAGCCGGCTCAAGGCGCAACTGCTGAGTTCAAGTTCTTTGAGGGCTTGACCGGTGCAGCGGTTGTTGGTGGAGCGGAAGATGACTTGGTTGCCGCAGCTGCCCTCAGCTATGAGTTCATTCCTCAGCTTGGGCTGCGGGGTGCCATCTCCGGCTCCAGGGACAACGAAGAGAGCAGGCTGAGTGCTGGCTCCGCTGGAATCTTTGGTGAACTCTTCGGTCTGAACTACGAAGGCAATTTTGCCATTGACCTGACCGACAAAGATGCTGAGAAGAACATGCTGTTCGGTGCGAAGCTGTCCGGCGAATTCGGCCCGGCGAAGCTCTCTGGCGAATATGCCTGGGCTGGCGACGAATTCGGCGTCGATGAGAACAGCCTGTCTGGCCGTCCGTTTGTGCTCGACGATGCTTCCAGCATGTTCGAGCTCGGCGCAGAGGTTGAGTTCCTCGGCATCGACGTGAGCGGCAACTACTACAGAGAAATGGGCGAAGAGAACGCTGCCCTGGTCCAGGCTTACAAGTTTGGCGCAGAGGCTAAGTTCGATGTCTTCGTACCACTGACACTCTCTGGCAAGTATGCTTGGAACCTGACCGGTGCAGATCCCGAAACCGACTCAGAGAGCGCCTCTGAAGTCAAGGCTAAGATCGGTGAGATCGACATCTTCGGCACTGGTGTGAAGTTTGATACCAGCTTTGCAATGGTCAATGGCACTCTGGAAGACGATGAATACAAGGACAAGGGTGCGTTTCACTCCGACCTTAAGGCCTGGGTCATCGATGCCAACCTGAACTACGGCACAACTGTAGGCGGTGCTGGTCTCGACCTCGGCTACGGCGTGAAGTTTGTCATGCCGCGGGTTGAGGAAGGCGAGGACCCGTCAGCCAACGAGCTTACTCACAAGCTGACAGCTGGCTACAGCTTCACCGACAGCCTCAAGCTGAACTTGGGCGCAACAGTCTTCCATACTCTGCCAAGGGCTGAGGACGAAGAGTCTGTAACTGCCCAGAAGTACACTGCAGGCCTGTCCTTCACCTTCTAATTACGAATGCACCACAAGCCCCCGTTTCGGGGGCTTTTTCGTTACCCACAAACCGCCCGCGGGTTGTGCGAATTTTATGCCGTGGAAGGTGTGGGAGGCCATGAACAGTCCGGTACTTGCCATCGATCCAGGAACTGATAAATGCGGCTTAGCCGTGGTCGACAGAGAGCGCGTCCTGCGCAGGTGGGTCGCGCCGCGCATACAATTATTGCGAGAAGTGGGCAGTGCACTGGGGTGCTACCAGTTGAACTTGATCGTGTTGGGTGACCGTACAGGGTCGGCTAGGTTCCGGCGGGAGCTCGCACAAGCCTTTCCGCACGTGGACATTGTTGCCGTAGACGAGCATCTTTCCAGTGTGGAGGCGCGCCAGCGCTATTGGCAGGAGAATCCACCCCGCGGCTGGAGGCGGTTCATACCGCTTGGCATGCAGGTTCCGCCGGAACCGTTTGATGACTTGGTCGCCGTAATTTTGGCTGAGCGTTATTTTAGGCGCCAGCCTGTGAATTAAGTATGTAAGATCGTGGAATTTGATGGGATTGGGAGGTTTTTGGTTCCATATTGTAGAAATACAAAAGGCAGTTTCCAGAAGAGGCTGAGCTAGGAAGGAGGGGTGAGCATGACGAGGAAACACTTGGTAATTGCGGCCCTCCTAGTGTTCTGTAGTGTGCTTGTCCCTTCGGTAATCCAGGCAAGCTCATTGACGGACATTGTGGAAGACGATTGGGCCTATTTTGCCCTGGCTGAATTGGGGCGCGGCCGTCCGATAGCCGAGTTCCTTATTCCCCATGAGATGACCAGGTATCAAGGTGCGCTCTTGGTAGCCCGCCTGATCGAGTACATTGACGGGGGCGAGCCGTCCATTTCGCGGCGTTTTGGCCTCAGCCGGGAAGTGCTCCTTGACGACATGATCCAGGCGTATAACAGCCGAGTGGCAGCGGAACACCGCTTTGCTGAAGAGGAAGTGGAACTGCTCTATCGCCTTGTGCTGGAGTTCCAGTCTGAGCTGGAAATCCTTGGTTACGACGTGCAGGATTATGCTATCCTGCTTGGACTTGGGAACGGTGCGCAGCTGGGCGGTCTATTTACCGATCGCCAGCTCACCTACTCGTCCCAAGCGTTGGCTGCTGTCCTGAAGTCTGGAGCACTCTCTGGTGGGCAATTTGAGAGCCAAAACCTTGATGATTTGTTCGCGCCTGCCATGGTGGATGACGAAGCAGCTCCCGAAGGAGGAGGTGAGCTCCGCAGTCTGTGGACAGGTAGTTTTCCCATCTCGGCCAACGTGCTGGCGGCAAGGGGTACCTTGGTGGCGGAGGAACGGGATACCGTTCCTGAACTCGCGGCGCTGAATATTGGCGGTTTGCAGGTCAGCGGTGCCATCTGGGCTTCTGGCAGCAGTGGAGAGGCGTGGGAAGTGTATCCGCAGCTGGAAAGCTCCGCAGGCTATGGTTTGGTCCTGAGGTACGGCGACCTCTCACTGTCCACGATGCGCGATCACTATCCAGCCGATTCCGAGGATGGAAGTGCCGAGTCGCAGCGGACAGCCACATCGCTAGATGTGAGCGTGGGATTGCGGAACTCGGTGCTGCTGAGCGCAGGTTACACTTACTTTGATTCTGCGCAGAGCGATAATGGTGAAGAGCTGCAGGCCATGGCATCGGTGGGAGTGGAGCTGCCTATAACCAGTGGAGGAACTCTGCGACTGGGAATGAGTTCTGCATGGCCCCGGGGGACCTTTGATCTGATCCAAGCAGGGAGCCCCCTCGATGATACGGCTGTGCGCAGTACCGCAGAACTTGGGCTGAGCTATGACTTCGAGAATGAGACCACCCTCAGGCTTAACTACCGCCTGATTGATTTCACCACTGTTAACCCGAGCTATGGGGCGACAGCCGAGTTCTCCATCAAGTTTTGAGTAAAGGAGAGGTTTAGTGTCATGAAGCGGCTTGCAGTACTACTGTGTTTCCTCGTGATTTTAACCGGTTTACCTCTGCCTGCAGGAGCTAATGTGACTCCTATCTCTGTTCTGGCAGCCGCAGAAGAGATCCTCTACGGCGAGGCACGGACGGGCGCCCTAATCGAACGCATCGAACGGGTCGAGAAAGACATATTTGGCAGCGTTCAGGAAGGAGCAGCGATGCTCCGCATCGACCGGGTTAACTCGTTTTTGCAGAGCACAGAAGCGCAGGGCGGGAGCATGCGCCTGCACCTCAATTTGGCTGAATGGGGTTTCACGGGCATCCTTACAGATGGACAACCCCTAATCCAGAGGCTGGAGAAGCTGGAAGAGGAATGGTTCGGCGGACCCCAATCGGGACCTCTGGCCGATCGGATTCGGGAGATGATGATCAACATCTGGGGAACTACTGAGCTGGACTTGAAGAAAGTGACTCTGCCAGCAGAGACCCTAGTTCGAATCAGCCTCCTGCAGAGTGTGAATTCGGGCAGCACGAAAGTAGGGGACCTTGTTCCATACCGGGTTGTTGATGACGTAATGGTGGATGGGCGAATGGTGATTCCCGCAGGCACGCAGGGCGTAGCCACAGTGACGGAGGTAAGCAGCGCCGGGCCACTCGGCAGGGACGGCCGTATTGTGATCGATTTCGGGCGCGTCGCATCCCTCGACGGCACGTTTGTGGAACTGCGAGTAGACCAACGAGCCACCGAAAAGAACAAATCGCTGGAGTTAGCAGCCGGGGCCAGTATGGCCGGGGTAATGCTGTTGGGTCCCTTAGGATTAGTGGGCGGCTATTTCGTGAAAGGCAAAGATGTGGGCATTCAGGAGCGGCAGCCATTCTATGTTGAGACACTGCGGACGGTGCAGCTGTCAGGGTTTATTCTCCGTCCAGCCGCAAAATAGATGGTTCGCGATAGACCTGGAGTAAATCAATGGACGGCGGATCGGAGCGGTCCGCTGTTCTAATTGTGGGGGTTGATTATGAGCAATCGGTTTGCACTGGCTACACTTCTCGTGACCGTCATCATTCTGACAGTCCTATTTCCGGGTTTTGTCTGGGCCGAGGTATACACCCTCGGCGTCGGTGACGGGCTGCAGATTTCGGTGTGGGGCCACAACGAACTGAGTACCGCTGTGGAAGTCCGTCCTGATGGGTTTATCACATTCCCGCTCGTGGGAGACCTGCAGGCGGTGGGCAAGACTACTCAAGAACTAGCGGCAGAGATACAGCAGAAACTGCGCTCCTATGTTATTGATCCCCACGTCACGGTTTTGGTCCGCGAGTTTCGTACTGTCAGTGTGCAGGTTCTGGGCGAGGTAAAAGCCCCCGGGTACTACCAGGTTAGGGCAGGTGCCCGCTTGCTGGACGTCTTAGGACTAGCGGGCGGTCCTACCAAGGCTGCGGATCTTTCGCAGGTATCGATTACCCGCCAAACGCTGAGCGGAGGTAGTTCCGCAGAAGTGCAGCGTGTGGACGTGAATGAATACATAGAGCAGGGCACACTGGCTGCCAATCCGGTCTTGGAACATGGGGACGTCATCCGAGTGGAGGCAGTGGGCAAAGCCCTCGTCCTCGGAGAAGTGCGCTACCCAGCCTCCTATGATATCGGGCCTGAGATGGATATTCTGGACTTGATTGCTCAGGCAGGCGGTGCGCTGGATTCTGCCGATTTGGAGCAGGTTGTGCTGACCCGCACATTGCAAAACGGCCAAGCAAGCGAACTGCTTGTGAATGTCCAAGCTCTCCTCTCAGGTCGGGTGGAAAGCGCGCCCTTAATCCAGCGCAATGATGTGGTTTTCGTACCGGCTAGAGCACAGGTGATCATTCTCGGGGCGGTGCGCTCACCTGGCACTTACCCCCTAAAGAAGGGCGCTCGCCTGTTAGATGTGGTTGCTTCAGCCGGGGGACTTACGGATCGGGCCGATGCTCGGCGGATTTCCGTTACCCGCACTGGCCAGGAGGAACAGGAGATCTTCGAGATTGATGCTCACAACGCCCTGCTGGGGCGTGTTGGCGGGGAGAACCCCGTCCTTGTGGGCGGAGATATTGTCTTTGTCCCAGAAGGCAAGAACCTGGCTCTGGTCTTGGGACAAGTACTGCGCCCAGGCAGTTATCCGGTGACGGAGTCAACGCGGGCTCTGGAAGTCATTGCCGAAGCCGGCGGACTCACGGCCCAGGCCGCGGCGGATCGGGTGATGCTGACCCGTACCACTGGGGAAGAAGTAGAACTTGTGCAGCTGGACTTGGCCATGGTCCAGCAGGGGCGCCAGGCAAACCCGATTATTCAGCCTGGTGATGTCCTGTTTGTGCCTGAGGGAGCACCCCAGGTGCTGGTCTTAGGCCAGGTACGCTCACCCGGGAGCTACCGCTTAACGGAGACAACTCGGATTCTAGATGTGATTGCCATGGCCGGCGGGGCCACAGACAAGGCCGGCCAGAAGCTGACCTTGACTAGGGGCGGCAGCACGAAAGAGATCGACTTGGGTGCCCTCACCAGATTGGGTTTGGGTAATGAGCGGCTCCAGGCCGGGGATGTGCTCCACATCGCCGAAGGTCAGCAGCAGGTCCTCATTCTTGGTGAAGTACGCAGTCCTGGTTACTACCGGTTTAACATCGGCGATCGTGTACTCGATGCCGTTGGTTATGCGGGGGGGCTCCTGCCGCAGGCCGCATCGGACGAGGCCACACTTACTCGCCAGAGCGATGGGCAGACGGAAATCGTCCAGCTGGACCTCGCTGAGTTAATGGAAAACCGGTTCCTCAGCAATAACCTTCAGCTTCAGGCTGGGGATATTATCATCGTTCCAAAGGCCAACCGAAGTGTCCTGGTCTTAGGCGAAGTGCGGTCGCCCGGATACTACTCCATCACGGGCCAGGAACGGGTTTTGGATCTCGTGGCCATGGCCGGCGGGCTGACTGATGCAGCATCCGGAGACTCTGTCACCCTAACGCGGCATCGGGAAGATGGCACGGAGGAAGTCTTGACCATCAATGCCGATGCTGCTATGCGGGGCACAAGCGGCCTGCGCGACGCGGATAACCCGCAGGTCTTTGGGGGCGACGTGATCTTCGTTCCCGAAAGACAGACTCGCGTCTTGGTATTTGGTGAAGTAAGGTCGCCCGGATACTATGCGGTCACTGGTCAGGAACGGCTCTTGGATTTGTTGGCTATGGCTGGCGGACTCACAGACGCTGGCCAGGGCGAGGCAGTGACCTTGACTCGCTTGCTGGCCGATGGCACAGAAGAAGTACTGACCATCAATGCCGATGCTGCCATGCGGGGCGCCGGCGGCCTGAACGATGCGGATAACCCGCAGGTTTTTGGGGGCGACGTGATCTTCGTTCCCGAAAGGCAGACCAGGGTATTGGTGTTTGGCGAAGTAAGATCGCCGGGATACTATCCCATCACTGGCAAAGAAAGGCTCTTGGACCTGTTGGCCATGGCCGGCGGTCTGACTGATGCTGGTCAGGGTGATGCCGTGACCCTCACTCGCCTCTTGTCTGATGGTACTGAGGAAGTATTGACCATCAATGCGGAAGCCGCCATGCGGGGTGCGGGCGGACTGCGCGATGCCGATAACCCTGTTGTGGTTGGGGGCGACGTGATCTTTGTCCCTGAGAGACAAACCCGCGTGCTGGTCTTTGGCGAGGTGCGTTCACCTGGCTATTACGCTGTGGATTCCCAAACCCGACTGCTCGATGTGATCGCCCGCGCTGGCGGCCTCACTGAGCTCGCTGATGGGACAAGCGCTGTCCTCACTCGGGAAGTGGAAGGCGTCGCGGTGACGGAGGTAATAGATGTTCAGCGGGCTATGCTTACCGGCGAAGGGAACTATCTCCTGGCCGGCGGTGAAACACTCTTGGTTCCCCGCCTTGTCCGGACCGTGGTGGTGTTTGGCGAAGTCGCTCGACCCGGGAGCTATCCAGCGGAAACAGGCGACCGCCTCACAGACATCTTGGCTAAAGCCGGCGGCCCGCTGCAGAGCGCCGATCTCAGTCAAGTCACCTTGACCACAAGGGCAGGCTCAGACCATGATGGCGCCGTGAGTGTGCTTAACCTCGAACCCGCCATGCTCGATGCCAATGATGTCAGCAACCGGCTGGTGATGGGTGGGGAAACCATCTACGTGCCCAAGGGCAACCGTCAGGTATTGGTTCTGGGCGAAGTGCTGCGGCCTGGCGCCTTTACCGTTGATCAGAATACACGGATCCTTGATCTCTTGGCTCTGGCTGGTGGACCAACCGACGCGGCCGACCTGAACCAAGCTACCCTCACCCGGATTGTGCCAGGAGGTGAAGCAGTTACTCCTGTGAACCTCAACGCTGTGCTGGCGAATGAGGCAGAGAACATAGCCCTGCAGGGCGGCGACATTCTCTATCTGCCGCGGGCGCGCCAGGTGCTGGTTATGGGCGAGGTGAGCCGGCCCGGATCCTTTACACTGCCTCCGGGTGGCCGCATCCTCGATCTCTTGGCGCTCGCTGGGGGCCTCAGCAGCAATTACCCATCGCAGGAGGTCATCATGACCCGCCAAGAGGGTGAGGCGGAACGAGTTTGGCACATGTACTACGGCGAGCTGATGTCGTCTCAAGCGGAGTATAACCTCCTCCTAGCCGGCGGTGACGTGATCTACGTGCCTGAGAGCCGCCGCCAGGTGCTGGTTTTGGGTGAAGTACGCAGTCCGGGAGTGTACAATATTCCTGTTGGAGCTCGAGTTCTAGATGCCATAGCCCTGGCTGGTGGACCGACGGATCGAGCTGCTTTGGAAAACGTAGGTATCTACCGGGGCGGCAGTGCTGACGACCCAACCACTTTGACCATGGGTAGAGATAAGCTCCTCTTTGAAGGTGATGTGAAGGAGAACCCACTCATCCAAGGTGGAGATGTAATCTACGTTCCAGAAACGAAAAAGCCGAACTGGACTGCGATCTTCAGCTTCATTGGCGGCCTCAAGACATTCAAAGACTTACTAGGCATCTAGGACGGGTGGTGGTTAACATGGAAATGGAAGAGATGGATCTTCTTGAATACTGGGAGATAATTGTCCGGCGCAAGTGGATGATCCTTGGGTTCTTTTTGGCAACAGTGGTCGCAGCAGCAGTTGTGAGTTTCATGACGGAACCAGTCTATGAAGCAGCCACCACTTTGATCGTGCAGGAATCGGGCTCTTCTGCCCAGGCCCTGTTGTTTGATTCCCTCGTAGGGATGCCCCGGAATGCGGCGCAGAACTATGTGGAAATCATGAAGAGCAGGCGCATCCTCGATGAGGTGCGAGCGGAACTGGGGATGAACGTCAGCCAGCGGTGGATTCTCGACCGTCTGACAATTCAAACGGTGCAGGGCACAGATATTCTCCGGGTAAGCATGCAGTCAACTGACCCCCTGGAGGCCCAGCTTTTTGTCAACACCCTGGCATCCAAGTTTATCGCTTGGAACCGCGATTCTCGCCGGGAAGAGATGCGCAGTGCACGGGAGTTTATCGAGTCACAGCTTCTGACCGTTTCAGCTGAGCTGACTGCGGCTGAAGAGGCGCTTCGTACCTATCGGGAGGCCGAGCGTGCCCTGGCACCGTCTACCGAGACAGTGGCTAAGCTGGAACAGATTGCCAAGCTTGAAGCGCAGCTAGCGGAAGTGCGGATCTCCCGTTCAGAAATCAATGAACGGATCCAGCAAGTGCGGATTCAGCTGGAGAACCAGGACGAGACACTCTTGTCCTCTACCACTATAGCCAACAACCCACTGGTGATGGAGTATCAGACGCGCCTGGCGGACCTGGAAATCCGCCTGTCAGGGGCTCGCGAAAGATATACCAGCAGCCATCCGGAGATTCTGGCCCTGACCGCGGAGATTGAGGATGTACGGGGGAAGTTGTCGCAGCAGGTAGAGCGGATCATCAGCACCGAGACCCGCAGCCGAAATCCAATCCATCAGCAGCTCTACGGTTCTCTTGTTACTTTGGAAGTAGAGCTGATGGCCCTCACCTCCAGGGAAGAAGCACTTCAGTCAGTATTGGCCAGTGAGGAGTTGGCCCTAAGTGCCCTTCCTAACAAGGAATTGGAGCTTGCGAGGCTGATGCGGGATACCCGGGTATTGGAAGAGATCTATGTTATGCTCATGCAGCGCAATGAGGAAACGCGCATTGCCGAGGCTATGCAGACCGCGACAGTGCAGGTGATCGATTACGCAACAACGCCTGAATCCCCCATTAAGCCTCGGATCAAACTGAACATCGCCATCGCCGGTGTACTGGGTATCTTTGTTGGAGTAGGAGTAGCATTCTTACTAGCCTTTATCGACACAACCATAAAGACCAAGGAAGAGGTGGAGGCTGTCTTGGAACTGCCCGTTCTGGCCCAGATTCCGGACTTGAGCCGCCTCTCCACTAGCAACGGTGGAAAGCGATTTTTGCGCTGAGAGTGAGGATGTGACAGATGCCCCATAGAAATCACAAATTAGTTGTGCACAATGACCCCAAGTCAGTGGGCTCGGAGGCGTTTCGCACTCTGAGAACGAACATCCAGTTTACCAGCCCAGACCGGGAGCTGAGGGTAATCATGGTGACCAGTGCCGCTCCCGGGGAGGGGAAATCAACCGTTGCTGCCAATTTGGCGGTTGCGTTCAGTGAGACAGGTCAAAAAACGCTTCTGCTCGACTGCGACCTGCGCAAGCCCACGGTGCACAAGATCCTTGGAATCCACCGTACACCCGGGTTAACCTCTCTGCTCGTGGGTGACGCCGGCTGGGATGACGTTCTGCGCGAGGTGGACATTCCTAACCTGTACGCTATTCCGTCTGGACCTGTGCCTCCGAATCCAGCGGAGCTGATCGGCTCAAGGGCCATGCGTGCCGTACTTCAGGAAGTGAGAGAAGGTTTCGACTTGGTGATTGTCGATGCCCCACCAGTGGTAGCGGTTGCTGATGCGTCTATCCTGTCTACAATGGTAGACGGGGTGCTGTTTATATTGGCCGCTGGCGATGTGACGCGGGAAGTTGCTCAGCATGCGAAGACCATGCTGGAACAGGCCAATGCTAACCTCCTGGGTGTCGTTTTCAATCGCATTGATCCTTCGGACAAAAAGAGCTACCAGTACTATTACTATTACTCGAGTGATGCGGAGACTGACGATGATTGACCTCCATACACACATCCTGCCGGGAGTTGACGACGGGGCGGAAGACTTGGCCATGGCCATCGAGATGGCGGAGGCAGCTGTAAGAGGCGGCATCACTGTAGTGGCCGCCACACCTCACTTTTTCCAGCTGCCTGATTGGGGGAAGATCAAGGCTCTCACAGCCGAGCTGCAGCGGGAGTTGGACCGCGCAGAGATCGGCCTTAAAGTGGTGCCCGGCGGCGAGTTATTTATGGACATTGAAATATTGGATATGGCACACAGTCAGATTCCAACGTATGCGGCTAATGGGCGCTACTGCTTAGTAGAGTTTCCCATGCAGCAGGTGCCCATGTATGTGGAGCAGGTATTATTCAGTCTGCAGACCAAGGGCATCACGCCCATCATTGCTCACCCCGAACGTTACTTGGCCGTCGTTAACGACCCCAATCTCGTTCTCCACTGGATTGAACTGGGCTGCGCGGTCCAGATGAATTCGGGCAGTATCTTGGGAAGGTTTGGCCAGCGGATCGTGGAGACCGCAAAGATTATGCTGGAGCACAACATGGTGCACGTGCTAGCCAGCGATGGTCACGGCGTGCACCGCAGGGGCATGAACTTGCCCAAGGCCTATGCGGTGGTGGAGAAACTCATAGGAACCGATCGTGCCTTAGAGCTTGTTCAAGGGAATCCAGAACTGATAGTTCGCGGTGAACCCATTTCCCTGGAAGGAGCTCAGCGTTATCAGAAAAGGCGGCGCTTTTGGCTCTTCTGATCAGCGAGAATTTTGGGGGTGTGCCTTGATGAACACGCAGATAGTGGAGCTTTCCATTGATCAGATCCGTTTAGGGAACAGCATGCGGTCGTTTTATCAGGAGGAAGGGGTTCAGGGGTTAGCCGATTCGATGGAAGAAGTGGGCCTCCTCGCGCCAATTCTAGTCCGGCAGGTGGGTGATCACTACGAGCTGGTCACCGGGCGGCGGCGATACGAAGCGGCGCGCCGCAACGGTTATGAGACTATCTCCGCTGTAGTCCTGAGTCCAGATCTATCGGTACGGCAGGTTCAGCTTGTGGAGAATCTTCAGCGCGAAGATCTCAACCCGATCGATAAAGCCCATGCTGTGCAGGCTTTCATCGAAGAAGGGGGATTTAGTAAATCGGAAGCAGCGGCAAGGCTGGGAGTTCCCCGCACCACTTTGACTGATTGGCTGCAGGTCCTAGATGTGCCTGCGAAGTATAAGGCCGCGGTGATGAGCAATTTCTACGGCGGCCAGTCCGCTCTGACTGCTTCCCACATCACTCTGGCCAAACGCTTCGCCCAGAAGGTGAACAGTCCGCAGATGCTGGAAGTCATCCTCGATGGTGTGCTGGACTACGGCCTCAGCCGCGCTGAGACCAAAAGAGTCATCGACATGATGCTTCGTTCGCGCGACCTCAGCTTTGAGAAAGCCGTTCAGCTGGTACG
>JAAYMI010000056.1 GCA_012521465.1 Bacillota bacterium | reverse complement strand
GAGGTGCAGGAAAGACATCTTTGGCTGAGGCAATGTTATTTACCGCCAAAGCTACTACCCGTCTGGGGAAGGTGGATGACGGGACTTCGATTCTGGACTATGATCCGGAGGAGGTACGCCGTCAAGTATCCATCAACACTGCTCTCGCTCCTGTGGAGTGGAATAACCATAAGATCAATATCCTGGACACGCCAGGCTATTTCGATTTCGTGGGCGACGTGATTGCAGCAGGGCGCGTCGCTGATTCGGCCCTGGTTGTTGTGTGTGCTTCTTCTGGTGTCGAGGTTGGCACAGAGAAAGCTTGGGAGTACGCTGACGATGCTGAGCTTCCCCGCATGATTTTTGTCAACAAGATGGATCGGGAGAATGCTAACTTCGACCGAGCTGTGGAGCAGCTGCGGGAGTTCTTCGGGCCAAAAGTCGTTCCTGTACAGATCCCCATCGGAAGTGCGCAAACCTTCTCCGGCATTGTTGACCTGGTCAAGGGTAAGGCGATTGGCAAGGACGGCAAAGAGATGCCCATTCCTGGCGATCTGCAGGATGAGGTCGAGGCGGCTCGAGACGCCCTCATGGAAGCCGTATCTGTTGCCGATGACGATCTCATGATGAAGTACCTGGAAGGCGAAGCTTTGACTGATGCGGAGACCGCTGAAGCGCTGCGGGTAGGTACCAAGACTGGCGATGTTGTACCTGTTTTCTGCGGCTCAGCGGCGCAGAACGTGGGTATTGACCTGCTCCTGGACCATATCGTGAGCTGCGCACCCTCTCCAGTGGAGCGCAAAGTCGAAGGCTCACTGAAGGGCGAGCGGGTCACAGTGGCCACAGACGATCCAGCCCTGTGTGCTCAGGTCTTCAAGACAATGGCTGACCCCTATGTAGGTAAGCTTACGCTCTTCCGCGTGTTTTCGGGCAAGATAAATTCCGATTCAACGGTGTTCAACACACGCAGCGGCAAGGATGAGCGGATCGGTCAGTTGTTCGTGATCAAGGGTAAGGAACAAATTGCCGTATCGGAGATCGGCCCTGGCGACATCGGTGCCGTTGCGAAACTGCAGGACACCAATACCAGCGACACCTTGGCCACAAGGGATCGGCCCGTGCAGCTTGACCCGATCAAGTTCCCGGCACCTTCCATGACCATGGCTGTGGCTCCGAAAGCTAAAGGTGATGAAGATAAGATCGGCTCCGGCCTGTCCCGTTTGGCCGAAGAAGACCCGACGTTCAAGGTGGAAAAGAGCATTGAGACTGGCCAGATGTTGATCAGCGGCACAGGCGATCTGCATCTTGAGATCATGTGCAGCCGGTTGAGAAGCAAGTTTGGAGTAGAAGTTGAGCTGACCAATCCCATGGTGCCATATCGGGAGGCAATCCGCGGTCGGGCCAAGGTGGAAGGCAAGCACAAGAAGCAAACAGGTGGAAGGGGTCAGTACGGTCACGTCTGGTTAGAGCTGGAGCCCCCCGAACCAGATCAAGAGGAGCGTTTGAAGTTCGTGGACGCCATCTTTGGTGGCGCAGTTCCCCGTCAATACATTCCAGCCGTGGAAAAGGGACTGCTGGAGATTATCGACGAAGGTGTCTTGGCAGGCTATCCAGTGGAAAAGATCAAGGTGACTCTGTTTGATGGTTCCTACCACGCGGTAGACTCTTCGGAAATGGCGTTCAAGATTGCGACTCACTTGGCGTTTAAGAAGGGCTTCATGGAGGCCAACCCCATTCTCTTAGAGCCGATCATGAACGTAGAGGTGAGGGTGCCCGAAACCTTCATGGGCGATGTCATGGGCGACATGAATAAGAAGCGCGGCCGGATCTTGGGAATGGAGCCCGCCGGGAAAACGCAGGTGATCAAAGCCCAAGCTCCGATGGCTGAGATGTTCCGCTATGCAATCGATCTGCGGTCTATGACCCAGGGACGGGGATCCTTCTCAATGGAATTCAGCCATTATGAGGAAGTCCCAGCCCAAATAGCAGAACAGATTATCGCAAACAGCAAGAAAAAAGACGAGTAACCGAGCAAAGTGCAGCCCGTTCAGGGCTGCATATTTTTTTGTGGTCCACATATGGTTCTTTAGGGGGTGACTGACGTGAGGCCAGGAGACAGGAATCACGGAGGGTCTTTCGCCATTGACCCGGGGGCCTTACTCCACGGGTGGGCTGCGGCTGCCATCTCTGTGGGGGTGTGGGCGGTGCTGCTTACAACCGCGGGAATCTTGCTGGACTGGGAACCAAGCCGTATGCTGCTGCGGAGTCTGTCCCTGGTGTCCATGTTTCTTGCTGGCGTGTTTGCGGGTCGCAGGTGCAGATGCCGGGCGTGGCTTAACGGCATGTTTACGACCGTGGGGCTGCTTGCCATACTGGGTTGGCTGACAGAAGGCTTTTCCCAAGCAGGGTGGCTCTTCCGCCTGCGCACACTGCTGTTCATGAGTTTTCTCGGTATGCTGGGGGGCATCATTGGGGGGCTCAAAAGGAAGGATAGGTAGCGGCGGGTGTCCACGCGGAACAGCACTACGAACACCCCAAGACGGGGTTTCTGATCGTACAAAGCGGGCTATGGAGTTCCATCGTTATCCTAAACGGGATTCTAGTCGTCGGTGCTGCGCTGTTAGCAGGACTGAATCCCGATAGACCAAAGGCAGCCTGCGCGGTGCTGCTGGTCCTAAGTACCGTTTCGTGCGGGCTGTTGATCGCAAGCTTCAAATGCCAAAAAGCCGTTTACAGTTTAATGCGAAGGGACAGACTGGACGATTCAGCTGATGCCAAAGACAAAAAGCAGATCTGGCGTGCGCTCTGTCTTCACTGCCGGATCAGGGTGTTCGAAAACCTAGCGGTGCTGTGTACGGCAGGTGCGATGCTCCTTATGCTGTATATATGTTTAGGCTAGTCTTCTAGGTGCAGCAGAGCAACAAAAAAGCACCAACCTATGCTGGTGCTTTCTGCCATAAATAATGGCAGGGGAGACAGGACTTGAACCCGCAACACCCGGTTTTGGAGACCGGCGCTCTACCAATTGAGCTACTCCCCTGCGACAATTCATATCTTACCACAACCTCACAGGCTGGTCAACTGTTCTGCAGTGAAATTCTCCATTTGGACAACCTATAAGCAGGACCAGTGGGCTTGCAGGTGCGCTCAGAAGGAGTTTAGTGGTATTTGTCAAACTAGTAAGATTGATTGTACTTACAAAGGAGTGGATCAGTTGCTTAAAGAGTTTCTTGGTGAAGTCCCGGTAGGGGTTTCCAATCGTCATGTTCATCTTACGAAGGAAGATCTAGCCACATTATTCGGTGAAGGCTATGAGTTAACGGTGAAAAAGCCGCTGTCGCAAACAGGGCAGTTTGCCGCGGAAGAAACTGTCACCATCGAGGGACCGAAGGGTTCGATCAGCAATGTTCGGATTTTGGGACCCCTGCGCAGTCAGACTCAAGTGGAAGTGTCCCGCACTGATGCTTTCCGCTTGGGGGTCAATCCACCCGTGCGGGATTCAGGCTCCTTAGAAGGTTCCAGTGGCGTCAAGATCATTGGGCCAAAGGGAAGCATTGATCTGGACAAGGGAGTCATTCTCGCCCAGCGGCATATTCATATGGATGAAGCTACCGCCGAGCGGTTCGGCGTGAAAGATAAAGATACTGTGTCGGTTGTGGTAGAGGGAGAGCGTGCAGTCGTTTTCAGGAACGTACTGATCCGCGTGCGCAGTGACTTTGTCCTCGATATGCATATTGATACCGACGAAGCGAACGCTGCGGGATTGTCCAACGGTGATCTGGTTAAGGTTTACCGGGACTGAGTAGACTGAGAGGGAGGTGGAGAGGCTGCCGCCAACTGTATCTTGATTACGGCAGCCTATGTTAATGAGCAAATATGATCTGCAGAGAATTGCCCATGTTGTGCGCGGTTTGGCCGCCGATGGGGTGGAACGTGCCAAATCCGGTCATCCGGGACTGCCCTTGGGCTGCGCCGAGATCGGCAGTGTGCTGTTTTTCGACATCATGAAGCACAGCCCAGCCAACTCAAAATGGCCGCAGCGGGATAGGTTTGTGCTTTCGGGCGGGCACGGCTCCATGCTGCTGTATTCGCTCTTACACTTGAGCGGATACAACGTGTCACTAGACGATCTGCGGGCCTTCCGCCAGGTCGGTTCCAACACTCCCGGTCACCCCGAGTATGGGGACACCGATGGAGTTGAGACTACAACCGGACCTCTAGGTCAGGGTATTGCTAATGCAGTAGGCATGGCAATTGCTGAGCGCATGGCGGCTGCTCGGTTCAACCGCCCCGGTTTTGAGATCGTGGACAATTTCACCTATGTGCTGGCGGGCGATGGTGATCTCATGGAAGGCGTCAGTGCTGAAGCCTCGTCCTTGGCCGGTCATCTCAAGTTAGGCAAATTGATCGTCATCTACGATTCGAACAAGATCACCATTGAGGGCTCCACTGACATTACCTTCACAGAGTCTGTGAAGGACCGGTACGCCGCATATGGATGGCATGTACAGGAGATCGACGGTCACAGTATTGCAGACATTCAAAAAGCTGTGGCGGAAGCGCAGAAAGTGAAAGACAGGCCGAGCCTTATCGTGGCGAGGACTAGTATTGCGAAGTGGGCGCCCACAAAGGAAGGCAGTGCCTCAGCGCACGGTTCGCCGCTCGGGGGAGAAGAAGTCAAGGGTCTCAAACGGGCCATTGGCCTGCCAGAGGACGAGGAGTTCTATGTTCCAGAGGAGCTTAGGAGTCTGGCAGAATACATGCGGGAAAAAGGCAAGTCCCGAGAGGAAGAGTGGAACGAGCTGTTCGCCCGCTGGTCCAAGGAGTATCCAGAGCTGGCAGACCAGTGGAACCGGTGGATGGCAGGGGCAGTCCCTGAAGATGTTGACGAAGTGCTCGGTATGTTCTCGCCCGGCGAAAAGGTGGCGACCCGAGCTGCAAGTGGCAAGGTGCTCAACGCGCTGGCCGCAAAGATCCGGAACCTCATTGGCGGTTCCGCCGATCTGGCACCTTCCAATAACACCTACCTAGAAGGTATGGGTGATGTCAGGCCAGATGATTTTTCCGGACGGAACTTCAACTTCGGTGTGCGCGAGCACGCGATGGGAGCTATCGTCAATGGTATCCAGCTCTACGGCGGATTTAGGGTGTTCGGTGCAACCTTCCTGGTATTCAGTGACTATATGAGGCCGGCTATACGGCTTGCTGCGCTCATGAAACTGCCGGTGGTCTTCGTCCTCACTCACGATTCGGTGTATGTGGGAGAAGATGGGCCTACACACCAGCCCATCGAACACACCGAGTCTCTGCGCCTGATCCCCAACCTGAGAGTATACCGCCCCGCTGATGCGGAAGAAACAGCGTGGTCATGGGTAGAAGCGCTGAAACGGAGCGACGGGCCATCGTGCCTTGTCTTAACCAGACAGAGCTTGCCGGTGATGGAGAAGGCCGATGGCTGGGATTTCACTCGCGGCGGCTACACCCTGTACCAGTCTGGGGAACCGCTCCAGCTTATTCTGGCGGCTTCAGGGAGTGAGGTATCCCTTGCTCTGAAGGCAGCTCACCTCTTAGAAGAGAAGGGGGTAGCGGTGCGGGTGGTGTCTATCCCCTGCGCCGAGGTATTCTACGCTCAGGATGAAGGCTACCGCCGGAGTGTCCTGCCCGACGGATTGCCCATCATGGTTGTAGAAGCCGGGGTGACTCGGGGTTGGTACAGCTTAAAACCAGGCGCGCAGATCACGGTATATGGCATTGACCGTTTTGGGGTGAGCGGACCCGGCGATGAAGTGGCGGCAAAACTTGGCCTCACCGCCGATGCAGTTGCTCAGCACGCCTTGGCGTTTGTGAAGTCCAACTAGCGCAACAGGAAGATGTTTTTGGCGCGGCCGACCCTGCTTTTGGGGTACTGCCGCGCTCTTGCCTTTTGTTCAGGACGCCTCCACAGGCGAGCAGCTGCCATGCGGCACGGCAGCGAAGCCTAAAGCCGGAAGTGGGGCGGTGCAGCAAACTGGCTTTCGTAACCGGTGAACTTCTGCTGCTGCTGCGCAATGTGGCTGGGCTGCTCGGCCTGGAGCGTATACCAGCCTTTCTCAAACATGAGGTTGAAAAGCTCACGGGCTGCATGGTGGGTCTGATTGAGAATCTGCATCACGTCGCGGTGCAGCGACTGATGGCTGGCCTCACGGGCAAACACATTCAGCCCGTCGGTCAAGTACTTCTCTGTGAGGAGCATATCATTGAGGCGGTCTCGGTCATTGAGCGCGGGCGTCTTCGGCTGTTGGCCCGCACTGGGCTGAGGGTTTTTGATCGTGGGAGCCTGTGCTCCTGGGTAGTTCTGGTAGCCGCCCGCCATTCCCTGTTGTTGAAAGTGCATAGTAGACCTCCTCGCTTTATTGGTAACTTGGGGAATATGCTTGAACCGTTTGGTACTGCTGTTGAGGCTGCAGGTGGTTGAGGAGCACCTGGTAATGCTGGTGGTGCATGCCGCTGAGTTGCTCTAGCTTCTGTCTGATCTGGGGGTCCTGGCACTCGCCGGCCATGTTGTGGGCCTTTTTCGCGGCTAGCAGTTCCCAGCTCAAGGCATCGCTGATGTATAGGCTGTCCTTAGTGGAGAGGACTTCTGGCGGCTGCGCAGGCGCGCGCTGCTGTGTGCCTGGTTGATTTTGTGGGTTGTGATACATACGCGACCTCCTCTGGAGTTTATTGCATCAATATCTTACCCCGAAACAAAAAACTTACACTCGGAAGAGAGGATTCTGGAGGATATTGGAGAAATAAATACTAAGTGAACCGCTTATGATTGTTCTGCCCGTTTGGGCGCAAGCTATAACGTCAAGCGAAGCAGAAGGGATGAGGAGGTATGTACATTGAGTGAGTTAATCGACAACCGCAAACACCGTCAAGAAGTACTAAAGGGAATTATCCGGGATATCCATGCCGGGGCAGACCCTGATAATATTAAGCAGCGTTTTGCTGAGCTCCTCAGTCAAGTGGGGGCGACTGAGATCTCCGCCATTGAGCAGGCGTTGATCGACGAAGGTTTGCCCATCGAAGAAGTGCAGGCCTTGTGTGATGTGCACGTGCGAGTGTTCCGGGAATCCCTCGACAAGCAGATGGAGGCCGGGACGGTGGCCGCGCCTGAAAAATCCCATCCTGTTGCCTGGTTTAAGACCGAGAATCAGATGATTACGGGTCTCGTTGAGGGTATCAAGGAGATTGTCACGCAGATCAGTGAAATGCCGGTGGGCACCGATATTTCTTCTCAACTAGTAGAGTGGCGGAAAAAGCACACCGAACTGGGGATTGTGGACGCCCACTATGCGCGCAAAGAAAACGTGCTGTTTCCTTACCTGGAGAAGAACGGCATTACGGGTCCGCCTTCCGTGATGTGGGGGATTCACGACGAGATCAGAGCTGACTTGAAGGCGATCAGCCAGCTGATTCTCCAGTCCGAAAAAACGGCCAATCCCCGCCTGAATAGGGCTATTGCAGATCAGGTTGTTCCCGCGCTGAATCAAATCTCCGAAATGGTCTATAAAGAGGAGAACATCTTGTTCCCCATGTGTATGGAGACTTTCTCTGCCGATGAGTGGGCTGAGATTGGTAAGCAGCTCGAGGATCCAGAGATGGCCACTTACCGAGCACCGGAGCAGGCGGAAGCACCAGTAGGCGACAAAGGCCGTGTGCTCAACCTGGAAGTCGGCGCGCTGACGCCTGACCAGATCAATCTGGTCCTCACTCATCTGCCTGTGGATGTTACATACGTGGATGAGAACGATGAAGTGCGCTATTTCTCCCTGGGCAAGGAGCGGATCTTCGAGCGCACGCCTGCGGTGATCGGGCGCAAGGTGCAGAACTGCCACCCACCCACAAGCGTTCACGTCGTGGAGCAGATCGTCAGCGATTTCAGGAGTGGCAAACGGGACAGAGCAGACTTCTGGATCCAGTCAGGTGGTAAGTTTATCTTGATTCAGTACTTCGCAGTGCGAGATCGGGATGGAAACTATCGCGGCGTGTTGGAAGTAACGCAGGATGCAGCCTGGGTGAGAAGCCTAACCGGGGAAAAGCGCATCTATGATGAGGACAAGTAAGCACAGCTGAGCCTCTGGATAGACTCTCCAAGCTTGACCGATACTAAGCCCAAGGGTATGCGGTCAAGGGAGGAGGGTTTTTTTGTCTTCAACGACGGTGGGTTGTCCACGGCGGGCTGACGTGGTAGAGCTGGTGGGAAGG
>JAAYMI010000055.1 GCA_012521465.1 Bacillota bacterium | reverse complement strand
GTCGGAGAAATCCGCACTCAGCTTCCACTTGCCGTTAACTTTCTTCAGGATGAACTCCGCGTCAATGCTGCCCTCAAAGACCTCAGGCCACTCCCCGTCGTAGTTGTCGAGTATCAAGCCTTCAATCGACTCCCAGACTAGGTGAGCGTACTCGTCAAGGTACTGGTCAAGATCTTCGAACTCCTCGAGGAGCTCTTCATCGATCTCGATGTCCAGCTCTTCGATAAACCAGTTCATAAGGTTCACGAGCACCTTCTCAAAAACGTCTTCCATCGTTGCTTGGGAAATCTGCAGCTCAATGTACAGTTCAGCATTGCTGACGAAGGCGTAATTGTCGTCATAGGCTATGTCAATCTCACCGTCTTCTGGTTCCCGGATTTCAAAGACCAGCTCGGCACCGCCTGCCCTGGCTATTGACAACGGCACGCCGAGGATGTCAATGAAAGCGTCCCTAGTCACCTCGATCCGCGGTGGTTCTTCACCAGTGTCCATGACCGCGATGGTGAATTCATCAAATTCGAACACAATGGGCAGGTCGATCACGTCTGCAATCCTCTCTGCCTTCAGGCTTTCAAAGGCAGTACTCATCTCAGCGAAAAACTCCGTAACAGTCTGCTCTTTCTGAGTCCCACCGCCGCCAGTAAGACAGCCGCTGAGCGTTAGGGTCAGAATCACCAATCCAACGAGAAGCAATGAACTCCGCCTTGCCACCATTCAATCTCCTCCCTTTCTGTGCTGTGCTGGACTGCCAGCACGTCGACGTTGTTCCGGACAGCCATGCTCTAGGCTGCAGTGGCGCTGGGAGGTGTATCTTGCTTCACCGTGACTTGCTTTGGTTTTCCTTGGAAGATTTCTTACCGAAAAGGTTAAATATTAGCGCAGAGAATATCTGTCGCGTTGGTTAAATTCTGAAGAAACGCAGGGAATAATGTAATTTTTGGAGAAGTCGGCATTAAGACCTCCCGGAACCTTGCACATCAGTCCGCCTGGTCCGAGTGGTCCAAACTCTTGCTGGCAGTCTATCCCGGGAGGAATGAGCTATGAGTCAAGCTTCATCAATCTTTGCTAGCGAACCCATCAACAAGGGCAGGCAATTGGAGCTGGATGTGCTGAAAGGACTAGCCATCCTGTTCATGCTCCTGGTGCACTGCCTGGAGGCGCTCTCAGAGTGGCCGCCTGAGCCCTCTATACCGGTACGGATTATCGAGTTCCTGGGCAGTGCGCCCGCGGCACCGGTCTTTATGTTTGCCTTGGGTGTAGGGATTGTGTATTCGCGCCGCAGCACGGCCCGGGGCCTGTTCTCACGAGGGTTGCAGCTGCTTATCTTTGCCTATGTGCTGGCCTTCTTCCGCGACTTCCTCACAGAGTACGCCTGGTACCTCAGAACTGGCGATGAGGCGTACATTGAGTCCGGCATCACATACTTGCTCGGCGTGGATATCCTCCAGTTCGCCGGCCTGACCTTCCTCTTCTTCAGCCTCGGCGCTAAGCTTAAGTTTGGCAGCCTGCACTATGTTGTAGCAGCGATGCTCTCCGCGGGAGCTAACCTTCTCGCGCCGTACATTCAGGCTGAATCGGCCGCAGCCAATGCCCTTGTTGGTTTGTTTTGGGGCACCAGTGAGTACACCTGGTTCCCGTTCTTTACGTGGATCATATACCCCATCGCTGGGTACGTGTTTGGGGGCTACCTAATTCGCTGCAGCGACAAGCGGCGGTTCTACCAGGCCTGCCTTGCCGTGGGTATCCCTGCCTTAGTGCTCTTCCGGCTCTATGCACAGCTACAAGGGCTCGCTTTTGGTTGGTATACGACAGAGTACTGGCACCATGATCTCGTGGGCAATCTCGCTCTAGTAGCTTTTGCCGTAAGCTGGACAGGCATTGGATTCTTTCTCGCAGGGGCACTGCCACAATGGGTAACCAACACACTGATCCGATGGAGCAGGAACATCACGACCATGTACTGCTGCCATTGGATGATTCTCACCTGGAGTGCGGTTTTCATAGGTGAACCGCTCTC
>JAAYMI010000054.1 GCA_012521465.1 Bacillota bacterium | reverse complement strand
TTTCTTTTTTTTTTTGCTTTTCTGCTTGACAGCGCCATCCATACTGTATATATTGAACACGTACGGTATAGGCAGTATGTACAATAAGTACGCTAGGGGAGATGTGTAGTTAATCATGCGTATTGTAATTTCCAATACATCGCGCGATCCCATCTATAAACAGATTGCCGATCAAATTCGGGATGCGGTACTGAAAGGAGAATTGGCGGAAGGAGATGCTCTGCCTTCAATTCGGGGCTTGGCGAAAGAGCTGGAGGTGAGTGTTATCACTACCAGTCGAGCCTATGAAGAGCTGGAGAGCGCAGGGATTGTCACGTCTGTCCCTGGTAAGGGTTCGTTTGTAGCGGGACAGAATCAGGAGCTTCTGAGGGAAAAGCGCCTGCACCTCTTGGAAGAGAAGTTGGCAGATGCCGTCAGAGACGCGAGGCTTATGGGCTTATCTTTGACGGACATCATGGAGATTATCAGGCTGCTGCATGAAGGAGGAGAATGACTTGGAGACAGTATTGCGCCTCGAGGGTGTGTGCAAACAGTATGCCGATTTTGCCCTGCGCAATGTTTCTTTCAAACTTGACCGTGGTTTTGTCATGGGCTTGATTGGGCCCAACGGTGCTGGAAAAACCACTACCATTAAGCTCATCATGAACCTGCTCAGCCGCGATCAGGGACGAATCGAGCTGTTTGGGCTTGACAACATCGCGCATGAGATGACTGTGAAAGAGAAGATTGGGTTTGTGTACGACACTGTACCGTACTATGGTGTACTCACCATCGGAGAGATGAAATCCTTGATCGCTCCGTTTTACCGTCAGTGGAACGAGTCTCAGTTCCAGCGCTATCTCAGGGACTTTGAGCTCAATCCCAACCAGCAGATCGACAAGCTCTCGAGAGGAATGAAAATCAAATTTCAGCTGGCCATGTCCCTGTCCCATGGTGCGGAGTTGATCATCATGGATGAACCTACTTCCGGGCTGGACCCGGTGTTCCGCAGTGAACTTTTGGATATTCTGTACGATTTCATCTTGGACGAGGGAAGGTCTGTGCTGTTCTCGACTCACATTACCACAGACCTGGAAAAGATCGCGGACTACATCACTTTTCTGAACAGGGGAGAAGTCTTGTTTTCGCTGCCCAAGGACGAGCTGCTCGAACGCTACGCACTTGTAAAGGGCGGCCTGGATATCCTCAATGACGGTTCTGCAGCAGGCCGCCTGATTGGCGTCCGCCGCGGACAGACTGGCTTTTCCGCACTGACTGCGGACCCTGAATCGCTTTCCCGCCATTACGGGAGTAGACTCACGCTTGAAAGGGCTTCGCTTGATGATATTATGGTGTACCTAGTGAGGGGTGAGCGCAGTGTATAGAATCGTGCATCTGATCCGCAGAGATTTAATGCTGCAGAAAGGACAGCGGACGCTATTGTTTGCCATAGTGCTGAGCGTTGTGGCAGGCATCGTTGTGGCCAATTCGCCTGCATTCGCGGTGGGCACCATTATGCTCGTCGCGTACCTTATGACTGTCTACGTGAATGCCTATGACTTCAAATATAACGCGGAGTTGGGTTATCGCAGTCTGCCTGTTCCCCCGGCGACTTTAATCATCAGCCGCTATCTGGCGGTGGTAGTGTTTGCTGCGCTCAGCCTGGGGATCAGCATCGCGGCATCGCTGGTTCTTAGAGCTACAGGGGTAATTAGACTAGATTCCGGATGGACACTACCGCTTGTGACCCTCACGTTGAGTGCAGTGGGACTCTACTTTGCTGTGTTCTTTCCGCTGTACTATAAATTGGGTTATATGAGTTCCCGCTGGGTCAATTACTTTCTCATGATCGGCCTGTACATCGGCTTAGGCCGTATGCAGAGTTCAGGACCGTTTTCTCCGAGTATCGATGCCCCTACAATGAGGGAACAGCTGAGCGCACTGGATCTGGGCCCGGTCCTCCTTGCGGCCTTGGTGCTCTTCATCCTGTCTATGCTGCTCTCGATTAGGATCGACCGCAGCAGAGAGCTGTAAGCATCTAGCCGACCCGCTGCCGACGGTTTGTAATGCGCCGCAGGCGGTGCTCTAGTTCAGGCACTTTTGGTGACCGCTGCCGAAGAGCGATGGCCAGTGCACGCCGGGTCATTTGGTCGGCAGCCGCGAAGTCCTTCTCGCGGTGCTCATAGTGCTTAGCCAGCTCTTCATGGGCCATGAGATCGTCTTCCGCGAGGCTGAGGAGTTTGTGCCAAAGCTCCGCTGCCGCCGCGTAGTGTTTGTGGCGTTTGTGCAGGAGAGCGGCGGTCCGGAGCAGCCGGACTTGCTGCTCTTTGTCTTGGGCCAAACACAGTGCCCGTTCAAGAAAAGCGAGGGCAGAAGTGATTCTGCCGGCACCAGCGTAAATACCGCCCAATGCTTCTGCCTCCCAAGGGCAGGTGCAGTCCGCTGGGGTATACATTCCCCGGGCGTTAATCACTCCCATAAGCACCGCCATGGAGATGATGTCATAGGCGTTGTGCTCTAGGATGTCCCGCAAGAGCAAGCCGTTGCCGGATTGAAGGAATAGAAAATAACGCTGTGGGATTTCAAAACCCGGGATGTCACCGCTGCGGGTAAATCCGAGGACATTCTCCTCGAGACTTGTGAGGCTGCAGCTTGCCAGCTTACTGCGCCACAGCCGCCTAGCCAAATGGAGCAGGTCAATCTGGCTGTGCTGCTCCACCCCCAAGAAGCTCATCCGAGTCATGGCAAATCGCGTCCTGAGGAGGGGAATATCAAAGGTTTTGCCGTTAAAGGACACAATCGTCTGCGAATTCCTCAGCTCTTGTTCGAGGCAGTAAAGGAGGGCCACCTCCTCATTGTAGTCCCGCATTAGGAACTGCTTTACTACGAAGCGGCCGTCCACGAAACGGCCTGTCCCCACCAAGAACGCGTAGGTACCGGTCCCGCCAGCCAGGCCGGTCGTTTCTGTGTCGAGAAAGAGGGTGCGGGCTAAATCAAAGTGCGGCAGTTCGTCAAGGCCAACGCGAGCCAGGCCTTCTGGGTAAACTACTGATGCCGCTTCGCCAAGCTGAAGGTTCCCCCATGAGTGGTCCAGGGGAAAGTCTTGCTCCACAACATGGCAGGGTCCCCAGGGGGTTTCCACTTCTTCCCCGCCCAAGATGGGGCGAAGGTCAGGCACTGTGCGCTGAGGCGGAGCTTTCTTAGGCGTTTCTTTCGGCAGAAATTGGCGCAGCTTGCTTTTGAGCTCCACTGCCCATGACCTCCTCCAAGAGTCGCAGTACATACTCTTTACCCTGCGGGCCAACCTCATCTGCCGGACCTACGCAGGATGGGCAGCCAGACGGGCAGGGACACTTGCTGACCAGGGAATACGCCCGATCCATGAGCCGGTGGTGGGCAGCGAAGAGCTGTTCACTGAACCCTACTCCTCCAGGGTATCTGTCATAGATAAAAACTGTGGGTGCGCCTGTAAAGGGCGATTTTACTTGGGCGGTTACTCCCAGATCAGCTGGTTCGCACATCAGTTCCAGGGAGGCAATGTTTCCCAAGACATGAGAAGCTCCAAGCAGGGCGCTCTGGAGAGCATCCCGGTCCATGGTTTCCTGAATGGCGTGAGGCACGCTGAACCAGTAGGCAGTGGTGTGAAGTTCCTGCTCAGGCAGGGAGATTTCGCCCCACCCGACATTCTCATGGGTGTGAAACTTGATTTTCTTATACATGTGAGTCTTAGCTGTGACCATCACCTCACCCCAGCTGAGTGTGGCGTAGGGCAGCTTGTTTGTGGCACTGACATCGAGCACCTTAAGTTCCACTGCTAGGTTGGCATCGGTGAAATAATCCGTCTCTACTTGGCGGGCATAGGCTTTTTGGCGCTCCCAGTCCAGCTGGTCAATGTGGTATGGCTGGCTTTCGTGAATGTAAATTGCGCCTTCATGAATGAGCATGGGAGCACTGAAGCGGTCTACTTCTCCGATGACCGTAGTCTTGCCGTCTGTGGTGTCGATGATCACGAAGTTGTCCGCGGACGCGCTGCGCAGCGAGATGTCCACGGCAGGGTAGTTCTCGCTCATCCAGTACCACCGGTCTTGGACGCGCCGCAGTACCATTTCTTCCTCGAGGTATTCCAAGATTTCCTCAGGATCAATATCGCCGAACCGCTCTCCAACACGGAAGGGCAGTTCAAAGGCGGCACACTTCAGGTGGGAAACCAAGATATAGAGGTTGTTGGGATTGATGCGGGCAAACTCCGCGCCCTTTTCCAGGAAGTAGTCGGGGTTCTGCACCATGAATTGGTTGATGGGGCTGGAGTTAGCCACGAGCACCGCCAGGGATTCGCCGCTGCTCCTGCCAGCGCGGCCGATCTGCTGCCAAGTGCTGGCGATCGTACCGGGATAGCCAGTGAGAACTACCGCTTCCAAGGTCCCGATATCAATCCCCAGCTCCAATGCGTTGGTGCTCACCACTCCTAGCACCTTCCCCTCCCGCAGATCCCGCTCGATCTGGCGGCGCTGGGAGGGGAGGTAACCACCGCGATAGCCTCTGATCTTCGCAGCAGTGTCCCCCAATCTATGGAATGATTCTCGCAGGTAGGTGACGAGCACCTCAGTGTTCAACCGGCTGCGGGTGAAGATGATAGTCGGGACCTTAGCGGCAATTAGCTCGTGGGCAATTGTCTTCGCTTCCAACAGGGCACTGCGCCGAATACCCAGGGGCTGATTTACCACAGGCGGATTGTAGAAGATGATTTCCCGCGGTCCCCTGGGAGAACCGTTGTCGTCGATTACGGTGACAGGACGGCCGATCAGAGCCTGCCCGTGTTCCGCTGGATTAGCGATCGTCGCGGAAGTGCAGATAAACTGCGGCTTAGATCCGTAAAACTCACAGATGCGGTGAAGGCGCCGCAGGACATTAGCCACATGGGAGCCAAACACGCCGCGATACGTGTGCAGTTCATCGATGACCACATAGCGCAGATTTTCAAAGAGGCGTATCCATTTGGTGTGATGGGGGAGGATGCCGGCATGGAGCATATCGGGGTTTGTTACCACGATACTTCCCGCTGACCGAATTGCTTTCCGCGCATCGCCTGGGGTATCCCCGTCGTACGTATAGGTCTTGATCCGGCCTCCCAGCTCATCACTCCACGCCATCAGTTCCGCCACCTGATCTTGGGCGAGAGCCTTGGTGGGGAAGAGGTACAGAGCCCGGGTTTCCTCGTTTTCTAAGAGAGCTTGAATAACGGGCAGGTTGTAGCACAGTGTTTTCCCCGATGCCGTTGGGGTGACTACCACAATGTCTCGGCCGGCGTGAACTGCTTGTAGGGACTGTGCCTGATGGCTGTACAGCTGGGTAATCCCGCGGTTCTGCAGCAGTGCTCGGAGCTCCTGCGGCACAAAATCCGGTATTGGTTGATATTTTCCAGGCGCTGCGGGGATTGTGTACCGAAAGGTCACATTTCCTCGCAGGCGCGGGTCTGTTTCTAGCTTTTCCTTGAATCTAGCGAGGCTCAAGCAGCTCACCTACCTTCTGAGGTGATCATAACGAACACTCGTTTGCTTGTCAACGGCGCTCTGCAATCTCCTGGAGAAGCTGCTGGCAGAAAGGCTCCAGTGTAGTACCGCCCAAGTCACCACGCTGTCGGTGCCGCACGGATATCATACCAGTCTCTGCTTCCCGCTCCCCTACAATGACCATGTAGGGAACCTTTTGCAGCTGCGCAGCGCGGATCTTTTTGCCCACGGATTCGGACCTCATGTCGCTCTCCACCCTAAGGCCTTGGTGGCGCAAGGATTGCTCTACTTCGAGGGCATATTGATTCTGCCCATCACTGACGGGAATCACCATTACCTGCACCGGGGCAAGCCATAGGGGGAACGCGCCTGCGTAATGCTCGGTGAGAATCCCGATAAAGCGTTCAATGCTCCCAAAGATCACTCTGTGGAGCATAGCCGGACGCTTGCGCTGTCCGTCTTCATCAATGTAGACGAGGTCAAAACGCTCCGGCATGGCGAAATCAAGTTGAATGGTACCGCACTGCCAGGTCCGCCCGATGCTGTCTTCCAGATGAAAGTCGATCTTGGGCCCATAAAAAGCTCCATCGCCTTCATTAATCACATACGGCAGGCCCTTTGCGGCGAGGGCGTCCTTCAGCGCCTGAGTGGCCCTTTCCCACATGGCGTCATCACCAATGGCGTTGGCCGGCTTAGTGGAGAGTTCCACGTGGTAACGAAAACCGAAGACGTCGCTGTACACCGCATCTATAAACTCAATAACTCCTTCGATCTCTGCTTGAACCTGGCTGGGGAGCATGAAGATGTGGGCATCGTCCTGGGTGAAGCACCGGACGCGCATCAGCCCGTGCAGAGCCCCAGAGAGTTCGTGCCGGTGGACTAAGCCCAGCTCGCCTACCCTCAGGGGCAGGTCTCTGTAGGAATGAAGCTTGCGCTTGTACAGAAGCATTCCTCCCGGGCAGTTCATGGGCTTGATGGCAAAGCGCTGCTCATCGATTTCGGAGAAATACATGTTCTCCCGATAGTTGTCCCAGTGGCCGGAGCGGTGCCAGAGGTCTTCGTGGAGCATGATGGGTGTCTTCACCTCGTGGTAGCCCCGCTTGATGTGCTCCGCGCGCCAGAAATCCTCGAGGGCGTTGCGAATCACCATTCCCTTGGGGTGGAAGAAGGGAAATCCAGGTCCTTCGTCCTGAATGCTGAACAGATCCAGTTCCCTGCCCAGTTTGCGGTGGTCGCGCTTAGCCGCTTCTTCCAGAAGTCTCAGATGGGCTTCCAGGTCCTCGCGGCTAGAAAAGGCGGTACCATAGATGCGCTGCAGCATGGGTCGGGAAGAGTCTCCTCGCCAGTAGGCCCCTGCCACAGTCTGCAGCTTAAAGTGCTTCACCTGAGCGGTACTGTCCACATGGGGCCCTTGGCAGAGATCAACAAACTCGCCCTGGCGGTAGACAGAGACTTGCTCTGGCAGTTCGGCAAGGAGTTCGAGTTTGTAGGGCTGGTTCATGCGGGTGAAGAGCTTGACCGCCTCTGCCTTGCTTAGTTCCTCCCTGATCAGGGGCAGCTCCTCCTTGACGATTTTCCGCATCTCGCCCTCGATAGCCGATAGGTCTTCGCTGGTGAGGCGGTGCTCCAAATCGAAGTCGTAGTAAAACCCGTCTTTGATGGCTGGGCCGATTGCAAGCTTTGCATCCGGCCACAGGCGCATCACGGCTTGAGCCATAACATGGGCGGCTGTGTGCCGCAGTGCTTCTATGCGCTCCATCATCGCGCTCCTCCCTTAGTGGAATTCCTGAATTATCGATACAAAAAAGCCCGTCCCAATACTATGGGACGAGCTTGTCGCGGTTCCACCCAAATTGGCTGCCAAAGCAGCCCACTCATTGCAGATAACGGTGCCCCGGCCGCGCTTACTCACACTTCAGCGGGCAGCTCTGAGGTCGTTTTCATCACCACTTCTCTGGGGGAAGCTTTCAGCCTGCGGCTTCCCTTCTCTGTCAGTCAGCCTGTGATTACTCTTCCTCTTCATCGCCTTTTGCAGCATGTGCTGATATTATCTTAAGCTTACCCTGCATGGTGGACTCTGTCAAGAGGCACCACGATTCTCTCTGAGAGACAGGTTGGAGCACATCACCAATCGCGGCTAGAGGAAGCAAATAGCTTGCGGGTTTGGTTTTTCCAGTACCACCGATAGTAGGGGTTGCCCCGCATCCGCGCGCTTACCCCCTCTGCTTGGGCGATGGTCTTCGTGACGAGGGCAGTCTCCTTTTCTAGCGCATAGTCCATGATGTGGAGAAGTGCTTCCGAATCGGCAGTAGAGGCAGCATCAGCCGCTAACTGCAGAAACTCTTTCTCTAGCGCATCACGCTCCGCCAGGTATTCCTGCAGATTGGGGACGCGGTTTTCCAGGACAAGGCGGTGCAGGCGTTCCCGCAGCGTCCAAAAAGCTATCGCATCGTCAGCACGGTCTTCGGGAAACACCATGGCGCATGGTGTCTCTGTGAGCCAATAGGGCTTAAAAACTGATAGGCACGGGGTAGAACTGCCCGTCAGCCAATAGGTGGCCCGAGTCTTGTCGAGGGAAACAACGTAGCTTCCCGTTGTATGATCGCCAAACAGAAAACCCCCGTGCATGCAGACGGAGCGCAGTGAACTGCGAGCAAACTGGTCTCCCTGGATATGAGGTTCGTGGCTGCGCAGGACCTGCATGGCAAGTTCGATGGTGATCTGGCCCCGGTGGCTGTGCAGAGCAAGATCACAGGCCTGCTGGCGGTGGACTGAACCGCTTGCTGCGGTGATCAGCGGGTTAGAGTAGCATTTGGCAAAGTCGAAGTCTGACTCAGACCGGCACCAGCCGCGCCGCACTGCATGACTCACGAGATCAGGATGGGATAGATCGAAGTCTGTGCCGATGCTGAGACGGTTAGAAATTGCCCGCACATCCTTCACCTTTTGGGCAGCCCAATATTGTCCAGCGGTCTCAAGCACCCACGCGGAGGTGGGGTCCGCAATCAAGAAAGAGTTGTGGTAGTAAAACGGCTTTTCATAGCCGCAGTTTCCTCCTTGGCCGTACCGCTGCAGGAGCTCAATCATAAAGTGCAGCGCTTCTTCACTGGTCCGGCAGCGCTCGAGGGCGAGCCTGAGCATGTCCATGCCCAGGAGGGCAGGGGGGCCTTGTTTCTCCCGGGTAAAGACCGCTTCGTTGCCGATGTTGAGGCCGAACTCATTGCCGCCCATTTCCGCGCCCCACATCCACGAAGGTTTTAACAGGAGGACCTCATAAGTCTCCCTGGCTTGATCAATCTCAATGTAAGTGCATTGCAGTTTAGTGCCTGGTGGATACTGCTTGCTGGGGACGCGGATTAACAGATGAGGTTCATTCGGCTGGCGATCGCTGTTCTTGGCAAAGATTACGCTGCCGCTGGCAGTGGCATTTCCCAGGGCTACAAAGGTATCGCACATTATGATCCACTCCTTAAGACGCAATTCTACATAGAATCTACCATCCCTTGTGAAAGCAGCGGTGTTGGGGTATCCTTTTAATATAGGTGGAATCTGGAGGTTATAGTATGGCAATAGTCGAGTTAGAGAACGTCCGCAAAGTCTACACTTTAGGTAAAACAGAGGTGCACGCACTGAAGGGGGTAAGTTTTCAGATTGCCCCCGGAGAGTTTGCCTCGATCATCGGTCCATCAGGTTCAGGGAAGTCCACTATTCTGAACCTCATAGGCTGTATTGATCAACCCACCAGCGGCGTTGTACGGATAAACGGTACTGCAACAAGCGGGATGAGTGATAGGCAGCTCACTGCTCTGCGCCATCAAACCCTTGGCTTCATTTTTCAGTCATTCAACCTGATTCCCGTGTTGAACGTTTATGAGAACATCGAGTTTCCCCTCCTTTTGGGAAAGACGCCGGTCCCAAAAAGTGAAGTGCGGGATTGGATTACTTACCTCGTGGAACAGGTGGGCTTAGGTGATCACATTATTCATCGCCCGAATGAGCTCTCTGGCGGCCAAAGGCAGCGGGTAGCCATTGCTCGTGCCTTGGTGACGCGCCCGGCCATCGTTTTGGCAGATGAGCCCACCGCCAACCTCGATTCGAAGACAGGCCAAAGTATCCTAGAGCTGATGAAGAAGATGAATGAGGAGCTCAACACCACCTTCATTTTCTCCACGCACGATTCAACCATCGTGGGCATCACCGACCATGTGATCCGACTTCTAGACGGTATGGTGGTGGAAGAACGCTACCAAGGCAAGAGCAGTGAGACTGAGGGGGCGATGTCGTGAAGATACTCCTCCGGATCGCTTGGCGCAACCTGCGCACGCAGAAAGTCAAGACCACCATCATCGGGCTCATTATGGTAGTGGGGATTGTAGTCTTGGTGGTGGGCAACTCTCTCATGGACAGTGCCACCGCTGGGATTGAGCGGTCTTATACCCAGAACTACACAGGTCACCTCATCGTTACCGGCCGGCATCACGGCCGCCTTACCCTGTTTGGGTTCCAGGACCTCTCTGCCATGGAACGATCGGTGCCCCACATTCCCGATTACGAAAGAGTTCTGGAATTTGTGCGCTCACTTCCCTATGTGGAGAGCGTCAATCCCCAGATTACAGCCGGTGCTATAGTGGGCATCGGCGAAGAAATGGTGGGGATAACGCAGCTGTTTGGGATTGACCCCATGCAGTATCGCGCGATGTTCCCAGGGAATATTGAGCTTGTGGAAGGAGATTTCTTCCTGCCTGGTGAGGAAGGAATAGTACTGAGCTCCCACTTGGCTGAGAGGATTGAGCGCCGCCACGGCATCACTGTCAAACCTGGAGACAAGATCCTTCTCACCGGTGTGAGCGTGCAGAGCGGCATGCGTATCAGGGAAGTACCGGTATCTGGGATTTTTCGGTTCCTCCAATCAAACCCCCAGCTGGACATGATCTCTTTCCTTGATGCAGCTAATGCCCGCGACTTAGCAGGTTTGGTGGTTGGCCATGCTGATGCAGCTGAACTGACAGAACAAGAGCGGGCCTTTCTTGGGGAACTGGATATCGAGAGTCTATTTGCCGATCTGGACAACTTATTTGTAGAGAGCAGCTCGGAATCAACGTTTGACCTGGAGGATCTGCTCCTTGCCCCTACATCTGAGCCCGAACCAGAAGCGCCCTACCAGGAAGACACCGGTGCCTGGCATTTCCTCCTCATTCGTTTAACCGATGAGCGCCACCTCCAGCGCGCCCAAGCAGACCTGGCCGCTTTCTTTGCCGAACAGGATATTCCTGCCCAGACCAGCAGCTGGCTGCAGGGGGCCGGTCTCACTGCTGAGCTGGGATATGGGATCAAGAACATCTTCAACGGAATCGTGGCGGTGATCGCTGTTGTGGCCGTGATTATTATCATGAATACGCTGGTGATCTCTGTCACTGAACGCACTTCTGAGATCGGAACGATGCGGGCGATTGGGGCGCAGAAGAGCTTTGTGTGGAAAATGGTACTCTGCGAGACGCTCCTCCTCACAGGGCTGTCGGGAGTCCTAGGCATCACCGTTGGCGGTGCAGTGTTGGCGGTACTAAACGTTGTGGGAATAGAGGCTACCAACATGTTTTTTGAAATCATCTTTGGCGGCCCGGTTTTAAGGCCTCAGCTGTCTCTGCCTTCCGTCATCATGGCGCTGGTTGTTGTGTTGGTTGTGGGGGTTGTGGCCAGTTCTTATCCGGCCTCCATTGTCATGAAAATGCCGCCTGTGAAGGCTATGCAGAGTGAGTGAGGTGGATGAGGATGATTGGCGTTATTCTGAAGATCTCGGCGCGCAATGTTTGGCGGCAGAAGAAGCGCAGTTTTCTATTAGCGGGCGCCATCGCCTTTGGCATGTTTGTGATCACCATCATCAACGGCCTCACTGGCGGAGTGGTGGGGAATATCCGGGTAAACTTCGCCCATGCCTTAGGCGGCCATGTGTTCATTTCCGGCACAGAATACTCTAACCAAGGCATTATTTACCGCGTCGCTGATGACAAAGAGCTCCTAGCCGCTTTGGACCGCTATGGGGATGTAGTGGAATCGGTTACCCGCCGCTCCCAAACCATGGCCAGCCTGATCTTTGGTTCCCGCCAGGCGATGCAGCTGGTCTACGGTGTGGACTTTGAGGCAGAAGATAAGCTCCTGGACAGCTTAGTGGTGACAGCGGGTTCCCTACAAGACGTGACCAGCGAACAGCTGGCAATCATCCCGCGGTCTGTGGCAGAGCGATTGGGGGTGGAGCCCGGGGAGACGATCTTGATGCGCCTGGATACCGTTACGGGTCAGCGCAATGTGGGTGAGTTTGTGGTGATCGCCCTCATAGAGGACCAGGAACGCTACGGGATATCGGCTGTGTACGTGAAGCGTGCCTACCTCAACTCTCTGCTCGGCCTTGAAGCCCACGATTACCAGGCCCTCAATCTTTTCTTGGTGACGATGGAGGACGCGGACCGGGTAGGGAGCGGTTTCCGAACTGCCTTGGGGGTGCCTGAACCAAAGCGCCTGGCGGATGTGCGGGGCATTGATGACGAACAGGCCATGGCGGAGCTGTTTGGTTTCTCCCGGGCAGCGGAGATAGAACCCTGGGAGGGGACCAGGTATCAGGTGACCACCATCAACCAGATCATGGAACCGGTAGAGGCAGCAGTAAATGCCTTGAAGACCATAGGTCTTGTTATCTTCTTCATCCTCCTGGTGATCACCATGGTGGGAATCACCAATACATTCCGGATGATTCTCATCGAGCGAACCAAGGAGATCGGTACAATGCGAGCCTTTGGCATGCAGCGGCACGTCGTGAGAAACGTCTTTCTCATGGAGGCCCTCCTCCTCAGCGCAGGGGGTGCTGCTGTGGGGTTGATCGTCTATGGACTCGCCGCTTTGATTCTCGGACGGATCGCTTGGGATACCGTACCCGCTATGCAGTTTTTCCTTGATCAAGGCCGCATTACTTTTGCCGCCTCCCCAGGCGAAATCGGATCAAACATCTGTCTAGTGCTGTTCATGAGCTTGTTGGCGGCATACTTCCCAGCCAAAGCCGCAGCGAAATTGTCGCCGGTTAAGGCAATGAGCAGCAATCTTTAAGGAGAGGAAGCGCCTATGCAGAAACACCGAGTGATGCTGATCCTGTTGATTTGCGTGAGCTGTTTGACTGCGGCTGCTGCCGCGAAGGATTTCAGCTTAATTGAACAGATTTTGCGGAAAGTCGACGAACAGTCTTCCTTTCCCGATACTGATTTATCGGCTGTAATGACCATGATCATTGAGGATCCCGAACAGGGCTTGGAGAAGATCGTGGTGCGGCATTTCCGCAGAGATGATGGGGAACGCTTTCTCCTCTTAATTGAGGAGCCCCGCACCCAGCGCGGCCAAGGCTATCTGTTGGAAGGGGACAATCTGTGGTTTTACGACCCGTCCAGTAGGAAGTTTGCCCACACGTCCCTAAAAGAGAGTTTTCAGGGAACCGATGCCCGCAATGCGGACTTCAGCCAGTGGAGCTATGCGACCTCGTACAAAGTAGTTGATTATACCGAGGGCACGCTGGGCAATTTCCCTGTTTATATAGTAGATTTGGAGGCAGTGGATGACACGGTACCCTATCCTTACGCCAAGTTGTGGATTACTAAAGAGAATCACCTTGTTTTACGCACTCAGGAATTCAGCTTGAACAAGCGGCTGATGCGCTCTGGGCTGTTTCCCAGCTATGCCCGGGTCGAAAACGGGGTGATTCCTACCCAGATGATTTTCATCGATGAGCTGGTGGAGGGTAAGAAAACTCAGATCACCTTGTCGGAGATTTCCACAGCTAAGCTGCCGGATAATGTCTTTACTAAGGCTTTTCTCGAAAGGGCCAATCGTTAGGAGGGGGAGTATGGGGCGCCTGTGGCTTGTTTTGGCAGCGGTACTGATCCTCAATGGAGTGGGAGCTGCTGCGTCGGACTTTGATCTTGACTCGCTGTTTGGCGGTGAGATCCTGCTGGACCTAGAAGAGACTGAGCCGGACAGGTCTGCAGCAGAGTTGGTCCTTACGGGGGATCGTCTCGAGATCGGGGGCTCCTATCGGCTGGGTGCAGAAGTGAGCCGACTCCAGGGCGAGATAGAGGTCCCGCTACCCATCGAGGTCACCAGAGACGAGTTCTCCCTGACATTCAACGGGGATGTCTACATGGACTTGCGTCCTGAACCAACGTGGCGGGCTTTCCTTAAGGCTAAGTACGCAGCACAATTGGGATATGAAACGTGGCCGGAGGAGCGGAGCACGGAGTCTCTGGATATCTCGCTGCACGAGCTGTTTCTGGATTACACATTGTGGGACAGGCTGTATCTTAGGGCCGGAAAGCAGACCGTGAACTGGGGTGTGGGATATTTCTTCAGCCCTGCTGATGTGATCAATATCGGACGGATCGATCCTTTCGATGCGGAAGCTCCCCGGGAAGGTCCTCTGGCGCTCAAAGCCCATTACCCTATGGGGAGTAATAATTACTATGTTTATGTGATTTTCGAAGATATGGAGAGCATCGGAGACGTGGCAGTAGCCCCGAAAGTGGAGTATGTGGTGGGGCGAACAGAGATGGGGCTAGGTGCGTTCTATCGGGATGGGCGGCCCCTCCAGCTTATGGGCACGCTGTCTTCTACACTCGGTAAGGTGAGCGTGTTTGGCGAGGCTGTGCTGGTCGTTGACTCACAGTCGGGACCTGGGGAGCGGCTGGATTGGCAGTGGACTGTGGGGGGGAGATACAGCTATAGGGATGAGGAAGGTTTATTCGACCTTACCTCCGCAGCTCAGTATCTCTACAGCGGCAAGCACGAGGCGGCGG
>JAAYMI010000004.1 GCA_012521465.1 Bacillota bacterium | reverse complement strand
CTATTTCTCGCTTATACTCGTCATCAAACTTTTTGTGAAATTTGCTCTCTTTCATAGTTCCGGACACGTCCTTTCACCTCATTATAGGTTTTTTCTACGTGTCCGGCAAACCCAGTACAGTCTAATCCCTACCTTTAAAGACATTTGATCATCCCTTCTTTTTCACTCTCCTGCCTTTCTGAAAAAGGCATCTATTGAACAGGCACTGCAAGGCGCGCTGCCCTGCAAAGAATTGCTACTGGTCTTTTCGTGAACAAGAGGGAGTACTCCTGCTTTTTGCTGCTAGAGCCCGGTAAAGATACAAAGCGATCCGGATGAATCATCCGGACCGCATGCTTTACGCCAAGAGTTTTTCTAGAAATTGAGCCAAGCCTTCCTCTTCGTTGGTTGCTGTGACATAATCCGCCTTCTCTTTCACTTGCTGTGAGGCGTTTCCCATGGCCACTCCTAAACCAGCGTATTGAATCATTTCAATATCATTCAGATTATCGCCCACGGTGATCACCTGCTCTGAGCTTATGCCCAGTTTTTCCGCAATAACTGCAATGCCCTGGGCTTTAGAGACGCCTTTTTCAAGTACGTCAACACAGTGCGTCAGTGCTGTGGTCATGGAAATCTCGCTGCCAAACTCGTCGCTGAGCTCCTGGCGGTAGCGAACCAGCTCCTCCGGGGGACCGTACCCGTAAACAGCCAGCTTAAGAGGGTCTTCCTGAATGGCTGCGATGGTGCGGTCAATGTCGCCTTTATCTTCAACCGGTACACAGACGAAATCCCGGATGTAATACAGGGTTCCCAGAATCGAATGCCTTAGGGGAGGCGTCAGATACTTCTTCAAAAGCCTTCTTTTGTAGCCTTCCCCAGCATGGTACCTGGTCTTTTCAAAAAAGACCTCCACTCTGAAACCTTTATACTTCTCGGCCATTTTCACAGCCCGTTTCGCTTTTTCTTTGTCCAGAGGATAGATTTCGGTCTCGCCGGTGGACAGATCCTGGATCATCGCGCCGTCGCTGGAGATCAAAGGTGCGTTAATTCCGATGGCACGTGCAATGTGCACCGCGCTCGGATGCTGCCGCCCAGTTGCCACTGTTACTTTGATCCCTGCTGCTTTCACCCGTTGGATCGCCTCAATTGTCCGGCGGGTCAGCCGCCTGTCATTGGTAATAATCGTCCCGTCAATGTCCAGGACCAGCAGCTTGAAGTCCCTGTTTCTACCCTCCAGGACACGATTTAGTTCCATACACTCACCCTTTATCTATACTAGCAGAAGAACCCGGTCACATCAAACGAACCGCTCCATAACGGGGCGGTTCATTTGTAAAGGGGGACAGGCCCCCATCAGCATCTTCGTTCTGTTTAGAGGTTCTTTCTGAATGCTTTAACTTTATCCATGAAGAGTTTTACACGATTTACATCAACTGGATTCTCGAAAACCCCGTCAACTTTGAACGCTGTGCCGACAACGGCTCCGTCTGCGATGCTGAGCTGCTCCTCAACGTTCTCCATGCGAACGCCGGTGTTGGCAAACACAGCGGTCTGAGGTACAGTCTGCTTTACAAGGCTGATGAGCTGTGCATCAGTTTCTGCACCGGCAGTGAGTCCGGATACGCAGAGCCCGTCGGGCTTGGCGTTAAATACAGTACTCTTTGCTACCGAGACCAGGTCTCTGTCGGCAAGGTACTTGGCTGCCTCTGGCACAATGTTGAACAGCAGCTTGACGTTCTCAGCGCCAATGGCGTGCTGGTGGCGGACTGCCTCGCCGCAGTTGGTGTTCCAAAGGCCGAAGTCACTGGCATAGACACCGGTGAAGATCTCCCTGACGAACTTGGCATCTACTGCTACTGCCAAATCCAAGGAGCGCTTGGGATCCCACAGTACGTTTACACCGTAGGGAACCTCAATGTCATCCATCAGTTCACCGATTACCCTGGCCATAGCGGCTACGGTTACGGTATGAACGTCTGTCAGGTAAGGAAGGCTGAACTCGTTAGAGAACATGACTGCGTCTACGCCGCCTTCTTGCAGAGCCAATAGGTCATGGCGTGCAGCCTCGACAACCTTCTTCATTCCGCCGGCCTTGTCATAGCCAGGATCACCTGGGAGCGCCTTGAAGTGGCACATGGCGATGATCGGTTTATTCGTGTTAAAAGTTTCTTGGATCCAGTTCATTTTATCTGTCCTTTCTCTTGGTACTAATCTGGATTTACCTGGATAAATCCATATCCTTCATGTTGTGGACCGCTGCGAATACCAGCTGGGCAGTAGTCTCCAAATCCTGTAGGTTGCAGGTTTCTACTGGCGTATGGGTATATCTGCAGGGTATACCTATATCTATCCCATAAACACCGGTTCCCTCGAGCTGTACATAGGCCATGTCAGTGAGCATACCGATGCTAGCATAACGCTGGAAGGCGATGCCCTTCTCTTCTGCCGTTCTTTCGAACAGCCTTACCATTGCCGGATGGGGAATCGTTCCGTTGAGGGTGCCCCGGCCGTGGAAGTTGTAATGGCTGATTACAGGGCCTTGCCCGAGCATCACATGGGTTGTGCCCTCGCTTCCCGGCGTGCCTCCATCGAGTGCAACGTCAATGGCAATGGCAAACTTCGGCTTAATGCTGCGTGCGGCCATCATGGCTCCCCGCAAATTGAACTCTTCCTGAACTGTTCCCACCAGGTAGACAGGCATATCAGGCGGATTGTCCTTAAAGAGATAGCCTAGTTCCAGCACAACAGAGGTGGCAATGCGGTTGTCCATGGAAGTGCCGGAAACAACATCGCCTAAAAGTCTCTTAAACTTGGGTGCGTAGACAACTGGGCTGCCTACGGTGATTCCCAGCTCCTCCACCTGTTCACGGCTGGTTGCGCCGATATCTACAAACAATTTGGGGTACTTTTCAACAACGTACTTCTCTTCGGGAGGAGTTGAGTGGTGGGATCGTACGCCGATCAAACCGTCAAACATTTTTCCTTCCCGGTTCTGCACTTGTACCTCCAGGGCGGGCAACACCTTTTCAGGGATGCCGCCGAGGCGTTCCAGCCTGAGAAAGCCGTTGCCTTCAATGTACTTCACCAGGAAGCCAAGCTGATCCATGTGGCCGAAGATCATAACCGGCTCTGCCTCGGGATCCTTACCCTCAACTTTGGCTATGCAGTTGCCGAACAGATCGATAGTGACCTCATAGCCCATTTCTTCAAACTTTTCCTGCATATAGGCGGCCATCTTCTGTTCAAACCCCGCCAGGGCAGGAATCAGACAGGTTTCTCTGAGTAAGGTCTCTAAGCGAATAGTGATCACTCCTTTTCCTACGCCTCTAAAGCGTGCATGATGTGTTTGTTGAGCTTGTACAGCTCAGCAAAATGTTTCTTGTTTCTATCATAAAGCTCACGATGCTCTGGATTTGGTTCAGTTACATAGTCAACTTCAATCCATTTCTTGATCTCCCTAGGCGAGTCAATGATGCCTACTCCCAGGGCCGCGAGCATGGCGTCACCGTAGGATGCTCCAAAGGTAACCTTGGGCACCGTCTGCTTGATGCCGCAAATATCGCTCACTGTCTGCAGCCACAGCCTGGACTTGGTTCCTCCGCCTACGGCCATGACATTGTCCAGGGGGAAGCCCGCCTGCCGCATCAGCTGCAGGTTTTGGTCGATGCCGTATCCTACCCCTTCAAAGGCCGCTTTGACTATATGCCCCCGGGTATGGCGCAAGTTGAGACCGAAGATCACACCCTTCGCCAAGGGATCCTGAATCGGCATGCGTTCGCCGGCAAAATAGGGGAGGATAATCAGCCCGTCGGAACCTGCCGGTATGTTCTCCGCCTCTGTAAAGAGGGCGGCATAGGCATTGATGCCTTTCTTTTCTTCCTGTTCCACGAGTTCTTTGGCGAAATTGTCCCGCAGCCACCTGGTCAGTGAGCCTGTAGTGGCCATGCCTGAAGTAATGGTGTAAACATTCTTGAGCACGGCATGCCCTGACCAAAGCGGCGCAGCGTCAACCAATCTGTCTGTCAGCTGAATCATAAAGGCAGTAGATCCATACATCAGCATCACATCGCCAGGTTCCACCACCCCGACACTTACCGCCTCGGCACCGGCATCGGTTGTTCCGGCAATCACAGGCGTCCCTTCTGCCAGGCCGGTCTCTTCCGCCGCCTGCTTGGTTACAGTTCCAATCACATCTGTGGTGTGGACAATTTCTGGCAGCATATGGGCGGGACATACATACTCTGTGAGCTCATCACTCCAGGTCATAGTGCGGTAGTCCAGCATGGGCTGGGCCCGCATGGCAGAGTAGCGATCCACACAGAATCTGCCTGTCAGCCGGGCAGTCAAAAATCCCGATGCGATAGTGAAGCACTTGGTCTTGGCGTAGACTTCGGGCTCATTGTCCCTAATCCACTTAATTTTTGGCCCAAAGGATTCCACTGTGCAGGTTGCACCGCTGATCCTTTTCATTCTTTCTTCGCCGATTTCCCGGTTCAGCTCTTCAGCCTGCTTGGCCGCGCGGGTGTCAATGCCGTAAAGAATGGCGTTGCGCAGGGGGTTGAAGTTCTCGTCAACGGGAGTGATAGCCGCCATAATGGTGCTGATTCCAATCCCGGCAATGCTCTGGGGATCCACTCCGCTCTTGTCCAGCAGTTCCCTCACGATTTTCTTAAAACCCATCCACCAGTCATTGATCGGATCATGCTCTGCAAAGCCTGGCTGGGGAACTTTCAAGACATGGGGCGATGCGGCCTGGACGACAATAACGCCATTTTCGTCCATAATCACGCCCTTGGATTCGTAAGTTCCACAGTCAAATCCTAAAAGATAACGCTTACCCACAGCATTCACCTCCGTTTAAGACTTCGCCCGTGCTGCACCAGTCCGCTGCATGCGGCGCTCTCTAATGAAGTTGTAAGTCAACACAGCTAGCAGCAGGACGCCCCAGGCAAACTCCTTGTGGTAGCCCCCGAGCCTCAGCATGTTAAATCCGCTGGACAAGAACTGCAGCGAAATCAGGGCTAAGGTCAGACAGGTTACTTTGCCGTAACCGCCGTCAGGGTTAGTAGCCCCTAGAACAGAACAGAGAATTGCCTGGAAGAGGTAGTTCTGTCCGAAGTCTGCTTTGGCAGAGTTCGTTCTGGTAAGCACGATGAGCCCGACAATGGCGCTCAAAATCCCGCTGTAAACATAGGTCTTGGCCAGGATCTTCTCGTTGTTCATACCTGTGAACAAGCTGGCAATGGGGTTTTGCCCGACAAATTTCAGCTCAAAGCCGTAGCTGGTGCGCTCCAGGAGAATACTGGTCACGATCAGTCCGCCGATGAGGAACCACAGGGGAATAGGCAGACCCAAGAGCGTGTTGTTTCCTAGATAAAGAACCTGTGACGGGAAGCCGGAAACCGACTTACCCTTGGTCAGGATGATGGCCAGGCCGGTAAAGAGGTTCATGGTTCCCAACGTCACCAGCATGGCTGGGATGCGCAGCCGAGAAATGATAAGCCCGTTGAGCAGCCCGCAGAGAATCCCGATTAAGAGTGCCACACCCACAGCCAACAGCCCGTAGAGAAGCAGGGTGAATCCTGCCGCTCCGTTTAGTGCAGCCGCACGCAGAATAAAGGCTGCTGCAATTCCGGAGAAGTTGGAGATGGCGATGATGGACAGGTCAATTCCGCCGGAAACCATCGTCATCATCATGGCCATGGAGTAGAATCCGAGTTCAGCCAACTGGTAGCCCATAGACCTAAAGTTGCGGGCTGTCAAAAACAGCTGAGGCCTGAGCAGAGACATAATCACAAAGACAATGATGGTTACGAAAATCAGTCTAATAACATTGGCATCTTTGAATTGAGCCAAGAAGCGTCTGTCACCTGAGCGAGTCGTCATGAGCTTGCCCCTTTCTTTCCTAGCTGAGTAGCTCCTCTAAGCGATTGAAGCACAATACCTATAATAATGATTGTTCCGGTCACTGCCTGCTGCCAGTAGGACGGGATTCCCAACAGAATCAGGTTGTTGGAGATAAGCGCCAGCAGGAAGACACCTAAAGCTGTGCCTAAAACCGAACCCCTCGCCCGCTTGGATGCTCCCCCTCCCAGGAAAACAGCGGCAATTACTGCCAGCTCTCCGCCGACAATATCCGCAGGTACAGCAGTGCGGTTCAGTGTCCCGTGGAACATGCCCGCAATCCCGGCAATCGCCCCGGCAATGACAAAGATCAGGAAGCGGGTCTTAGAGATGTTAATCCCCGCACGCTTGGCTGCTGTAGCATCTGCGCCGATGGCGTAGGCATGCCGGCCCAGCGTGGTGTAGGTCAGGAGCAGGTGCACCAGGACATACATGACTGCAACCACTAGCACTAAAATGTGCAGGTTATAGGTAATGCCGTTCTGGTCTGTCACAGAGGCTACGTAGCGTGTGGCGAGGGCCCGCAGGCTGTCGGGCAGCCTGGTGATATAGGATGTGCCCACGAAGGCTAAGAGATAGCCCTTGTAGAGGCTTTGAGTGCCTACAGTCACAATGAAAATCGGCAGGCTCAAACGATCGATAAAGAACCAGTTAATCAGATGCAGGACGATTCCCACTGCTATTGCAGCCAGGAAGATGACTGCCATGGACGCTCCCAGCAGCTGCATTTCCACAAAATACTTGACCACCACATACATGGCAAAGGACCCGATGGCCAAGAATGAGATGTCCACACCGCCGACAATCATGACCAGCATCGCCGCCAAGGCAAAAGTTGCAGTCACAATGCTGGCTCTGGTAATTGAAAAGACGTTAGATATGCTCAAAATGTTGGGGTTCACCAAACCGAAAGCGACCCACAGAATCAGAATAATCCCTACCAACACCAACTCATTTGATTTCAGTAATTTTTTCATTGCGCATCCACCATTTTATTTTTTCCGGAAATCATTGCTTCCAACTGCTCAATCGTAATGTCCTTGACCAAGTGTTCGCTGGCAATTTCTCCATTTTCCATGATCAGAACACGCTGACAAACCTGGACGACTTCAGGAATGTCGTCTGAAATAACAATGGTTGACACTCCCCGTTTGGCCAAATCCCTTACAATATCATGAATCTCACTCTTCGCACCAACGTCAACGCCTACTGTCGGAGCATTGAGAATCAGGATATCCGGGTTTGCCGCCAGCCATTTCACCAAGACAACTTTCTGCTGGTTGCCGCCGGAGAGGGTCCTGACGGGATTATCGCGCCGGAGGCCAGTAATGCGCACCATGGACAGGGTCTCGTCCTGTTTATCCCGGACTACTTCTTTGCTCAGGAGAGAATATTTCCCCCGGAGCTGCTTAATAATGCGGGCAATCGCATTATCAGCGATGGTATGGTCCATGTGGAGTCCCTCGGTCAAGCGGTCTTCCGGGACATAGCCAATATTGTGGTCCAAAGCATCCTGAACTCTTCTAATCAGACCGATGGGCTTGCCGTTAATCAGCACTTCACCTGAGGAAGCAGGCTCGATCCCGAAGAGAGCCTTGGCCAGCCGATCCTTGCCGCAGCCCATCAGGCCGCTGATACCCAGGATCTCACCTTTATACAGGGAGAAGTTGACATTCTTGAAGGCACCGTCGAGGTTGTAGTTGCGAACCTCCAGAACCGGCACCCCTTCCCGTTTAACATCCTCCGAACGCTGTTCGCTCAGCCTCTTTCCGGTCATGTAATAGATCATGTCTTCCTTGGAAAGGGTATTTTCGTTGGATTCGTAGACGTTCTTTCCGTTTCGCATCACCGTGATTGAGTCGGAAACCCTGATTACTTCATCCAGCTTATGGGTAACAAAGAGGACCGACACACCATTTTTCTTAAGTTCCCGAACCACGTCAAACAGCTTTTCAACCTCTGCATTGGTTAGGGCTGATGTTGGCTCATCCATAATCAGCAGCTTGGCCTCTTGTGCAATCGCTCGGCTGATGGCCACCATCTGCTTCTCGGCCACATTCAGGTCGGCAACATACTTATCCACATCAATGTCGAACTTGATTCGCTCTAACGTCCGCCGCGCCTCTTCCTTCATCTTTTTCCAATTGACGAGCCTGCGGTTTTGCGTCGTTGAATCAATCATCATGATATTTTCGGCAACGGTCATATTGGGAAAGAGTGCAAAGTCTTGGTAAATGACTTGAATCCCTTCGTCCATAGCTTCCCGCGGTGTAATGTTCTGATAATGCTTGCCATTAATAATCAGTTCTCCGCTATCAAACTTATGATACCCAGAGATGCCCTTGATCATGGTTGATTTGCCACAACCGTTTTCACCGATGAGACACCGGATTTCCCTTTCATAAATGGTCAAATTCATCCCATCAAGGGCCACCGCGCCAGAAAATGTTTTGACTACATTTTTCAGCTCTACAATTTTTTTCACATTCCCCACTCCAGTTGATCTTGGGATTTTACCCCAATTTTATGGTCTAAACTAACGATTCCTCTTTTGGCCGCTGATTATGCCAAGGCTCTCTTCAGGAGATACATCCCTGGGACATATCTCCTGATCTGCTGCTTCTATTAGAAACCAATCAAATTAGTATTGTCAACTTCTGTTTCTTCCAGCTGGATTTCTTTGGTTTCGTTTGTGTGCTTTTGCTTTCTTTTATAAGCGATTCCACATTGATTTTCAAAACCCTGCTTGTCATTGTGATTTTTTTCGAAGAAAAATAAACCTTTTTTCTGCAGCCGGACAGGGAGAAAAAACAGCCATTTAATGGCCGTTTTCTTTGTGTTAAGTTCCGGTTTCATGTGCTGGTCGTGAGTCTAGACCGTTGATCGAAAGCGAAAGAAAGGGAAGATACTTCCCTGCGAAGTATCTTCCCTTAATGTCTTAGTTTAGAAGTTGTAATCTTCCATGTTGTCGATATTTACGTCTACCCAGGCGGAGCCGATGACGAGCTTGCCGTCAACGGTGCAGTTCTCGAAGCCAGGTACGCCAAGGTCGATACCGTCAACAATCTCTTCACCTTCAATGACTTTAACTGCGAGAGAGCTCATGGCCCGTCCGGCAATGGCAGGATCCCAGAAGGAGATGGTCTTGATGGTTCCGTTTTCGAGGTAGTCTCTGGCAACGGATACAAGGCTGGTGCCTGTTACAGCGATTTGACCGGACTTGCCGGCTTCTTCTACTGCCATGGCAATTCCCGGAGGATTGAGCATATCCATGCCGATGAAGCCTTTAATGTCTGGGTAGGTTGCGATAACTTCTCTGGCAACTACGTAGGAAGCTTCCTGTGCGCCGCCTTCGGATGCCATTTCAACCATTGGAGCTACTTGATACATATTTGGATAGTTTGCTTCCTGGTACTCGATAGCGCCTTGTGCCCACTCTTGGTGAGTAGCCATGGTCAAAGCGCCAACCATGATGATGTAGCCGCCTTCACCGCCCATTTCCTGAGCGAGGTTTTCCATAAGGTGAGCACCGTAAGCACGGTTCTCAAATGCTTCTACGTCATAGTGCACGTTCTGGAGATTAGGAGCTTCGTGGGCGATAACAACGATGCCTTCATTCATCGCTCTGCCCAGGATTGGCTCCAGTGCTTCAGGAGAAACAGGAATTACGTTGATTGCGTCAACGCCTTGGGCGATTACGTCTTCAATTGCTCTGACCTGCTCAGCAGGATCCAATTGGTGAGAACCAATCTGGAACACTTCATGACCGGTCTCGGAGCTGAACTGCTTGTTACCTACTTCCATTCTATCCCACCAGGCAATACCTACCATCTTAGGCACGTTAGCAATGGTATACTTGGCCTGAGCGGCAACAAAAGGAGCAGAAACTGCCGCAATTACTAGTGCTACAACTAAGAGCAAACCAATTCTTTTTTTCATAGTTCTTTCCTCCTCAAAAATTTAGATCATTCTGTGTGGACAATTTTGAGCCAGTCCAGCCGCAGTCTGTGAGCATGGGCTCTGCTGATCGGATTACCGCCTAACACCCCCCTAATAGTCCGATTAGCTCGAACGACTTAGCAAAACAACATGTGCTGCTTATGCAATGTGTTTGTTTTGTGTGTTTTTGCTTTCGTTTGTAAACGAATTCAACATGCACAACCAAAACCCTGCTTGTTTTTATTTTTTTTTGCGTTCCAAAACCAAACAGTTGTACACTATGCTGTCAAAAGCCTCTAGTTTGCATCTTCCAAATCGTCCACCACTTCATCGGCAACAGTAACTTTTATCCCCATCCTGGTCAGCTCCGTCTTCAAGTCAGGCTCCATGCGATCGACAATGATCTGGTCGACCTCCTGCAGTTCACAGAGGAAGGCAAAGACTTTTTTGTCAAACTTACTGTGATCGGCAACCAGAATCACTTCATCTGCCGCCTTCATCATGCATCTCTTCACCGACACTTCCTGGAAGGTGCGATTCGTGATGCCATACTCCAAGCTGATGGCATCTGCGCCCAAGAATGTCTTCTTGGCACGGATCTTCGAGAGGAACTCCTCGGCGGTAGATCCGGTTAAGGTGTAGACGCCTTTTTCCTGAACCCCTCCTGTGACCATCAATTGTACTCCCGGTTTGTGCGCCAAAGCCACCGCAATCTTCAAATCATTGGTAATAACCGTCACTTCATCAAGAGGTCTTAGCTGTGCAGCGATCTCCAGTGTAGTAGAACCAGCATCAAGAATGATCACGTCATCAGGCTCAACCATGCGAGCCGCCAGGAGTCCAATCTTCTTCTTGGCCTCTACGTTCTGCATGAACTTCTTCTCATAGGGTATCTCGGAAGAAAAGCTGTTGTCCAAAGAAAGCGCCCCGCCATGGGTCTTGATCACAAGACCTCTGCGCACCAGCTCATCCAGGTCTCGGCGGATCGTCACTTTGGACACTCTAAAGTGCTGGCTCAACTCTTTAACGCTGGCTTTTTTCCTCTCATTGATGTAGTCTAAGACCTTTCCGTGTCTTTCGATTGCGAACAAAACAGAACACTCCTCTTTCCGGCCTTATGCGCCTCCAGCCGCGAACTATCTCGCGCATACAATCATAATAGGATGGAATATTAATATTTTCATCATTATAACACAGAAGACATCCTTTTTCACTTGGAACAAAATAGAATAACACACTGCACGATTACAAAGAGGACTGCAACATCGCAGTTGAGTCCGTATAATGGTGTAAAAATGGTTTTCTGAAAAAATAGGAGAGCCATTAACAAATTCCTCAGTTAGAATAGAAGTTGGACAAACCAGAATTCTAAGAGGAGGAATTTGAATGGCT
>JAAYMI010000053.1 GCA_012521465.1 Bacillota bacterium | reverse complement strand
TCTAAGGAACCGTATCGGTCAGCAATACCTAAAATGCGTGCCGGGTTGATCGTGATCGCCTTGAGCGCTTCTTCCCGCGGCAGGCCTGCCTTAACGGCCAAGGCAGTGGAAACGGTCAGGTACTGCACGTGGATTACCGGGTGATCCATGGTGATGGCGATCTCCACACCCTGCTCCCACAGGGTCTTTAGAGTGGTATAGGACCTTTCCCGGACCTCCACCTTCGAGCGCCTAGTCATGGTCGGGCCGACAACAGCCATAGCTCCCCGTCTGCCCAATTCGGCGGCAATCTTGTGCCCTTCCGTGCAGTGCTCAATGATAATATCCACTCCGAACTCGTCAGCAATCCGCAGCGCCGTCATAATATCATCAGCGCGATGAGCATGGGCGCGCAGGGGAATTTCTCCCTTGAGGACGCGCGCTAAGGCTTCCAGCTTCAGATCGCGGTCTGGAGCCTTGTCGGGGTCAGTCTCACCTTTCTTGTGCTTAGCTAGGTAGTCCTTCGCTTTCGCGAGCTGCTCCCGCAAAAGCGCAGCTGTAGCCATGCGGGTGGAAGGGGATTTCTTCTGATTGGAATACACCCGCTTGGGGTTTTCCCCGAAGGCCACTTTCATGCCGCCTTCGCCAATTACCATCTCGTCAACAGTATTGCCATGGGTGTGAATGATTACGCCCTGACCGCCGATGACATTCGCACTTCCAGGCAGCACGCACATGGTGGTCACACCGGCAGCTAGTGCTTCTTTAATTCCCTCTTCATGGGGATTGAGAGCATCGACTGCGCGCAGCTGGGGCGTGATCGGATCCACCGCTTCATTGCCATCTGCGCCTTCCCAGCCTAAAGCCTCTTCGTAGACACCAGCGTGGCCATGCGCGTCAATCAGGCCAGGCATCAGAATCTTGCCTGTACCGTCAATCACCTCTACCCCATCCGGGATAGGAACATCTCCTACGTCGGCGATCCGTCCGCTATCGTCAACTATGAGGTTTCCGACCACGATGCCATTGGTGATAGTGTACAAAGTAACATTCTTAATCGCCAGCAAGCAAACCGCCTCCCTAGTGGGTATTTCGCACCAAGCTTTCTTCACCACTCGGGGGCGAGATTCCTGCCCTGTATAATGACACCGTTTACAGGCGCGATCCTTGCTCTCGCTCCGCGGCTCGGACAAACTCGTCAAACAGCTGCTGGGCTGAGGGATAGCGATCCGCCATCAGTTCGGGATGCCACTGCACACCCAGCACAAAGTGGGAAGAGGTACCCTCCACTGCCTCAATCACTCCGTCAGGGGCCGAGGCCGCTACCCGCAGACCTGCCCCCACCTGGCGCACTGCTTGGTGATGGAAAGAATTCACCCGCAGCGACCTGCCGCCCAGCAGAGCAGCTAACCGGCTGCCGGGCTGGACAGAAATATCGTGAGTTGCATACCAACGGGGAGCTTCCTGTTGGTGCTTGATGGGATCCCGCACCTGCGAGGCGATATCCTGCACAAGAGTTCCGCCGGCCGCCACATTCAGCACCTGGATGCCGCGACAGATGGCCAGGATGGGTACGCTGTTCTCCAAAGCCCAACTCGCGACTGTTATGTCGAGCTCGTCCCAAATCGGGTCAATCTGGCCGCACCTTGGATGGGGCTGCTCGCCAAACCTCGCGGGGTCGATGTCGATTCCTCCTGGCAGGAGGATTCCTGCAAACATGGACAGAATCTCCAACAGCTGCTCTTTGGGGAGGTAGGGAATCAACACTGGGGTCCCACCAGCCCGCTGCAGGGCATGAATATAGGGGGCGTTCACGTAAAAGCGCTCTGGATCCTGCTGATGTCCGCACACTACTCCGATCAATGGTGTCTTCCCGCTCATGCTGCCTCTCCCTTCAAAAAAAAGAACACTCACGCGAATGAGTGTTGCCGGATTCTATAACTCCATTATAGCTCAACCAAGCCGAGACTGATCAGCAGGGCTTGGTTAATTTTCTCCATTGTTTCATCATCTAGATGAGCAATCTGTTCCTTAAGCCGCCGCTTGTCGATGGTGCGTACCTGCTCCAAGAGAATGACTGAATCCTTTTCCAGGTGATATTTAGACGCCTCCAACTCCACATGGGTGGGCAGCTTAGCTTTCTTAATCCGGGATGTGATCGCCGCAACGATGGTGGTGGGGCTGTATTTGTTGCCGATATCATTCTGAAGGATTAGGACTGGACGCACGCCCCCTTGTTCTGAGCCTATCACAGGATTGAGGTTGGCATAAAATATGTCGCCGCGGGTCACATTTTGCACTCTAATCAGCCTCCGCCAACTGGCGTTCGTAATCCCAAATCTCGTCGCAGCTCAACTCTTCCGCAAGCATGAGATTGAGGTAAGCCATGCTCTGGTACCCTTGTTTGAGCTGCTCCCGCAAAATTCGCTTGCTCCTCTCCATTATATACATCCGCATGGCATCGCGTACAATTTGACTGCGATTTATCCGCTCTTGGTGGCAGATCTCATCCACCTCAGACAAAAGCTTGCGGCTGATATACACCATGACGCGCTGTTTGTCTGCCACGACCACTCACCCCTCGACACTACAATCTATCCTCATTATAGCTTGCCTTCCTGGGATCGTCAACAATGGTAGTAGTTGCCTGTTTACATGATTCATGGTACGATAGATATCAGTGCTAACCATTTTGCCATGTTTTATGGAGGCATGCCATGGAACTTCTGGGAAAACGGATCCGAGCACGTCGCCGCCAGCTGCGCTTAACACAGCGCGACATAGCAACGGCCGCCACCAGCAGCTTCATCAGCCGCATCGAACGGGGCCATGATCTGCCCTCCCTCGAGGTGCTGAAGGCGGGGCCCAAAACCTGCAGCTCACGATTTCTGAACTTCTGGGGGATCAGCTCTTGCTGGAAGCAGCAAAGCTCACGGTCCTAAACCCACCCCGCTGCCTAACTTACCTGGAGCACCTTCCTGATACAAGTATAACCAGATACCTAGAGTGTCTTACTGAAAGTGTCAGCAATCCGCTGCAGCCCGTTTCTCCACCACCAGACTATGAAATGCACTTCCTGGCAGCCCGTGTCCACGCCCACAGGTGTCACAAGGACAGGGCAATCTCCACAGCTCAAACCGGCCTGCAGATAACCCCCAAAAGCAGGCCCATAGTCCGGCTGAAACTGCAAGCCCTGCTCTCCAATCTCTCATCCGGCCTGGCAGCCCCCGCTCCCCCGTATGTCCAGGAGTTTCTAACCTGCTGGAGGGCAGACCCACTCCAGCTCCTCCCCCGGCCTGAGTACATTACGACGGAAGATGTGGCTGCTGCCCAGCTCCTCGAGCTCCTTAATCTGCTGTGGCCGGCGAGCACATCCTGACGCCTTGCCACACCAAAAAGCCGCCCGGAATATCCGAGCGGCTCTTGCTGTTTTCGACTAGAACTTGACGGTGACACCAGCCTTGAGAACTTCCTTAGCTGTTGCTTCCTCAGCGTCTTCAGCAACCATAACCTTCTGAACAGTCAGGTTCAGAGCTACGTCTTCGGAGCTGCCGATCAGGTAGGAAGCCTTACCAGTCAGGTCGATAACGGAATCCTTGGTCTTGTACTCAACCGATGGCTCAACTGTGAGCTTGTTGGTGACCTTCACATGAGCATAAGCGCCGACTTCGAAGTGGTTGACGGTTACGTCTTTGCCTTCATCGTCCTTGCCGGGCTCGGGAGCGTACTTAGCCATCGCACGGGCCCAGACCATGTCTTCCACAACTGGCGAAGCAACGTTCAGGGTTACATCCTTAATGCTGAAGTCTTCGAGGTTTGCGACCAAGCCCACTGCAGGAGCAGTATTGGTGAAGTACTTGTCGCTCTTGAATAGATCGCCGTAGCCAAGGGTGTCGCTGAAGCGATAGTAAGCTTCGGCCTTAACCTTGTTGCTCTTTGCGTTCAGATCCTGAGTGAAGGTTCCAGCAACCTTCAGCGAGGAATCATCATAGGTTGCGTTCAGTTCCAGCTCGCTTACGGGCCAACCTGCGTTGTCAAAGCCTGTCTGCTTACCCTTGTACTGGGCATAGACAGTGACTTCATCGGTAACCTCGGCAGTAACCTTCGCACCGTAACCGAAAGCAAGGCTCTTGTCGTCGTCGCCCGCGCCTTCAGCATCTTCATCCTTCTGGAGGAAGGTAGCACCGAGATCAGCTTGGAGCGTGAACATGTCGATACCTGCTTTGCCCCAGACGCCAACGGTATTGAGGGCATCCTCAAGACCAGCCTTGCCACTTCTCTTGTATGCCAGACCAGCATCATAGCCGGCGATGTTGGCATCAGCAAAAACGTACAGCAC
>JAAYMI010000052.1 GCA_012521465.1 Bacillota bacterium | reverse complement strand
GGCGGGGGAGAGGGCAAGAATCTGCTGATCCCGCTCATAAATGAGCCATTCATTCCAACCTTCCTCATCAATCCATGTGAAGTAATCTGGCAGTTCGGGAACGGGTTGGGGGAAATAAGTGGGACCCAACACAACCAGCTTCTTGCCGTTAAACGCCATTCGATCAATGTTCATCTTGCGCACTGGAGGCCCAGCCATAGAGCGGCCAACTAGATTGTGGTAGACAATATAGTAGGCATCGAGGTTAGGACCGAGAACGATAGAGTTATGACCTAAACCGAAGAAGTTATCCGTTGTGTTGATTATAATCGGGTTGTTGCGCGGCGTTATGTATGAACCAAGCGGTTCATCGGTGGCAAAGGAGTAGTTGATGCGGTACCCCGGGCTGAAGACGTGGTTGCCTGTGTAGGTCATATAATAAGTACCTTCACGTTTGAAAATCGTGGAACCTTCCGTCCAGTGACCAAGGTAGGCATTGAGTGTCCGGCCTGCAGGGCTCACATTGAGAGGATCGTGCATCGCATGGCCGATGATCCCCTGGGTACCCGCGTGGGTGAAGTACCACTGCCCATCATCATCGATGAACACCGAGCCATCGATGGTCATGCCAAAATTGTCAGTCTGCAGTTCGAAAGGCCCCAGCGGGCTGTTACTTGTGAGTACGTAGTGCCCATTCCCCGCAGGGGATGTATACATGTAGAACTTACCGTTGGAGTAGACTACTTCTGGAGCGTATGCAGTGGTTGTAACAGGCTCCTCGGTGGCATATCCTGCGTATGACCAGTTGACAAGATCTTCAGATACCCATACCCGAACTCCTGGAAAGCCATCCTTGGTACTGGGGTAAAGATAGTAGCGGCCGTTGTACCGCAGTACATACGGGTCACCGATGCCGTAATCAGACCACTGCTCTTCCAACTCGAAATTGTTGGTGTAGAACTCCTCAGCCATAAGTTCAGCTCCCTTCCCTTGGAGTGCCCACCCGCTAGACAAAACGAGAATCAGAAGTGTGAGAGTTCCGAGAAACTGGAGGTGCTGCATGAGGTTCTCCTTTCGCTTATTCTTTCATGCCGGAGATGACCAGGGATTCGATGAAGTACCTCTGGAAAAAGACGAAGATAAATATGACAGGCATCATGGATATTACCGAGGCAGCCATAATCAAAGCGTAGTCGTTTTGGGACGCGTAATACGAGTTAAACAGCGCGATCACCGGCTGGATTGTCATTTTCCTCGGTGAAGTCAGGTAGATGACAGGGCCGAGGTAGTCGTTCCAGATACCCATGAACCACATGACCACATGGGCGGCGATCGCGGGCTTGATTGATGGAAGGACTATCCGCCAGTAGATCCCAAAGAAGCTGCAGCCATCGATCTTCGCTGCATCAATTATCGCTGTTGGCACTCCTGTTAGATACTGCCTGAGGAAAAAGATCATCGCCACATTGCCAAACAGGCCCGGAAGGATTAGTGGCCAGAGCGTATCTACCCAACCGATGTTGGAGAACATGACAAACTGCGGGATCATGACCGCCGCATAGGGGATCATCATGGTACCCAGCAAGAACATGAACAACTTTTCTTTATGCGGGAACCGCATCTTCGAGAAGGCGAAAGCGGCAAGTGATGAGGTAAATGTGCCCACGATGATCACTGACAGTGCAACGATGGTGCTGTTCATAAATCCATACAGGAGAGGAACCTTTTCCCAGACTTCGATGTACTTGTGCCACAGAATCGGGTCAGGTATCCACTGAGGAGGAAGGGTGAAGATGTAGCGCTGTTCCTTCAGGGATGTGGATATCATCCAAGCAAATGGGAACAGCATTGTAACAGCACCTAACGACAGTAGTATGGTGACGAGTATATCTCCAATTCTCTGTTGAGCTTTCGGGTTAGTGAGCATGCTGTTCCTCCCTCCTAACTGCCGTCATATACCCAATGGCGCATCGTCTTGAACTGTAGTAAAGTCAAGATAAAGATGATTGAGCCCAGAATCCAAGCAACTGCACAGGCAAAGCCCATCTCATAGTTTTGGAATGCTTTCTGCCACAAGAAATACACAATTGTGGCCCCGCTGTACTCGGTGCCTCCGTTGCTGAGCATCACATGAATCTCCGCAAAAGACTGCATGTTTCCGATTACACCCATGACAAGAAGGTAGAACGTAATTGGGGTAATCAGCGGCAGGGTGACACGCCAGAATGACTGCCACGGCCCAGCACCATCGATCTTGGCTGCTTCATAGTAAACCTGGGGGATGTTCTGCAAGGCTGCAAGATAGAAGATGGCCGTCGCTCCAAATGAACGCCATACACCCATGAGAATCAATGATGGTTTTATCCAGGTGGGATCATAGAGCCAGTTAGGTCCATCAACGCCGAAGACCATGCGCAGCAGCGTGTTCAGAATGCCGTAGTCGTAGTTGTATATCCACGTCCAGAGAATGGAAATGGCCACCACTGATGACACGGACGGTAGATAATAGATAACGCGAAACAACTTGCTGCCAATCGTTCTGCGGTTCAGCGCTAAGGCCAGCATCAGGGCGCACGCGATCCCGATCGGCGTCCCCAGCATCAGGAAAAACGTGTTATAAACGGCTTTCCAGAATCTCTCTGTAACCAAGATCTCCCTATAATTCGCCAGACCAACAAATCGCACTCCGAACAGTACATTCCAGTCTGTAAAACTAGCATAGAGTGAGTAGATTAGGGGACCAGCGCCAAAGAGGAAGAACTGCAGCACTGCCGGAAGCACAAAAAGGTAGGCCCAGCGCTTTTCTTGTTTGTATATAGAAACTTTCGTCTGCATGGTACCTCTCCTCATGTGTGAATGCGGAACGGGGTCTTGTCCAGAGGACAAGACCCTCGTGGCGATCAGTCGCTTATCTGTTCCGCTGTCTCTGCTGCTCTTGGCGGGCGATGGCACGGTCGAGCAGGGACTGCATTTCCGGTTGAATTTCTTTACAGAATTCCGCTGCGGTCTTTCTGCCAGCGTAAACAGCGTCTACACCCTGCCAGAATGCATCAATCCACTCGTTGTCATAGGTATACTCGTTAATTGGACGGCGGCCGTAGTCGGTGATGATTCTCAGGAACTCTTTGCGGTTTGCTGGTGGTTTATCCATGTTCAAGAATCCGGTTTCGGCCATATCGATCAGGTTCGGCACTGCCATACCCAGCTCGTAGTTGAGCTGCTGGCCTTCCCGGTCCAGAGCGAGGAAAGCAGCAAGGTTAAACGCTTCTTGGAGATTCTTGGTGCGGCTGGATACGGCAAAGCCCATTGAGCCAATCCAGGTTGCATTCTTGCCGGTGTTGGGGCTTACTGGCCATGGCATCAGATCCCACTCAAACGGCAGTCTCCAGAATGCGGGTTGGTCCCACGGACCCATGGGGAACATGGCAATCTGGCCATTGATAAAGCGGCTGTAACCGCCCATGGACTGTTCTTCTTCTCTGGTTGGGGTTACCTGGTGGACAAGCCGCAGGTCAGCAACCCACTGCAGTGCTTCGATAAACTTCGAATCGTCAACCGTGACCCGTGTTTTAGTCTCGTCCAGCCAGTCGGCTCCATTAGCCCATACGGCAGCTTCTAGTGTGTAGAACGCTGCGCCCCACTTGCGGTCGTTGCCGCTTCCTCTTGTCAGTTTACGAGCATTTTCCAGGAACTCATCCCATGTCCAAGGAACATCGGGATCAGGTAAGGGAACGCCCGCTTCTTTAAACAGGTCTGCATTATATGCGAGTGCCCATGGGCCCACATCTTTTGGCAGTGCCCAAAGGGGACCTTGGCCTACCATATTGCCATCATATCTGTAGCGAGCTAAAGCTTCGGGCCAGATATTGGCCTCATCAAACAGATCTGTATTTGCTACTAGTTCGGTCAGGTCAGCGAGCAGCCCCGAATCTGCCCAAGGCATCAGGTCGCCTGCTGGTAAGTAGAACACATCTGGTGTCTGGTTACCAGCTACCATGGCCTGCAGCCTGATCATGTACTCAGCAGGGGGAACGTTGATGTAGTTGACCGTTACATGTGGGTAGCGTTCCTCGTATTTTTCGATCAGACGAGTGAAAATCTCATGTTCTTCGGGGTGCCCATGGCCCATAAAGGTGATCGTTATGGGATTCTGTGCTAAAGCAGGAGTGATCGTGACTAAAACCAACAGGATACAGCTTACCAGTATTAATAAACGGTTGCTTACCTTTCTCACTTTTCTCCTCCTCGCCGTTGCTGACTTGCTTACGCGTGAAACCATCGACAACTTGACTTGGAATTAGGTTCGTGCAGCAGATGTGGATTCTCTAACGATTAACTCTGTGGGAATCCTAACCTCCTTTCGCTCTAAGGTGTTGTTGCGGAAGAGCTTCTGAATGATACTGACGGCTGTCTCTGCCAAAGCCTGCCGTGGGATGCGGACCGTTGTGAGGGCTGGTTCGTGATGGGTTGACCATTCAATATCATCAATGCCCACAACACTGAGGTCACGCGGAACATTGAGCCCTAGCTCTTTGGCCGCCTTGATGATGCCCATGGCACAAAGATCGTTTACCGAAATGATGGCTGTTGGTCTATCAGGTGCCTCCAGTATTCGCCTTCCCAGTCTGCGGCCCGCCTCAATGTCTGTTGTCTCGGCTGTACGGGCAATATGCTCAACCCGGCCCACTACTTCCGGTGAGAGTCGCGCAGTCCCGGTCTCAAATGCCTGGCAGCGTTCAAAAAACGCGAGGTTTGAATCACTGTTGCCAAAGTCAAGGGCCGCCATGCTGATTCTGCGATGTCCGAGTTCGTAGAGATGAGTGAGAGCCTGTGTCACCGCCAGTTGATTGTCAACGTAGATGGAGTGCAGCGTTTCGCCCTTGGTGTAGGGCTCAATCGCAGCCACAGGAATTTGCTTGCTCAACAAGAGCTCCTCAAGGGGTGGGGGAACATGTCCCCAGCTGATCACGGCACTGACCGTGTCGTCCAACAGCGACTCCACTTCATCGGGCTCATTGCCGTCGATGGCCTTATAGGCCAGGTAGCTGCCGGTCGCGGCAACTTCGGATTGGATCGCATGCATCAACTCTCCGAAGAACGGGTGAGAGAAGAAGCCTTCCTGATAAGTTGTGCTCTCAAACAGAGACAGAAACAGCACAGCCCGTGGTCTTCTCCCCAGCCTCAGGTTACGAGCCTCTAGGTTAGGTGAGTAATTCAGACGGCGCGCAGCCTCTCTCACCAGCTTCTGAGTCTTGAGCGAGATACCGACCTCAGAAGCGGTGTTGTTCATAACGCGGGAAACAGTCGTAATGGAAAGTCCTGTCGCTTCGGCGATGTCTTTAAGTGTGGCCATGCGGACGTTAACCTCCTGCATTCAATGGACGACCTCAAACGTTGATCTACAACGTTTGATATTTAGAGTAAAATAAAAATCGTTAATTACATGTTGGCAAAACCATACATAGAAAATCTAGAACGTTTGAGCCTTTATGTTTATCGTAGTACGACAACAAAATCAAAGTTCCTTCTTTGTGTGTTAACTTTTACATCTTTTTGGGGAATGGCCAGAGGGAGACGGGGTGGCGTAAGCGCGGCCGGTTCCCGGTTGCACAGGGTGTCTTGAGAAAAAACACATTTTGGTGGGAATCTGCCCAAAAAGCGTACGAGAATGAGTTTCAGAGTCATTGACATTCATTGAGGGTTGTGCAACAATATCCGTGATGCGATATTATGAACAGGTTTTGAAAATGATAATCATCGCGAATAAGCTAAAAATCGCAGTGAGCAGGAGAGATGCACAGTGATGGCAGGAAGAAGAATGCGCCACCGCCACCGCAATCGGCATAGTCAAAAGCTGGGTGGAAACAGCTGCTGCTTGTACTATGCCCAAGATGGGCGGCAGTACGTTGTGGCAAGTGCACCTGAGGTTGGAATTCTGAAGAGCTTAGGGATCGTGGAAAATGCCGTCATTCAGAAAAAGCTGACCTACCGCATGGGTGGACCTGTGCTCCTCAAGGTCGACTCCAGTGAGATTGCTATCGGCAAGGACTTTGCAGAAAAGATCGAGGTAAGGGGATAACACATGGCCAGCTGTCATGATGTGCATGAAGATGCAGCTGTATATCATAAGACAAACAAGATTCTGTTGATGGGCAACCCCAACGTGGGTAAAAGCGTGTTTTTCTCGCAGCTCACCGGCCTGCAGGTGATGAGCTCAAACTACGCGGGGACAACAGTCACATACACCGAAGGCACCATGGAACTGGGGGGCAGGCGGTACACCTTAATTGATGTGCCCGGCACATATTCTCTGGACGCGGTATCTGAAGCTGAAGCGGTGGCCGTCCGGTTCATGGAGAGCAGTCCCCTGGCGGTAGTGTGCGTCCTCGATTCCACCAATCTGGAGAGGAATATCAAGCTGGGGTTGGAGCTGCAGCGCTTCAATGTGCCCATTATCTACGCGTTGAACTTGGTGGATGTTGCTCAGCGCCATGGGGTGCAGATTGATGCCGTTCAGCTTGCACAAGAACTCGGGGCACCGGTCGTGCCAACGGTAGCGGTGAAAGGTGAGGGCTTTGATAGGCTCCGGCAGGAGCTCGAAAAGGTCGTCAGCCAGCCGGGATTCAAGCCGAACTTCCCTGCCCAGATTGGCGATCAGTGGCAGCTGGCGAAGCAGATCGCGGCCCGGGTGAGAAATAGCGTTTCCGGGGAGCTGAGCTTCTTCGACCGGCTCGGAAGCGCGGTGCTGCAGCCTTGGCCTGGTATACCCATCGCCCTGGCGGTTACTCTGGCCTCGCTGGGGGTAATCGTTCAAGGTGGTAAAACCCTAGAGGGGATTCTGCTGATCTTGGTAGAGAACGCGCTGGTGCCTTTCTTTGCTACTCTGTTTTCTTCATTTATACCGGAAGGCGTTTTGCTCAATGTACTCATCGGGGAATATGGCATCTTTGTGATCAGTTTCGAGTGGATTGTTGCCCTGATTTTACCCTATGTCTTCATGTTCTATGTCGTCTTCTCGTTCTTAGAAGACTCGGGCTTCCTGCCGCGCCTCAGCGTCCTATTTGACGGGATCATGCGCAAGCTGGGTGTACAGGGCGGAAGTGTGATTACCATCATGATGGGCTATGGCTGTGCCGTACCGGCGATCATCGGTTCCAGAACCGCCACAACCAGGAAAGAACGCTTGATCATCTCAACCGTGGTGTGCTTTGGCGTGCCCTGTATTTCCCAAACCGGGGCTCTGATCAGCTTATTTGCCAGCTTTTCGCCGATTCTGCTCGTGCTGATGCTGCTGCTGTCATTGGTTGTCATGGCCGCGGTTGCGCTCATCCTGAGCCGGCTCCTCAAAGGGGATGTAGATCCGATGGTGATTGAGATCCCCAACCTGCTAATGCCAAACGGCAAGGCTTATCTCAAGAAGCTGATGCTGCGCATGCGGAACTTTGCCCTGGACGCGGAGGGGCCGATGCTGATCGCGATTGTCATTGCTGCCGTAGTCAAAGAGACAGGTTTGCTGAACTTCGTCGCGGGTTATCTTGAGCCACTTGTGAGCAGTTGGTTGGGTTTGCCCAGAGAGGCGGTCATGGCGTTGATCCTCGGTGTTGTGCGCCGGGAAATGGCAGTGGCTCCTCTCCTGGCGATTGAGGGACTGACTGCTCTGCAGGCATTTGTAGGCGGGACGGTAGCCTTTCTGTATCTGCCGTGCCTGTCTGTTTTCGGCATCCTGGCCAAGGAGTTCAATGCGAAGGTAGCCGTAGCTATTGGCTTGTCCACGGCCGTGAGTGCGTTTATTGTGGCGGGCGTGATCAATCAAGTAGCCCAGCTGGTGATGTAGCCGCTGTGCGTCGCGCTGCGCTGCCCGTCAGGGGACAGGGGGCGAACGACAATGCATGAAGTTCCGGGGATACTGCAGAGATGCAAGGCTTTGTTGTTGGACTGGCTTTTCATCTCTGCCTATTTATCGCTGCTGGCCGCAGCTGCCTCTGCTTTGTATTTCCTTGCGTGGGGTGGCATTCCAAGCATGACGGCCGGGCAGGCACAGCTTACGGCCGCTCTGACTTCTGTGGTGCCAGTTACTGCCATGTTCTCGGCTCTGGAAGGCCGGGGCCGCCGTGCATCCTTTGGGAAGCAGCGGTCTGGACTTGCTGTAGTCTATACAGGCAGCCCTAGCATGGGGAGTATCATCAGAAACGTCTTGAAATTCGCGCCATGGCAGTTAGGGCATATGAGCACGATCAACGGTATATATCACGGCTTTGACACTCCTCTGTCTGTTATATGCCTCACGCTGTCGGTACTGTTGGCAGGTACCTACTTGGCCATGGCGTTCGGCCGACGAGATGGGAGGCACTTGGCGGACATGATTGCGGGAAGCAGGGTTGTAAGGGGGAGCTGATGCGGGACCAAGCATCGGCTCTTTTTTGTACCGGCGCCCCAATGCGGTGCTCGATGAACCTGCGCAAGAGGCAGGGAAAGGTCACGCGGGCGTACAATGAGTGAGGAGAGAGACTATTTTGTGAGGAGGGGCGCAATGGGTAATGCAGTGTGGGTGTACATGAATGATAAGCTCAGGGCTGACCGGAACTTCGACCAGTTTGCCGCCTGGGCGAAAAGGCAGAACGTAAGCCATGTGATCCTGTATTTCCCCAAGGCTGGGCTGGATGAGGAACTGCCAGCGGTTCCAGAGATGGCTGCGTTCATCGATCGGTGCAAGCAGGAAGCTATGGAAGTGCATGGCATGATCAGCGCGTACATGAGTCCGCCTCGGAGGTTTTTTGAGCCTGGACTTGAGTCAAACTTCGCTGTTGACTGGCACGGGTGTTCAAACCGCTCGCATCCCGCTGGCGGCAGCCGCTACTTTCTCGACCCTAATAAGCCAGCTGTCATGGAGATGCTGCGCAGGGTGGTCAAGAATCTGCTCGCCACCTATCCCGAACTTGATGGCGTGCAGCTTGACTTCATCCGCTATTTTCACTCTTCCAGTTCCATCACAATTGACACGGTAGAGGCTGGAAGTGATCTGCGCCTTCTTACCCAGCCGAAGCTGAGAATCTCTGGGGAGATGGGTGAAGCCCTGTATTTCTTGGACAGGTCCCAGATACAGACCTATGACCCACCGGTAGGGGGCAGCCAGCGCTACTTCCACAATTACCACTACTGCTTCTGCGACAAATGTTTAGTCGACTTCAGCACAGCGTATTCGATACCCCTATCGTTGGAAAGGCCGCGGGTCGTGGTGGCTCAGGAGCTTACATCGAAATACGCCCAGCAGTGGTATGAGTTTCGGGCAAACATCATATCCAAGGCAGTGCGGAATGTCCGAGATGAGATTAACAGGATGGGAACAGGTAAGCAGCTTTCAGCTACATTCTGGTACAATTCACCCTACGGAAACCGTTTGACCAATCAGCCTTTCCGCACAGGGAGTGAGTACACCGATTTTGGCCAGAGATGGGATGAATGGGCATTCCAGGGGTTGGTGGATTTCTTCTGCCCCATGAACTACTGGCTGGAACCACTTGAATATGGGGAGATTACAAAAGCGCAGGTGGAGAAGATCCACGGCAGGCTACCCATCTATTCAGGAGTTCTCACGTCCAGGGACTACCCATCTCCCATGGACACTCTGGACCAATACACTGCCCAAGCGGAAAAGGCCGGTGCTGCGGGAATCTGCTTTTTCGCCTATCACACGTGGGCGCAGTGAGAGCCTCTGATGAGGGAGTCTTTGTAGAGATTCACTGTGAGGTTTCTCGCAGTTAATTTGCAAATTTGACCTAGATCATTTTTCGCAGCAGCGCGGCATGCTAGAATGAACATGCAATTAGCGATACCAAAACACGCAGTGGAAAGGGAGAAAGAGTCTATGAAAAGGTTTAACGAGGTAAAGGCGCGCAGTCTGCAGAGACTGGAGCAGTTCGTTCCTATCGTAGCGCGGGTGCATGGAGGGAGTCATCCCGAGTTTCACGAGGTGCACCGTGTATTCGCTGCGCTTAATGAGAAGATTAAGGCGGCGGGAACAGCACAGCCCGACCTGGACGAGGAGTTCGCCGAGCTGCGCCGCATCACCCAGAACTACACTGTGCCTGACGACGTTTGTGAAACCTACGAGGCAGTGTACAAAATGCTGGCCGAACTGGATCAAAGCTACCAACAATAATGCCGAAATAGCAGTGAAAAGGGTGAGGTCATGCAGCGCTTTATTCTCGGCAGCAGGAATAAGATAGCCTTCATCAGCGGGGCTCTCATTTTAGCCGCTTTCCTCAGCAAGTGGACAGTCGGCAATCTGGCCGTCTTCGAGGGGCTGCTGATCATCGCTTCCATTTTGGGTACGCTGCCCATTGCCATTCAGGCCTATCAGGCTCTGCAGGTAAGAGTGGTAAGCATTGACGTTCTGGTCACCATCGCCGTTACAGGCGCCTTCTTTATCAGGAACTTCGAGGAATCGGCGATTGTCACATTTCTGTTCTTGTTCGGCGCCTATCTGGAGCAGCGCACTCTAAACAAAACCCGTTCAGCGATTAAGGAACTGACGGAGATGGCCCCAGAGAGCGCCCTCAAGCAGATGGAGGATGGCGAGTTTGTGGAAGTTCCCGTTGACGAAGTAGATGTGGGAGACGTTTTGCTGGTCAAGACTGGAGCCAAGGTGCCGGTTGACGGAACAGTTCTAGCGGGCGAAGGCAGCGTCAATGAAGCAAGTATTACAGGCGAGTCAATCCCCGCTGCGAAAGATCCAGGTTCTCGGGTCTACGCCGGGACAATTCTAGACAATGGAACCCTACAGATTGTGGCTGATCGAGTAGGGGAAGATACCACCTTTGGCCGCATCATCGAGCTGGTGGAAGAAGCGCAGGACTCGAAGTCTGAAGCTGAGCGGTTCATCGATCGCTTCTCCAGATACTACACACCGGCTGTGCTGGTCCTAGGCCTGCTTACCTGGCTGTTCTCTCGCAATATAGAACTGGCCATTACGATCCTCGTGTTAGGCTGTCCGGGAGCGCTGGTGATTGGGGTACCGGTATCCAATGTTGCCGGCATCGGCAACGGAGCACGCCACGGGATCTTGCTGAAAGGCAGCGAAGTAATCAGCGACTTCAGCCGGCTCGATGTCATGGTCTTTGACAAAACGGGAACCTTGACGATCGGAAAGCCGGTTGTGACCGAAACGGAATACTACGACAGCAGCATTGACGCAACCTTGAGCTATTTGGCAAGTGTGGAGCGGGAATCGGACCATCCTCTTGCCAAAGCAGTCCTAGAAGCTATTGGCGAAACATCCTATTTTCCCGTTTCCGATACAGAAGTAGTGAAAGGCGCCGGTATCATCGCAGCAGTGGACGGCCGCCGAGTGGCTGTAGGTAATCAAGCCCTCATGGAGCGGGAAGGGGTGCAGCTAAATGAAAAAGCCCGTGCCGATATCGCTCGCTTGGAAAAGAACGGCAGCTCACTGGTTTTGACAGCTGTTGACGGCGAACTCAAGGTGATTATGGGCGTACGCGACAAAGTTCGCTCAGGTGTGAAAGGAGATCTGCAGCGTCTGAGAAGGCTGGGCGTCAAGCAGCTCGTGATGCTGTCTGGCGACAACCAAGGCACGGTGGATGCAGTCAGCCGGGAGCTGGGATTAACGGAAGCACACGGCAACATGCTGCCAGAAGATAAGGCAGCGTATATCAAAAGATTGATTGATGAAGGCCGCATCGTTGCCTTCGTGGGAGACGGCGTAAATGACAGTCCCTCCTTGGCCTTAGCCCAGATCGGCATCGCCATGGGAGGAGGGACAGATGTGGCCATCGAAACATCGGACGTGGTCTTGATGAATTCTGATTTCGGCCGCCTGCCCCATGCCCTTGGTCTAGCTAAAGCCACGGCGAGAAACATGAAGCAGAACATTGCGATTGCAGTGGGCGTAGTCTTAGTGCTTCTTACCAGCCTTATCTTCAGCGACTGGATGAACATGTCCATCGGCATGCTGGTGCACGAAGGTAGTATCCTGGCAGTTATTCTGAACGGTATGCGCCTCTTGCGCTACCGGCTGCCGAACAGGCTGACGAGGGGAATTTGATTTGGATCAAAGCTTCCCAGAACAGAAAGGGTTATAATAAGAACGAACCTAGCGAGAGGAGATGGGTAATGAAGTCGGCAACAATTCAACTCGAAGCTCTAACCTGCCCGTCCTGCCTGCAGAAGATAGAAAGTGCAGTCAAAAGCGTAGGCGGGGTAGTACAGGATTCCGTTAAGGTGATGTTCAATGCCAGCAAGGTAAAACTCAACTTCGATGAAGCCACGGTTTCCATTGAGGACATTGAAAAAGCGATCGCCAAAGTAGGCTATGAGGTTCAGAAATCCAGTGTGAAATAGGGGCGCTTCAGCGATGAAGCGCTTTTTTCGTGCGCAGAGGGGAGGTATATGCGGAAAACTGCCTAATTCTTAACAATACACACAGATTTGTTTTTCTGAGAGGGAGGTGGACAAGCTGCAGGATTTGCCACATGTGTGGCGGGCTTGCCTCGAACTTGCTCTAGAGGGATATAACGCTGGCTCTCTCGGCATCGCTGCCGTGATTACAGATAAGGCCAACCGCATCATCGCTTGGGGCAGAAACCAGCTCAGCGATAATCTAGATTCATGCAGCAGCATTCGCATGAGCTCCGTTGCCCACGCCGAGATCAACGCACTCCACAACCTCCCGCAAGCATACCAGGGAAACCGGGAACTGACGCTGTACACCACTGTGGAGCCCTGCCCGATGTGCCTAGGGGCTGTGGCTATGTCGCGAGTTCGCTCCATCAAAGTCGGATGTGCTGATCCTCATGCTGGAGCAACGAACCTGCTGACCCAGAATGACTACTTGCGCCGCAAGCGGATCGCCGTGTCCTTTGAGGGTGGAGCAGTGGAGAAGCTGTGCTTTGTGCTGCACTACGTCTCGATCAAGGGCCGCCTCGGTCATAATCCACACCATCCCATCCTTGTAAAGATCAAAAAGCGCTATCCACACTATGTTCACACTATCGATGCGTACGTGGAATCCTCAAGCATCTTTTCCCCAGGCAGGCTTACCTATGATTCTCTGCACTCTGTTTTGGCTCGGATGAGTTAGTCCTTGCTGAAGGATAAGTCTAGGCAGCGATGAACTAGCTATCATCGCTATCATAACAAGGAGGGCGAAGCAGAATGTCTGCGAAGAGCGGGCTCGTAAACAAGTTTACTACCATCAAAGTGCGGATAGTAGTCGTACCGCTGCTCCTGCTGTCGCTAGCGATTGTAGCTTTGGCTGCAGCGACTGTTACATATATCCGCATCAACATGCTTCGTGAGATGGAGCAGTCAAGTTTCCAATTGGCAGAGCAATTGGCAGAGCGTATCGCAGATAACAGTGAGGCGCTGGCGGTGGTAGAGCAGACGTTGGAGGACAAAATCCTCAGTGTGGGCCAGATGGTCATTACCAACAAATGGTCTATCACCAGCGCTTACCTCACACAGATGGCCCTGGATACTAAGGTCGACGCAATCCACTGGTATAACAAGGACATGGAAATCGTTGAATCGGCCTTTCGGGAGTATTTGGGTTGGAAGGCACCGCCTGATCATCCCGTCGCCCAATTTGCAACCTCTGGCCTTCACCGCTTAGTAGAAGAGATCCGCAAGGATACCGAGTCAGATAACTTCTACAAATACGGCTATGTCCGGGGAACTGAAGGAGAATTCGTGCAGGTTGGAGTGCTGGCCAACACAGTTATGGAATTAACGCAAAGCTTCAGCCCCCAGACCCTCGTGGAGGAAATAAGCTCAGCTGATCACATCCTGTATGCCCTTGTTGTTGATGGCGACCTAAATGTGACGGCCCACAGCGATCCAGAACGAGTGGGAATGCAGTGGAGTGACGAGGCTGGCGCCGCTGCGATCAGGGAAGGCCAGCGCTTTGCCCAAGAGTCCTATCACGAGCCTGCAGGGGCGGCTGTGTATGAGGTGGCCGTACCAAGGGTAGAAGGTGATCAGACTGTTGGCGCTCTGATTCTCGGCTTCTCCATGGCCGGTGTTGAAGGGGCGCTCCGGCAGACATTCTTAGGAGTTGTGCTCATCGGTGGTCTAGCCTTCGTAGTGCTGGGTGGTGTTCTCCTGCGCATATCCTTAGGGATTGTGGACGGGCTGCAGGCTAGTCGGGCCCATCTCGGCAAAATGGCCGCGGGCGATTTCACCCAGTCTGTGCCCAGCAAGTATTTGGAGCGCGGAGATGAGCTGGGCGAGATGGCCCGGGCAGTCCACCACACCCAAACGGCGGTTAAGAACATCCTCGAAAGCGTTGCTAAAGCGGCGCAGGAGATCGCAGGCACCAGCCAGGATCTGTCCGCTTCGACAGAGGAAACCAGTGCTTCGATTGAAGAAGTAGCTGGCACAAGTAACGAGTTTGCTTCCACGGTTCAGCAGCTTACCGACAACTCCCAAGCCATGGTGCGGGAAGCCAACCAGATCCTAGATGCCACTTCTCGCGGCAGTACAGAAGTGGAGCGGGCCGTGGCCAGCTCAGAGGAACTGCGGGAGGTAATCCGCCAGATGGCGGGTACCGTGGAAAGCCTCGGGAAACAGTCCCAGAAAATCGGGGAGATTGTCGGCGTGATCACAGAGATCGCTGAGCAGACTAACCTCCTCGCCCTAAATGCGGCGATTGAGGCAGCTCGCGCCGGCGAACACGGTCTCGGCTTTGCGGTGGTTGCCGATGAAGTACGCAAGCTTGCAGAGCAATCCGCTGCCTCAACCACAAGCATCATTAATGTGGTCAAGAGTATGCAGGCCGAAACGGGCCGCACAATAGTGGGTATCAACCATGGGGTGAAGCGGGCCGAGGAGAACACTCGAATCGTGCAGCAGACGGGTAGTCTCATGCACGAGATCATTGAGTCCATTAACGGAATCATTGCCAAGATCGGGGAATTTTCTGAAGGTCTCGGCCAGATCAACTACGGAAGTCATGAGATCGCCGCGACCGCTGAGGAACAGTCCGCATCAATCGACGCAATCGCCACATCAGCACAGGATCTCAGCGTCATGTCAGAACGTCTCCAAGAGCTAGTTGCCCAGTTTAAGCTGCACGCTGAGTAGCCAGCCTAAACCTTAAGCTTTTCCAGGAGTTCGTCCTGGGAAATGGGCCGGCAGAAGAGAAATCCCTGAACTTTGTCGCACTGGTGTTCAGTGAGGAATTCAACTTGGGCGGGATGCTCGACTCCTTCTGCCACGACACTCACGCCCATCAGCTTGCCGATCTTGATCATTTCAGCTACGAGGGCCTGGTGCTCGCTGGAGGCGATGTCGGAGAGGAAAGAGCGATCGATTTTCAGGGTGGAGATGGGAAGCCGGCGCAGGTAGTTCAAGGAGGAATAGCCGGTACCGAAATCATCTAGAGCGATGCGAAACCCCCGGGCTCGCAGGAGAGCTAACTGGCTTTCCGCGAGTCCGTTTGATTCCATCAGGGTTGACTCGGTGATTTCCAGTTCGATGTGTTCGGGTAAGAGCTCGCTATCGCGTACAATTCGCGTGACCTTGTCAACGTAACTGGGACTGATGAGTTCGAGGGCCGATACGTTGACAGATACAGTAAATTCAGTGTGGCCAAGCGCGTGCACTTCTCTAAGGAACTGGCAGGCGCTTTTCAGCACCCATTCGCCGATCTCAACGATTACTCCCGATTGTTCAGCTATGGGAATGAATTGGGAGGGCGAGATGGGGCAGACATCGGGTCGATTCCAGCGGAGCAGAGCTTCAAAGCCGCAGATGTTCCCACTAACCAGATCATATTGGGGCTGGTAGACCAGGACAAACTCATTATTCACGAGCGCGGTGCGGAGGGCTTGGTCGAGCTCCAGCCGCTCAACGATGGCTTGTTCCATGGATTCATGGAAGATAGCGAAGGAATTGGCTCGCTGCTCCTTTGCCCGGTTCATAGCCGTATCTGCCCGTTTCAGCAGCAATTCTGCGGTAGCACCGTGTTTGGGGTAGAGAGCAATGCCGGTGCTGCACGTCACCTGCACGGTCGCGGCTGGGAGAGAAAAGGGCTCTCCTATCAGATCATGGAGAGTCTTTGTGTATTCCTCTACCTTTTCTTCAGGCACTCCCTTAAGAAGCAGCACGAATTCATCGCCGCCTAGGCGAAATAGCTCCCATTCGGAGCCCAGCCTTTGCCGCAGCCGTACGCTGAGGCTGGTGAGAAGTTCATCACCAATGTCATGTCCGAACGAGTCGTTGATGTACTTGAAATTATCTAAGTCAGTAAAAAACAGAACCCCATGACTCCCTTTATCACTGAGGACGTCCTCAAGCGTTTGAAAGAGCGCGCGCCGATTGGGAAGGTCGGTTAAGTGATCATGGAGCGCCATGTGCCTGAGCTGACGCTGAGCAGCATCTAGCTCGTCAAACGAGGCCTTAATCAGTCGGTAGAAAAGCGTGGCCGTGGCCCACACGTACAGCCAGCCCTTAATGTGGCTGATTGTGCGGAAGGTTGTAGTGTCTGCCACAAGCATTTCTACGACGCGGTCAGAGAACAGAATCCATAGGCTGCCGATTATGAGATAGATTCGGGTAATCCGCCATGCCGTCATATGAGGACGCCCCGCCACCTTCATCACCCCCTGGGGTAAAAGAAGTCTTTTATGTATTGTACGTTAATGTTAATATTATCGGCATAGTTTTGGCAAGACTTGTCTGCTGTACTGCCTGTCACAAACAGGCAGGTTTTTTCTGCGCGTCAGGAGGAATTAGCTGTGATATGTAAAAGTATAAAAGTAACATAACTACAACATCAATGAAACTTCTAAGTTTCAAACATAGCCCGGAACCATCTTAGAGTGTTGAGAGGAGATATTGCATGCATCTTCCAGCCGAAGTAGAACAGCGACTGAACACGCCTGACCGACCGGCTCTCAACCGCAAGCCCTTGTTTCCTGAATCAGACTGCGAGCATGTCATTTTGGTGATCCTCGACGGTGTAAGCAGTTCCGTTTTTGAGCAAGCTAACACTCCGTTTATTAGCGCTCTGCGCAAGAACGGTGCATACTATCGCCGCTGCTTCACCACGTTTCCGACCATGACTCACTCCACCCACACGTCCATCAACACAGGCAGCTACCCTGAAAGCCACGGGTCGGGGCTGACAATTGGCGATCCGTGTGAGAGCCTGCGCAGAATGAATGACAATGGGCGCTACATCACGGCGGCCCTAAAACAGGCTGGCCTCACCACCTCGTCCGTGGCTGACCAGACGCTGCGGGGTGCTTTCTCGTATCTTTCTGTGGAGTATTTCGGCCATTCGATCAACCTATGCGGCCAAATGGCTCGTTGGAGTTTTGCCACGTTTCGGCCAGCATTCTTAAGTGTCACGTTCTACGCCACAGATAACCTTCAGCACAGCTACGGCGCGGGCAGCGAATATGCCCTCAAGGCCCTCGAGCTGGTTGACAGGGAAGTGGAGCAGCTAGCAGAGACTGTGCGCGAGGCCGGTGTGCTGGACAAAACAACCTTCTTTATCACCTCTGATCACGGACAAGTTGATGGGAGTGTTACGGCTAAAGAGGCTGTACGAGGCTTCGGCACCGTAGGAGTGGATTGCATCCCTAATCCCGGTGGCCGTACAGTAACCCTACTTAATCCCACTGACAAGCAGCTGCAGCAGTGGATCGGCAGCGGCCTTGTGAAGCGCACCTTTACCCCAACAGAATTGAGGACTATGGGCCACCATGTCGGCCCGGGCACTTATGTCGTTTGCTTTAAGGACGTGGTGATGTGGGAGCAGACCCACAATGTGAGTATCCACGGTGGCATTGCTGAGGTGGAGCGGCATACACCTCTGGTCTTGAGCGGCGCAGGAGTCAAGCCTGGTGTATACAAGGAGATTGCCGAAGGGATCGACTTGGCGCCTACAGCTACAGCCCTCCTGGGAGGTAGCTACCTCAAGTCGTACCAAGGCCGGATTCTTTCCGAAGCACTGCAGTGGGAAGCACCATTTTCCGCTGTTGAGCTGCTTGAGTTCCGTGAAGCCAGGGAAGAGTGGCTCTCGCAAGGTTCTGCCCGTGGCGACACTGCCGAGATCCTCCTTGCTATGAAACAAGGAGCTGAGGAAGCGTACCAAGCGGCAGTCGCAGCCGAATATTCGCGCCTCTACGGGTAATCATCGTTGAGGAGGAAGTATGTATGGAAGCCATTCGCCAGCTGCTCGAAGACAATCTGCATTCTCTCAACCGAGCGCAGCAGAAGATTGCCCTGTTTCTTCTGGAAAACGCGGCGCGCGTGCGGGAGCTAGAGCTTAACGAACTTGCTGAGGCCGCAGGTGTGTCACGATCTAGTGTGCTCCGTTTCCTGCAGATGTTGGGGTTTAGCGGTTACCGGGAGTTCAGACGGCAGCTTGCTGCGGTGCCCCAAACGGCGACTAAGAATACAGCAGTCGCTTGGTTGATGCAGGCCACTGAATATGTGACGAGGCAAACCATAGCCGGCATCGACCACCGGGCCATGGAAGAGGCCATTGATCGGTGCGCCAGTGCACCCAGGTTGTTTTGGTATGGAGTGGGCGAATCAGGGCTTTTGGCAGAGGTGGCTAACTACCGCTGCTGGCTGATCGGCATTGACTCCAACTTCTGTCGGGAAATGGGCCATTTCACTGACTTCAGCCACCGCATCCGGCCAGAAGAGGTGTTGATCGTTATTTCCCGTACAGGCAACGGCGATTACCTCTATGAACCTCTGCAAAGTATCACGGAGCGGGGCATTTTCACAATCGGCATTACCTCCAACCGCCTCTCCTGGCTTGCGGAGAACGCATCGCT
>JAAYMI010000051.1 GCA_012521465.1 Bacillota bacterium | reverse complement strand
TTTATCCATAGATTGACACAAAAATGCAACTATTATATAATGTATACTAGCCATGTGCCCTGCATTGGCCACAATCCAAGAGGAGGAATTTTCTTACGTATGTCAATTGATGTCGGCAGCATTGTCGAGGGGAAAGTTACAGGAATAACCAATTTTGGTGCATTCGTTGAACTCTCCAATGGTCAGACTGGTTTGGTTCATATCTCAGAGGTTGCTGATGCCTATGTAAAGGACATCAAGGACTATCTGAAAGAAAGCGATATTGTGAAGGTTAAGGTGATCAATGTTTCGGACGGCAAGATCGGCCTGTCCATCAAACAGGCTAATCCTACGGCTTCTCGCCGGGCCGGCGATCGCGGTAACCCTCGCAGGCGGCCGAACTCACTGGATTTTGAAGAACGTCTCATGCGCTTTCTGAAAGATAGTGAAGAGCGTCAGCATGCACTGAGAAAGAGCCAGGATTCAAAGCGGGGTGGCAGGGGCGCACGGTAAGCTTTGATAACAGCGGCTATTACATCCCTTTGGGGGTGCACATCCCTCGGAGGGATGTGTGTTTTTTGGGAGTGATGGTGTGAAATACAAGCCGATAGCGGACAAGGACCGGGAGGTAATCCCTGTCCAGCTGGGACGGGAAGCCCGGGGAGTTTTGGGAATCAGCCGGCGCTGCGCATACGGCTTCCCTCAGGTGATCGTCAACCGTCCCGTGACACTCGAAATTGCGGATATTACAGTTTTCCCCACACTGTTTTGGCTGACATGTCCATATCTGCGCAAAGCAGTATCGCGGCTGGAGAGCGAAGGCTGGATCAGCCGCTTTGAGGAGCGGCTCGAGACAGACCCAGCCTTTGCAGAACAAGTCGCGGATGATCATGCCACCCATGCTGAAACAAGACTGAGTTTAATCCCAAGAGAGGTGCAGGCTCGCTTGGCGGAAGACTATCCGGAGCTCTTCAGAGTGGTGGCTCACTCGGGGGTGGGGGGCAGCCGGAGCCGCGAAGGGGTGAAGTGCCTGCACATGCACCTCGCTGATTTCTTCGCGCGAGGCAGGAATGCCATTGGCGAAGAGGTACTGAGACTCTTAGACTGTCCGCTTGACTGCGCAAGCGGCAGCTGTGAAGAGGAGCTGTAGAATGCGGGCGGTAGTAGATATTGGGACGAATTCGGTCCGCCTGCTCATCGCTGAGGGCACAAGGCCCGTAGCTAGAGATATGGTCATTACCCGCTTGGGTAAGGGTGTCGATCAAAACGGCATTTTAGGCCATGCAGGAATCGCCGCTACCATCAGCGCACTGCGCCGCTTTCAGCAGCTTACCGCTGCCCACAGTATCACGCCCACAGTGGTTGCCACAAGCGCTGTGCGGGAGGCGGCAAACGGTGCGCGGTTTGCGGACTTGGTGCGGCAGGAAGTCGGCTGGGAGGTGCGCATTCTCAGCGGTGACGAAGAAGCGGCCTACTCATTCCGGGGCGCGGTGCAAGCCATGGCCGGACGGCTGCCGGAGGGTCCCGCAGCCGTGGTGGATATCGGCGGCGGAAGCACTGAGATCCTAGTGGGGACCACCGGGGGCAGCCTTCTTACTGGAGGCAGTGTGCCCGTGGGCGCAGTGCGAATGGCGGAACGGTATCTGACTAGCCAGCCCCTTGCCATAGGAGAGCGTGAGGCGCTCGAAGCAGCAGTAAAGGAGAAACTGCAGCCCCTGGTCGCGAAGGCAAGGCAGGCCAATCCCCGCAGCCTGATCGCAGTAGGAGGGACAGCGACGACGCTTGCGGCCATAGATCTGCGGATGGCAGAATATGATCCTGAACTGGTTACTGGTTACAGGCTGAGTGAGAACAGGCTGGCAGAGCTTTATGCGCAGTTGGGTAAGCTAAGCCCGGAAGAATTGGGGCGGTTGGCGGGTCTGCAGCCCGGACGGGAGGATATTATAACCGCTGGAGCATGTATCTTGCTCACCGTCTGCCGGCTGCTGGAATTCGGGGAATGCGCTGTCAGTGATGGGGATCTTCTCTTCGGCGTGCTAAGCAGTTTAGGTTGACGCCGCGGCTGTTCATGGTCTATAATGTGTCATGTATTAAGCGTGCCGGGGTGGCGGAATCGGCAGACGCTACGGACTTAAAATCCGTTGGGCATTTGTGCTCGTGCGGGTTCAAGTCCCGCCCCCGGCACCATCAAGCTTTGACCATGAACACCTGGTTTGGCAGGTGTTTTTTCGTTTGGAATGGAGGGTCTGCATGCGGAGCTTTTCGGATAAAAGCGACCTGGAAAAGACTTTGATTGCCGGGATGCACGGTGTTGAGCTGCAGCGAGACGAAAAAAGGCGCTACTTGGGTCATTTCCGGGAGCGGGTTATTCAGGCTGTAACTCTTAAGCAGCTCCGCACTGCTAAAGGAATGAGGGCCATGAAAGAAGCGCTGAGCCATGGCAAAGCGGCGGAGTTGGTGGTCAGGAACATGGCCCGTACCGCAGCTATGCCCCTCATTGTTGAGGCCCAGCGCTTAGGCATTGATTTTACCATTGTGGGCAATCCCGAGTTCATCGGCGATGTGGCGGTGGCGCTCGTTGCCCGGGAGGCGGTGGATGTCCCCCGCCTCATGTCAGAGGAAGAGCCGCATTAAAACGGCAGGTCCTCTTGATCTTCTTCCTCTTCTTCTTCCACAGCTGTGGGCTCAATCTCTGGTTGAGCCTCTTTTTCTGCTTCGGGCAGAACTGCTGGTTCAGGTACCACTTCTGGCGGGGCTTGCCCAGGTTTCTCTGGTTGGGTAACGAGATAGCTTAGGATCATGCTCAAACCGACGAAGAAGGGCACCAATCCTGCCAGGAGCCACGGTCCAATGCCCAGGGTGCCGAGCCCAATGGTAAGGGCCAAACCTACCAAAGCCGTGGTAAGGCCGTAAGCCAGCTGCCGCTTGCGGCGCGCATCCGGTTCATCATCCAGCAGGATTTCAACGGCAGCAGCTGACCGCTGCAGGGCAGCCATCCGCTCTTTGTACTTAAACCACCTTAAGCCCAAAACGAGAATAACGACAAGCAGAAGAGCAATGAGCAGAGGCGTCATCAGACTATCCAGTACGTCCCAACCGTACACAGTTATACCTCCTCCAAGTTTTGTGCTTTAAAGATAGTGTATTCCTAAAGAGCCCAAACTGATGATCAGGGACAGCTTCCCGCGCGGTTCGCCGGTTCCAACCGTGCCTGCAGCAGAATCCCTTGTCCTATCCCCAGTAAACGGCACACTCAGGTCGAGGTTCCCCAAGTCTACGCTGGCTTCTAGTTCATATGCTTCGTCTATCGGCAGGAAGAGCTGCACCTCCCCGAGGCGGTTTTCGATGATGGACGAGCGGGCAAGGCTTCCTTCGATCTTCACATCTCCCATGGACGCCACCACCTGGAGATTATCTGCGAAGTCTGCGCCCGTGATCTCAACAGAGCCCAAATCGGCCTGGATAAAAGCGTTCCCCTGGAAGTTGGCAATACTCACCGAGCCTAGATCGTTATCGATCCGAAGAGTGCCAGATACGTCTTTGACTTCCACTGTACCCAGGTTTACTTTCAGGTTGGCAATGAGTTCGCGGGGCACCGTAAGATGGAAATCCACAGAGACCTGTTCGGTGTCACGCGTAATGGGCACCCGCCCCACTATTTGTGTGCGGCCATCCAGCACCGCCGTTTCCACCTTAATCTGATCCAAAAGATAAGCGGCACTGCGGAGGGCTGACTTAGCGCGTTTTACGATCTGCAGCGTAATATCCGGGGTATCCGCACCCTCAATGTACACCTGCCCCAGCTGATTGGATACACTCAACAATCCAGCGTAATCAAGCTGGATGGTTTCGATCCGCTCCTGTTCTGTGCCGAGCGCCGGAGAGAAGGCTGGCAGGGAAAACCGAACAGTAGAACCAGAACCTCCGGGGAGCGTAATGCTGGCCAGAATTGCAGCCAGCGTACCCACCATCAACAAGACGACCAGCACTGTCAAGAACTTCCGCATGCTGCCACCCCGCCTCTGTTAAATTCGTACTTGTAGGAATATTCCCTTTCAGCGGGCGATTGTCCTCTTCTTTTAGCAGGGAAATGAGGATAAAACGGCGAAAAATTGGTCATGCGAGAGGGTTGCGAGGCTTAACGTTGAATCTACACTATGAACGATTCAATAAGGAGGAGCGATCGTATGAGAAGACATTTACGCAGTACTTGGTTGGTAGTTGTCTTGGCCCTTGCGCTGGTCTTGGGGGCGCAGGCCACCATCTTCGGAGCCGAGCTAGTCATCCTGCATACCAATGACGTGCACGGCCGCTTGGTATCATTTGCTGAAGGTGATGCGGAACTAGGTGGGTTGGCACGGTTAGCGACTGTAGTTGAAGACATCCGGAATCAATACGGCAAGTCCGTTCTGTTGTTGGATGGCGGCGACATGATTCATGGCACCAATGTGGTCAATCTGTTCCAGGGTCGCTCCGCCATTGAAGTCATGAATGCCATAGGCTATGATGCGATGACCTTGGGCAACCATGACTTTAACTATGGGCAGGACGTTCTCAAGGAGCGGATGGCAGACGCTAAGTTCCCGATGCTGGCTGCCAACGTTACCACTGAAGATGGCAAACTGTTAACCTACAGTGCTTTGATCCAGCAAGTAGGTGATCTGCGGGTTGGTATCATTGGCGTGTCTTCCGTTGAGACTCCTGTAACTACTCATCCGAACAACGTAGTCGGGTTGGTCTTCCATGATCCGATCCAGGTCGCGAAGACTGTAGCTGAAAGGCTGCGCCCAGAAGTGGACGTATTGATTGCGCTGACACATATCGGCTACCAAGAAGACCTGAAGTTGGCAGAAGCTGTTCCGGAGCTTGATGTAATCGTTGGTGGCCACAGCCATACCGAACTGGAAGATGCAATTGAGGTCGGCGGCGTGTTGATTGTGCAGAGCCATGAGTGGGCACGCAATCTCGGCTTCCTGCGCCTTGAAGTAGAAGATGGCGAGATCACCGACTATGAAAGGCGCTTGATCCCCATTACCTCGGCTATTGAACCCAATGCTGAAGTAATGGCCATCTATGCTGAGTGGGAAGAGCTGCTTGCAGCAAGGCTCAATGAGGTAGTAGGTAAGACCACCGTGTTCTTTGACGGCGAACGGGCCAATGTCCGCACACAGGAAACCAATCTCGGCAACCTGATTGCAGACATTATGCGTGAAGCTACTGGTGCCGACATTGCCATCACAAACGGCGGCGGAATCCGGGCGAGCTTGCCGGAAGGTGAGATCACTGTCGGCGACATCTACACTGTACTGCCCTTCGACAACACCTTGACAGTCATTCAGCTCAGCGGCCGTGACCTGTTGGCTGCTCTGGAATACAGCGTAAGGCTTCTGCCTGAGCAGAATGGCGGCTTCCTCCAGGTTTCCGGCATGCTCTTTGCCGTCAACCCAAGACTGCCTGGCAAGCGGGTATTCAACGTGCGGATCAATGACGAGCATATCGTCATGGATCAGCTCTACACTGTTGCTACCAATGACTTCCTGGCAGCTGGCGGCGATGGTTACGAAGTACTGCAGAACGGCGTCATCGTCTCCGAGACCGGCTTGATGCTCCGCGACGTAGTAGTAGACTACTTCTTGGAGCACGGCGTAGTTGAAGAGCCAGAAGGCGGCCGGATCATTTTCCTCAACTAGTTGAGGCACTAAGCTATGAGCAAGCTCCCGCTTGGGCGGGAGCTTGTTTAGTATTCGGAGGCAGAGAATATGCTCCAAGTATTGGCAAGTAAGAGAGATGGATATCCTCTGATCAGCGCCCATCGCGGCGGCGCTGCGTATGCGCCTGAGAACACCATGGCTGCGTTTGTTAGTGGTCATTCCCGGGGTGCTGATCTGCTGGAACTAGATGTGCAGCTGACTCGTGATGGCCATTTAGTGGTCTTTCACGACGAATACCTCGACCGGACAACGAACGGCCATGGTTTGCTTGGTGCCCACACCCTGGCTGAGCTGAGGGAACTAGATGCTGGTTCCTGGTTCAGCCCCGAGTTTGCCGGGGAACGGATTCCCACCTTCGAGGAAGTAGTAGAGTGGTCCACCGATGTGGGGATACCCCTCAATGTAGAGCTCAAGACTGGCCCCTACCCTTTCATGGATGTGAACCTGGCCGTGAAAGTGGTGGAAATCCTGAAGAAATACGACCGCATTGGGGACTGTCTTTGTATTTCCTTCGACCACATCTTAATTGCCGAAGTTAAACGCCGGGCGCCGGGACTGGCCTGTGCCATCAATTACACAGCACGGCTCATCGATCCTATCGGTACAGCCCGGCTAGCCGGGGCTGACATTCTCAACGCTCACCGCCTGCTCATCTCGCCAGACCTCACTGCCGCTGCTCACCAAGCAGGCTTGGGCGTGCAGTGTTTTTGCGATAACCCAGCCGAAGCTAAATACTTGGCACGCATGGGCGTGGACTTCATGGATGCAGACCACCCCGATGTGATCAAAGCAGCTGTGCGTTCGATCCCCGTGGAGGAAATTGGCAAGCCGATTTCCATCTTCGAAGGCAAATAACCTGCTGGTGGGTGGACAATGTGTCCCATCAATTCATGCCCTATACCGTATTTCTGACGGGTGATGACCTCGGTCCTTAGCGGCCTACAGTATTCGCCACCGACATTCCCTTGACACAGGTATTCGAGCACTCTGTATGCTGATCGGCACCCTTTGGTCTGGATCAAACGCCTTTTGCTCTTTTGAGCGACATATCCCCTGAACCCGCTGTACCCAGGATCTCGTTGACAATCTCGGCCAGGCCCTTCTACGGCAGTCTTCAGGTACGGGCTATCTGTCGAGAGCTGGAGCGAGGCAAGAGCGAAAAGGGTAAAGAATACCTATTGCGCCTAGGCGAGGTTTTACACCAGGTACAGCGAGAGATGCGGGACTATGTCCACGGTATTCTGCCAGATCGTCAAAGAAGCATTCAACAATATCTTGAAGCACGCTATGGCTACACGAGTGACGGTGCGATTACGCCCGTGCCTTGAGAACTGGGTCTTGAGCATAAGCGACAACGGTGTTGGCTTAGATACAAATCGAGTTCTGGGGACAAAACAGAGCGGCTGCGGCCTGTCTATTGTCGCCGAAAGGGCAAAGGCACATGGGGGGACAATGGAGATCACCTCCACACAGGGCAGAACGGAGATCAGCGTTGAGTTTCCCCGCAATAATGGAGGTCGTAACTATGCGCATCATGATCGCGAATGACGATCCTCTTTATGTTGAAGGGCTCAAAAACCTTCTTCAAGAAGACTTCGACATTGTCAGCACCGTGTCTACGGGGCCTGAAGCTATAGAAGAGGCATGCAGAGCTAAACCGGATGTCATTTTGATGGATATTAACATGCCCGGCCTCGATGGTATTGCCGCCACTAGGGAGATCCTGTCTAGACAGCCGGACATCAAGATCCTGATGCTCACCGGCTTCGGTGAAGCAGACACATTATACCGGGCGGTTCGGGCTGGCGCAGTGGGATACTTGCTCAAGGATCTAGCGGACACCGAAATCATCTAGGGGCTTAAGGAACTGCAGCGAGGCAGAAACCCCTTTTCCCCCGGCCTGAAAAACCTGGTCTTGCAGGAATTTCGCCGTCAAGCCGACTCTCCGCCGCCAGGCCAAGGGCTTGCCCTTCTGAACGAACGGCAGATCGAAGTGTTGGACCTGGTTGCCCAAGGCTTGGAGTACGCAGAAGTGGGGAAGCGCCTCTTTATCAGCGAACGAACAGTGAAATACCACATGGCGAACATCCGGGATGTTCTGCAGCTGTCGAATCAAGCTCAAGTTGTTGCTTGGGCGTGGGAGCAAGGACTCGGCAAGACTGTCCCTAAGTGATATTGACCGCCAAAACCCACTGATTAGACTGAAAGTAGGAGGGTGGAAAGGGGAGAGAAAGGTGCGCCCGAGTCCGGCAGCAGCCATGTTTATCTCATTGGCTGTGGTGTCTCTGATTCTGTCTGGTTGACCCTGATCTCGTTCAAATCGGCGAGCCGCTCTTGGAGTATGCGGAGCGTATCCTCTATTGGGGAACCTATCCGTTCGGCGGCATCCAAACCATGAAAGAAATCTTCAGTTACTTCGTCCGCAATGGTGCTATCCCAAAGCCAGAACTCATTGGCAGTGAGAAGAACCGCGATGCAGAGGCCAGGATCATGGACCGTATCTATGAAGACGAGCTGCTTCCAGAGATCCCAAGGCTGAGCCACCGAGTCCACTTAAGAATCAGATCGTGAAATACACGCAGGAGGCTGTGGAAATCAACCCCGAGGAGACTGCCGTCAGCATTTGGAGTTCTATAGGTCCTGATGATGCCCTATATTATCTCCATACTGCCTGGGTAAGGGTTGATACCTTCTACCTCAGCGACAGCGAGGGAATTCCGTTGGAAGAATCATGGATCTTTTCTGGGTTCAACCTCAATTCTTGCCCGGTAGAAATCCGCGGTGAAGTAGTTTATGTGACTTGGTCCTGGTAGACTGGTACGGTGCCTTTCTGTTGGGAAACAGTCCAATTCAAAGGGAGGATTTGTCATGAAAATGAAGGGTAAACCCGGAATGGAGAAACTCCTGGAGGAAGATTTGGAGAAGGTGACGGGTGGCGGATCTCGGCCGAATTTCCTCGGCCCATTCTGCCCGGTTTGCGGGCAAGATCTAGCCTACAAAGAGCGTACACCCGATGGGTTGTGTTTGGAGTGCGATGCAGCACAGAGCTCGAAGTAGCCTGGGGAGGATCGAGATATGAAGCATAGACTGCCTTTAATACTGCTGTTAGTGGCATTCAGTCTTGTGGCGGGAAGTGCGGTTCAGGGTGTGAGCCATCAGGTCTATGCAAAATCAAAACCTGAGATGATCATCCCAATTGACCCGGATCAATATGGAGGGGCCCACGTTTATGCCAGCGCTGGAGACAACCCCAACTCTCGCTACTATGTAAACCTTGACTTTTACAACATGACATCCGACGATCAGCTGACGATCATTCCCAAGTTCAAAACGATGCAGCAGACAACGGAATGGTCGGCCGGCAATGCCGCAGCACTCATGGTGCTGTATCACTTTGGGAACACGGATTTCACTGAAATGGAACTGGCGGAGATCATGAAATCCTCGACTGATTTGGATACGCCAGGGGCTAAGCCCGGCAGTGCCGAAAGCTACTATGAGTACGCCATGGATATTGGACAGGTCTACCACTTTTTCGCCAACCTGGAAGGCTTCAAAGTGCTGGAGACAAGTTACAGGGAGGACTATGGCCCAAACGACCTTATCGACGAGAACGACGGCTTTCCCCCTGCTGATGTGGGTAATCTGCGGCCTACCTTCGCACTGAACAGCCTCTATACACAGGAAAATGATGAAGCCAATGTGAACCGGGTTGATGCAGCAGAAAGCTTCTTCGTTACTTGGCTCACAGGCCATCTCAAGGCCAACAGGCCCATTATCGTTGCCTGGGGCGATTGGGACGGTCACTTGCAGGTGATCATCGGCTACGACAACAATGGTACACCGGGAATCGGCGATGACATTTTGGTTTTTGCCGACCCTTACGACACTTCAGATCACTGGCAGGATGGTTACTACTACTATCCACTGGAGCGCTGGTTCTTCATGTGGAAGGACCGGAACTTCACGCCGAAACCATTCCAACTGCAGCCGTTCATTGTTGTGGATGCTGTGAACTAGGACTCTCTGGGGAAGCGATCTCAGTGCGATTTTCGCTTGACAGGGCTCGGCCTGTGTTTTATAATAAGTGATGTTCACGGGCCATTAGCTCAGCTGGTAGAGCACCTGACTCTTAATCAGGGTGTCCTGGGTTCGAATCCCCGA
>JAAYMI010000050.1 GCA_012521465.1 Bacillota bacterium | reverse complement strand
ATACCGTTGTGCCGTCCAGCCGCTACTACGAACCGGAATTCGCCAATGCTTATGTTGAGTACGATCCGGACGAGGCAAAGCGATTGCTCGATGGGATCGGCCTAATTGACCGCAACGGTGATGGGTGGCGCGACTATCCAGATGGCAGTGAGTTTACATTTACCATCGAGTACACCACTGCCGAGAATCCGTTGAAACAGGACATTGTTCAGCTTGTGACTGAATACTGGCGAGAGCTTGGCCTCAAGGTGAATAACCGGGAAATCTCAGGTTCCCTGTTTACGACTAGATTCAATGGAAACCTTCTAGAAGCCTCAATCGCTAACGGTGACCGGGCAACAGACGTAACGTTCCCTTCGGCCATCCCGTATATTGGACCCGGTGGTAACCTGCCCTGGCCGAAATTTGCGGACGTCTGGTTGAAGGGACAGGCCATCGATCAAGAAATCCCCGCAGAGGCTCAGAGGTTGTGGGAGCTGTATCAGGCTAGCATCAGCACTGTCGATGAAGCTGAGCACATCAGAATTACAAAGGACATCCTCGCCTCTCAGGCTGAGAATCTCTGGGTGATTGGAACCGTAGGCATGGCTCCGCACGCGGTGATTGTAAACAAGGATCTGCGGAATGTGCCTGAGGACGGCCTGTGGTGCTGGGATACGCACTGGACGATGTCGGTGAACCCCGAACAGTTCTACTTCGATCGGTAGTCGGCGTGTGTGAGTATGGTGGGGAGAGGAACTCCGAGGCCCTCTCCCTACCTGCTAGGAGATTCTTAAGGAGCGCAGATCCCATGGAGCCAATTCGTGTTGTAGCACTAGACCTCGATGGAACATTAATTGATCAGCACAGTAAAGTTGCTTCCCAAACGATCGATCACCTGCACAAACTTGGGCTGCGCGGCGTTACAGTGGTTCTCGTGACTGGGAGACCGTTCGAGGCTGCCGTTGAGATTCTCGCAGACAATGGTCTTGGTGCATCAACTGGCGTTCCTCAATACCTGATCTGCGAGGAACGCGATATTTACGCACTAGATCAGGCGGAGTATACGCCGTGGATTGAGAGGAATACCGAGCTGTACAATACTGAAAAAGCACTGCTTGAGCAGGCCAGGGCGATTGCCTCTCAGCTGAGCGAAAGCGCGCCTCAGTTTGCTTTCTCCATCAATGAGCCGGCAGCACAAGAAAAGCGCGGATTTGTGGAGCTGCGCTGTTCTGACAGCCTCACAGCTCGGCGTATCCTTGTGGAACTACATAACCACCTTGATGATAGCTCATTGCACGCTGTACGAAACGGACGATGGATCGCCCTGCGATCCAGGCTCGCAGGAAAAGACAAAGCTCTAGCAGCTCTGATCGAGCATCTTGAGGTGCCGACGCAGGCGGTGCTGGTGATGGGGGACTCCCAAAATGACGTAGAAATGCTCAAAGCTTTCTTTCCGGCCACGACAAACAATGCTGACGCGGAAGTAAAAACAGTCGTCCGACAGCAGGGCGGAATCATATCTGCATCGGATTCCAGCCTCGGTGTTGCGGAGGTTCTCACACAGATATTCGATTGAGTAGTGGAGCAGGGGTGAGACTGCTGTCAAAGGATTGCAAGGAGGGTTGCTATGTTTACATACATTCTCAGGCGGACTCTACTGATGATACCAACCCTGTTTCTGATTTCCGTTATCGCTTTCGCTGTAATCGATCTGCCGCCCGGTGATTACTTGACTTCATACGTGGCCCAACTAGAAGCTCAGGGGGCTGTCGTCTCGGAAGAACAGATCCTCGCGCTGCAAAAGCGGTACGCGCTTGATCAGCCCGCTCATGTCCGATACCTGAACTGGATATGGAGAATTGTCCGCTATGGAGATTTCGGTCAGTCTTGGAATTGGAATCGCCCCGTTAGAGAGCTATTGGCGGAACGGCTGCCCTTTACGATAGGCGTGTCGGTTACAACTTTGGTTTTTACCTATTTGGCTGCGATCCCAATTGGGATCTACTCGGCGGTGCGGCAATATTCGTGGGCTGACTACATATTCACTACCGCAGGTTTCTTGGGCTTGGCTGTACCCAACTTCTTACTGGCACTGGTACTGATGTATGTGTTTTATCGTTACTTCGGAGTGAGCATTGGAGGCATGTTCTCCCCAGAGTTTCGTGACGCTGCCTGGTCGATGGCGAAGTTCCGGGATCTGCTCAACCATTTGTGGGTTCCGATTATCGTGATTGGGACCTCTGGTACTGCCAGCTTGATCAGAACGATGCGCGGCGTAATGCTGGACGAGTTAGGCAAGGACTACGTTCAAACAGCGCGGGCAAAGGGCCTTTCGGAGATCGTGGTAATTGTAAGACATGCTGCTAAGGTGGCAGTGAACCCGATCATCAGCGTGATTGGTTGGACGCTGCCCCAGATTATCTCAGGTGAAGCTATTGTTGCGATTGTCTTAAACCTGCCAACAACCGGACCGCTGCTGTATCAGTCTTTGTTGACTCAGGATATGTACTTGGCAGGAAGTTTCATTTTCATCCTCAGCGCCCTAACTGTGATCGGCACCTTATTGTCGGATATTCTCCTTGCCTGGATTGATCCTCGTATTCGATTCGACAGAGAGGGATGATTATGAACACAGACCAATCTTTACCCACTACGCAGACGAAGCATTCGTTGACGATAGACTGGGAGGACGTCAAGCCAAAATCGTCTTCTCAAGGGCAGCTGATGTTCAGACGTTTTCGCAAACACAAACTGGCGGTGGCGGGATTAGTGGTACTATGCCTGTTTTATGCGGTAGCCGTCTTCAATGGCTTTGTTGCTACAAGCGATCCCGCGAAAAGGAACTCCAGCTATGTATATGCTCCGCCGACTCTGCCGAGGTTTATCGACCACGAGGGAAACTTCCATTTTCGTCCCTTTGTATATGGTTTGAAATCTAGGATAGACCCTGATACCTGGGAGCGCGTCTACGAGATCGATCACGAGAAGCGGCACAGCCTTAGTCTGTTCGTCCGAGGTGACAAGTATCGCATTTTAGGGGTTTTCGAGTCAGACTTGCATCTGTTTGGCACAGCTGATGGAGCTCCTCTCTTTTTGCTTGGAACTGACTCTTTAGGGCGTGACATGTATTCGAGGATCGTAGCAGGCACTAGTATTTCTCTGACGATCGGCCTTATCGGAGTGTTCCTCAGTTTAGTCCTCGGTTTGCTGATCGGTGGACTTTCAGGGCTAGTAGGCGGTACAACAGACCTGGTGATTCAGAGAATCATTGAAATCCTCGCGTCCATCCCCCAAATCCCATTCTGGATGGCTCTGAGCGCGACGGTGCCTGCTTCCTGGTCTCCTGTGCAGACATACTTCGCCATCACCATCGTGTTGTCACTGCTATCGTGGACTAGAGTGGCAAGAGTAGTACGGGGTAAGTTTCTTGCACTGCGGGAGGCAGATTTTGTCATGGCCGCGTACGCGATGGGGGCCGGAAACTGGTGGGTAATCATCCGCCACTTGATTCCTAACTTCCTAAGTTACGTCCTTGTCACGGTGACATTGACTATTCCCGGAATGATTTTGGGAGAGACATCTTTGAGCTTTCTGGGAATAGGCCTGAAGCCACCTGCGATCAGCTGGGGAATACTCCTTCAGCAAGCACAGAACATGCGGACCATCGCACTCCGCCCTTGGCTTCTTCTTCCCGGAGTATTCGTGGTCATTGCGGTACTGGCATTCAACTTCGTGGGTGACGGGCTCCGAGATGCTGCTGATCCCTACACTTCCAATAGGTTCTAGGCCCATGGGCAGCCGCCGGCAGTACGAGGGAGGTAGGTACTGATGAAAGAAGTCGATGACATTCTGCAGGTGAGAAATCTGAGAACATATTTTCGAACAGACAATGGCCTTGTGAGAGCAGTGGATCGCATAAGCCTTGGGGTGCGGCGCGGCGAAACTGTGGGGATAGTGGGTGAAAGCGGCTGCGGCAAGAGTGTGACCGCCCTATCCATCATGAACCTAGTACGACCCCCTGGCCGCATCGTCGCTGGCCAGATACTGTACCGCAGCGGTGATGGGTCTACGACGGATATCGCAAAACTGCATCCTAATGGCAGGCAGATGCGGAGTCTCAGAGGAAATAACATCGCCATGATCTTCCAGGAACCGATGACAGCTTTGACTCCCGTCTACAGTATTGGGGACCAGATCGCCGAGGGAGTTATGCTTCACAAAAAGCTGACGAGGCGTCAGGCCCGGGAGAGGGCGATTGAGATCCTTGGGAAGGTGGGCATTCCATCTCCAGAGAAGCGGATAGACGATTATCCCCACCAGTTCAGCGGCGGGATGCGCCAGCGCGCGATGATCGCTATGGCTCTGTCCTGTGAGCCAGAGGTTGTGATTGCGGATGAACCCACAACTGCGCTAGACGTTACCATTGAGGCTCAGATCCTGCGTTTGATGAAGGAGATGCAGTCGCAGCTGGATTTATCTATCATTATGATAACCCATGATTTGGGCGTGATTGCGGAGATGGCTGACAGGGTAAATGTGATGTATACTGGCAAGATTGTCGAGCACGCTCAGACCGATGACATATTCTACAATCCCAAACACCCGTATACCCTCGGTTTGCTGCAATCTATCCCTACGATCGGCGACAAGCGCCGTCTTACGCCCATCCGCGGTGCAGTTCCGAATTTGCTGACACTGCCCGAAGATGTTTGTTACTTTGCACCACGGTGCCCCTATGCCATGGAAATCTGCGCCCAAGCTGAGCCACCCATGTATCAGGTTGGTACCGCCCATCAGTGCAAATGCTGGCTGTACGAGGGGAATGAGGTGGTAGCAGTATGACAAGCAAGCTTCTAGAGATTTGCGGTTTGAAGAAATACTTCCCGATTCGGCGCGGTCTACTGCGGCGACCTGCTGGCTACATCCGGGCGGTGGATGACGTCAGCTTCTTCGTTCGGCAGGGAGAAACGCTTGGTGTTGTGGGAGAGAGTGGGTGTGGAAAAACAACTATGGCTCGCTGTGTCCTGCGATTGATCGAACCGACCGAGGGTAGTATCAGCTATTGGAATCGCGCAGGCGAGCAGATCATTCTTAACCGCCTAAACCGGCAGGAACTGAAAGAGACGCGCCGGGACATTCAGATCGTCTTCCAGGACCCTTTTTCGTCGCTCGATCCAAGGATGTCAGTATTTGACATTATCTCGGAACCACTGCGCTTGCACAGAATTGGCGATCATAGGGCGCAAGCCGAACGAGTTGCTGAACTGCTGGAATTGGTCGGACTCAAGGCTTACCACATGGATCTATATCCCCATGAGTTCAGCGGGGGTCAACGTCAGCGTATCGGCATTGCCCGAGCTTTAGCGCTGAACCCACGCCTTGTGGTTTGTGATGAACCGGTGTCGGCACTGGATGTTTCTGTGCAGGCGCAAGTGATCAATTTGCTTAGGGATCTGCAGGAGCAGATGGGGTTGACCTATATGTTCATTGCCCACGATCTGAGTGTTGTGGAGCATATCAGCGACAGAGTTATGGTGATGTATTTGGGTAAGGTAGTGGAGATCGCTAGTTCAGAAGCGCTTTATCTGACACCGAAGCATCCCTACACGGAGGCACTGCTCATGGCTGTGCCTATCCCTGATCCCCGGCGAAAGGTAAAGCGACTTCCCCTTGAGGGAGCTGTCCCAGATCCTTCCAATCCGCCGGGAGGGTGCAGTTTCCATACCCGCTGTCCCTATAGCACTAAAGTATGCCGCACTTCTGAGCCCGTTCTGATGGAGCTGGAAGGCGAACCGGATCGCTTCGTGGCATGCCATCACGCTTCGGAAATAACCCTAACTGGGTGGGCGGAACGGCTCAGCCGCGGGTGATCCGAGAATTGCGCAGCGGGGTCTTCCCCAGTCCGAGGTGGGTTAGGGGAAGCCCCGCTCTGCTCCAGTTCGTTCTCTAGTATACATGAACCTCGCTGAGATCAGCGGGCACTCGGATCTTGTCATTTCCCAGCACAAACTCAGAGAAGGCTTGGAAGTTCTTGTCCGCCTCGAGTGTTAAGGCTGCCAGCTTGTCAATTACCTCAAAGTCCTCTGCGGTCCATTCACTTGTGGGCAGGTCTTTGTAGCCCTGCCAGCCGTCCCACGGCTGCATAGGCATTTTCAGCAGTGAGTTTACATCCAAGATGAGATTGCAGTTCAGGTAATCCCAACCCCACCATTCGAAGATCCCAAACAGATCTGGGTCTGCCTCTCCACTCCGGCACATCTGCCAGGCCCGAGGTCCGTTGATGAAATCGCCTTCACCTACATCGAGGGGATCGAACCCGATCTTGAGTGTCCGCTGCTGTAGTTCATCCAGCTGGGCATCGACCACGACCCACCGCTGCTCCGCGTCGTTCCAGTATTCCAAGACCCAGTGATCTATGCATTTTCCCGGCTCGAAGTACGTGGCGAAACCGCATCTGGCTCGAGCCGGAATTCCCGCCTCTCTGCAAAGCGCTGCGGCCGCTACCGAGAAGTCGCGGCAGATCCCGATCATCTTTTCTGCGTGGGGCTTCTCGTCGGATACATGGGTAAAGCCCTTGTTTTTTAGAAACACTAGTTTTTCTTCGAAACTGCGGAGCAGTGGTTCCCGCCGGCGTTCTTCGTTTAGTTCCACCCCATATGCTCTACTCCAGTGCTGGTGGAGCAGAATGTTTTGCACATATCTTACGATCGTAGGGATATCCCTGGGGATATTCGCCACCATCTGCTGCATAATCCGGACTTCAGACATGGGCCCATGCTCGCAGTAGTACTGCAGAACACTTGTGGTCATGGTTATCACTCCAATCTTGGCATCTCTTAAAGCCTGCTGCTTTCCAATACCCGCGCTGAGCTGTGTATGTAGGCGTATTGCTTGCGGCGTTGTTCTGTCAGCACCTCCATTTCAGGGGCAAGACTATGACCGAATGCTTCCACCAAAACCCGCCCGGCAAAGGTATCCAGCCATGCGCCTCCCAACACCTCCGCAATGGTTGGTGCGATATCGATTGTTTCTACAGGAACAGCACTCTGTCCAGGCTTGACACCGAGCCCAGATAGAACCAGCGGTACGCGGCGTTCTGTTTCCGTCAATCCTCCGTGATTGGCCATCTCGGGCTTCGCCCCGTGATACCCAAACCCAGGGTTCAGGCAGATGAGTGTGCGGTCCTCAGGCACTCCCAGACCGAGTGCTGCACACGCATCGTGCGCTGCGATTTTGTCTACCCAATCTACGCTCTGCAGTTCAGCGGCTAGTTCATCCTCCACCAGCAGGCAGCGCATGTTGGGAGCGATCCAGTGACCCTTGGCAAGTTTGCCATCAACCCACTCGTTGATCGGGTTTTCGGTGCTGGCCATGCCGTGGTCAGCAGTAAAGATCCAGAGGATATCGTCGAGTTCTCCGGCATCAGCAAGCTCAGCAGCGAATCTGTCAACTTCAACATCGATGTCCTCCAATGCAGCATAGACCATCTCGTGTCCGGACCCGAACCGATGGCCTAAGGTATCCGTAGCGTAGAAGGTGACCGTGGTTAGTCTCGGCTTGTAGCGGAAGAACACGTGGCGCCATTCTTCAGCAACAGCGGCAATGGAATGACCGAAGAACCCTTCCCCGTAGACGGAAATAAACGCGTTCTTGGCGGCGCCGTCAGATACGGCCGCTGAAGACATCCCCCGCATCCGGAGGGAATCGGCGATGTATGAGTTAAAGCTGCTGGGTGGGGCGGGGTGAACTCCGGTCCCCTCTGCATACGTATAGGGCAGCCCTACGCCATGAACGCTGGGATAGGTGCCAGTATGAATAGATGTATGGGCGGAACCGGTGATTGTTGGCGTTGTGGTTACACAGTGGCTGTAGCTGAACCCCTCCCGCTGCAGCTTTCTAATAGTCTGCATGTGGGCCGTTTCAAACACGGAGCTGGACACTCCGTCTAATATCACGAGTATCACTTTGCGCCCCTCACGGAACAGGGTTGTTTCCCGCGGCGAGTAGGGCGGAATGTCGGGCACACCGAGCTTAACCTTGATTTCCTGTGGTAGTGTCACTCTGCAACCGCTCCTTCTGGTTGGTATCGTAATTCTACGGCCAATCATAGGCCGTATCGCTGCAGCACTTCTTATACTTCAAGCCGCTGCCGCAGGGGCATGGGTCGTTGCGTCTTACCGACCACTGCCTTTTCAGCAGGTTCCCGATGGCGGCGCGGATCGTGACAGGTGGCGTGCCCCGGCGCAGTTCCTGCAGGATCTGTGTGAGATACGGGCGGACGTAGCGGAAAACGAGCTGGTAGCCGTCACAGAGGTAGTTCAGCTTGCGCCCGTCGGCAGTGGGTACGATGCGGTTGCGCAGACAACCACCATTGCAGACTAGGCGCACATCACACGCGCGGCAAACCTCGGGCAGGTCGTCCCGTTTTGACAGGCCGAACCCCTTTTGCTTCTCTAGGCTGAGCATTTCCGCCAGAGTGGTCTCCTGGATATTTCCCAGTTTGAACTCTGGCAGCACAAAGTGGTCGCAGGCATACAAATCGCCGTTGTGTTCCAAGACCGGAGCCCGCCCACAGGTTTCGCTGAACACACACACAGAGGCAGGTAACCCAGCCAAGACTCTTGCTGCTTCTTCAAAGATCTGCACATACACGTCACCAAGATCGTGGGCTGCCCAGGCGTTGAAGATAGCGATCAGGAACTTGCCGAAGGCTCTGCCGCTCACTGAGCGCCGGCTGACGCCGCCATCAGGATGTGTTTCCACCATCGGGATAAACTGGATGAACTGCGCTCCGATTTCTCGAAAGAATCCGTATACGTCCAGGGGATGCTGGGAGTTGACAGCGTTCACCACGCAGAGGACATTGTAATCCACATTGTGTTTTTGCAGCAGCTCGATGGCTCGCATCACCCGGTGGTGGGTGGCCTGGCCACCTCGATCTTTACGGAAATGATCGTGAAGTGAGGGGGGGCCATCTATGCTGATACCCACCAGGAAGTTGTGTTTCTTTAGAAATGCGCACCACTCGTCATCGAGCAGGATTCCATTCGTTTGGAACGCGTTGGAGATGGTCCAACCAGCTGGTTTATACTTCTCCTGCAGTTCCACTGCCCTGCGAAAGAAGGCAAGGCCGCGCAGGGTAGGTTCACCGCCCTGCCAGCCAAAGCTGACGTGGGGTCCTGGGTGAGCAGCAAGATACTGCCTGGTGTACTCTTCCAGGAGAGCTTCCTCCATCGTGAAATCAGGTTGGTCAGGGTACAGAGCAGTCTTATGGAGGTAATAGCAGTAGTCGCATGCTAGGTTGCAGACCGGTCCCATGGGGAAGGCCATAATGCTGAATGGTGTGTTTACCTTCATGTCGTTCTCCCTCAGTTAAAAAGCTTATGGGTTGATTCGGACAATCCTTCTGAATTGACGCGATTTTTGCTCCAGGAATAATCAGTGATCTGGAGAACTGTGTTTAAGGACGCGCGGTTACTGACTTCCTTGGGGGTGCTGCCCGGTGATAGCCAAGCAAACAGGCCAAGCGAAAGTAAACCCAGCAGTTTATACTGCAGCGGGTATCATGGCACTGGCGCTGATCGGTGATTCGCTGCTCTATTCGGTATTACCCATTTATGCAGAACGGCTGGGGATCCCCCTGGTGATGGTGGGGGCAGTGCTCAGCATTAACCGCTGGGTGCGCCTTGTCTCCAACCCACTCGCGGTGCAGATTTACCGCCGCAGGTCTGTGTTACTCCCGCTGTTTTTTTTCAACAGGGGGAGCGGTAGTCTCCACTGCCATGTACGCCTTTCCCCTCGGCACGTTGAGTTTCCTGCTGGCCCGGATTGTGTGGGGGTTTTGTTATTCTTTCTTTCGCCTAGGCTCATATCTGGTTGTGCTTGAGACCAGCCGCCCGGTACTTGGACTGGCTATGGGCATCACCCAGGCTGTTTCTCGCTTGGGGAGTGCTTTTACTGTGGTGGTGGGTGGGGTGCTGATTGATTCTTTGGGTTATCAAACGGGTATGCTGGCTGTAGCTGCGTTTTCAGCTTGCGCCTTTCCGCTGTTTCTGAGCCTGCGTCTTCAGCTGAAACAGCACCTCACAGGAGACTCGCCGGACGTGGAGGCAGAAAGGCACATTATCCCGCACGATCGGACGCTGTCAGTGAGGTATTGCCTTGCAGCTGGGTTTATCACGTATGTGGTGGGAAACGGACTGGTTTCCTCAAGCCTGTCGCTGGTGCTGCAGCAGCGGGTGGGAGACGCTGTTTCGGTAGGCAGCCTTACCCTTGGCATTGCTACCATCGCTGGGTTGGTCTTT
>JAAYMI010000049.1 GCA_012521465.1 Bacillota bacterium | reverse complement strand
TGCTCTACCATTGAGCTACACCCGCTTGACATGGTCGGGGCGAGAGGATTTGAACCTCCGGCCTCCTGCTCCCAAGGCAGGCGCGCTAGCCAAACTGCGCTACGCCCCGCTTCAGCCGTTGAGAACAAGGTCCTCAAACTGACATCACCAATATTACCACACAACTCGCTAGGCTGTCAATATCCCGCGAGGATTTCAAAGCTGGCCTAAGAGCTGTTTCAGTCCCGCTAGGGCTCGAGCCCGGTGGCTGATGCGGTTCTTAACCTCCGGACCCAGTTGGGCAAAGGTCATACCCAGTTCGGGTACGATGAACAGCGGATCGTAGCCAAAACCGTGGGCTCCCTGAGGTTCATACGCGATTTGGCCGCGGCAGATCCCCTCGGAAAAGTGGACCTCTCCACCGGGCACAGCCAAGGCGATGACGCACCGAAACTGAGCCCCGCGCCTTTCTGGAGGTACGTCCGCCATGAGCCGCAGCAGTTTAGCATTGTTGGCTGCATCGCTGCTGGGCATGCCGGGCTCCGCCGCAAACCGCGCCGAATGGACGCCTGGGGCTCCATCGAGCGCATCTACTTCCAGCCCAGAATCATCTGCCACCACTAGTTCTCTGACCCAAGTCATGGTTTGAACTGCCTTCTTGCGGGCATTCTCCGCGAAAGACTTGCCATCCTCCACCACCTCGGGAAACTCGCCGAGTTCAGTGACGGATGCCACCTGAAATGGCAGTCCTTCCAGAATGGCGCGGATCTCCTCTACCTTATGGGGGTTGCGGGATGCCACCACCAGCAGGCGCCTAGTCCCTGGCATTTCAATGGCCTCCAAACTTCGCGGCTAAGTCTGCGGCAAACAACTGGCGCTGGATGGAGATGAGCTCTTGGATGCCGCCTTCTGCCAGATCTAGGAGAGCAAGGAGCTCTTCCCGGGAAAAGGGGCTCTGCTCGCCGGTCCCTTGAACCTCAACGATCTTACCGCTGCCAGTCATGACAACGTTGAAATCCACCTGCGCAGTCGAATCCTCGCTGTAATCCAAGTCCAGCATTGGGACTCCGTCCACAACTCCAACACTCACCGCTGCCAGGTAATCGTTGATCCCTGTGGAGCTAGCATTGGTCTGTTCTTGCAACTTGCGTAAGGCATCCATCAGAGCCACAAAAGCGCCTGTAATCGACGCTGTTCTGGTGCCGCCATCGGCAGTAATCACATCGCAGTCGATCCAGATGGTCCGCTCTCCCAGCACCTTGAGGTCGACCACAGAGCGCAGGGCCCGGCCGATCAACCGCTGGATTTCATGGGTTCTTCCTCCCAGTCTTCCTTTGGAGGACTCCCGCACGTTCCGCACCTCCGTGGCGCGAGGAATCATGGCATATTCAGCTGTAATCCAGCCGCTGCCCTGTCCCCGCAGAAAGGGCGGAACCTTGTCTTCGATGGATGCTGTGCAGATCACCTTCGTGTTTCCCATCTCAATCAAGACCGATCCTTCCGCATGGGGAATGAAGCCCCGCGTGATTTTCACAGGCCGGATCTGCGTGGGCGTCCGTCCATCCCTGCGTACAGTAATCATTTCAACGCCTCCTCAAGGCTGGGGTCGCGATATTGTGCCACTCCAGTTCTGAAAATATTGCCGCCGTGGCTGTCGATGGCCACAATCAATGGCAGTCTGTCCACCACCATACGGTGCACAGCCTCAGGCCCCAAATCGGAATAAGCGACCACCTCCACTTCCTTAATGCACTGTGCGATTAAGGCTCCGGCTCCCCCCACCGCCGCGAAGTACACAGCGCCGTGGCGGGAAATGGCAGCCTCCACCGCACTGCTGCGGTTGCCTTTGCCAATCATTCCTTTCAGCCCATGTTCCAACAGCGGAATGGTAAGGTCATCCATGCGGGTGGCGGTTGTAGGCCCAGCTGAACCAATAATCTCACCAGGCGGTGCCGGGCAGGGTCCTACGTAGTAGATCACTGCCCTATTTAGGTCAAAGGGCAGTTTTCTCCCTTCATCAATGAGTTTGATCAGCCGCTGATGGGCAGCATCGCGCGCAGTGTAGATGATTCCCGAAAGCTCCACCCTATCCCCCGCTCGGAGGAAACCTATATCCTGCAGGGGCGCAGTCAAAGCATACATAGTTTAGTCCTCCTTGAGAAACTCCTGCACCAGCTGGCGGAAATGGGTACCTCTCTCCGCGAAATTGCGGTACATTCCGAAGCTGGCGCAGCCCGGCGACAGCAGCACCACATCGCCAGGAACTGCTACGGCGCGGCTGATGGCAACTGCCTCGGCCATGTCCGCCGCCCGATACACGGGGAAATCCCCAACCTCTAGGACAGCCGCCTCAATCTGCGGTGCTGTCTCGCCAAACAATACTATCGCCTTGGCCCGGGCGTGGATCTCCCTGGCCAATTGGGAGAATGAGAGCTTCTTGTCGTAGCCCCCCGCTAATAGGATAACCGGTTCGGCAAAAGTCCTCAAGCCTGCGGTGGCCCGGGCAGGGGTGGTGGCGATGGAGTCGTTGTAGTAGCGCACACCATCCCTCTCGCCCACTAACTCCAAGCGGTGCTCCACTCCGCGAAACGAGCGGCATACTTCAGCCACTGCTTCCCATGGAGCTCCACCGAGATGGGCTAGGGCCGCTGCTGCGAGAATGTTTTCCACATTGTGCCTCCCGGGAAGCTTGATCTGCTGAGTGTCGGCAAACACCCTGTCGCTGTGTCCATCCCGCCAGACCAGGCGGTTTCCCTGCAGGTACGCGCCGCGGTCTACTTGACTCTGGCTGCTGAAATAGTACACCTGACTGCGGGAGGCGGCTGCCATCCGAGCTGTAACGGGATCGTCCCAGTTAAAGACTGCCCAATCGGCGGCCTCCTGGAACCTATAGATATTGGTCTTGGCGGCTATATAGCTAGCCATCGTGTGGTGAACATCGAGATGATTTTCACTGATGTTAGTCACAAGGGCATACTGCGGACTGCGAGTGAGCCCTTCCAGCTGGAAACTTGACAGCTCTAAGACCACCCGGGCATCGGGGGGAATCTCTAGAATCTGTTCAATGAGCGGAGTCCCAATATTCCCCCCCACAAAGGTGGGAAATCCGCTCGTCCGAAACATCTCGCCCAGGAGGGATACAGTCGTGGTTTTGCCGCTGCTGCCTGTTATGCCGAAGACCGGCGCAGCGCAGTAGCGCAGCACCAGTTCGATCTCGCTGGAAAAACCCACTTTGCCCTGGACGGCTGTTAGCTCAGGGAGATCCTTGGGTATGCCGGGACTGAGAAAGAGCAAATCATAGTTCTCCAGTCCCTCCAGATAACCATTTCCCAACACCAGCTCAACCCCAAGGTCAGCAAGCTCGGCGGCGCGATCGCCGAGCGTCTCCAGGGGCGCCTTATCCCTTGCAGAAATCTGGACGCCGAACCTCCGCAAGAAACGAATTAAGGGGACATTACTGACCCCCAGCCCAATCACGGCCGCAGACTTACCCTGCCACTCCTCGCGAATTTCAGCTTTCATTCACATAACATCTCCAGACACATGGTAGCGCTGTACAGCAGGAATCTCCAGCCCCATCAAGACCTTTACTGCATCCCTGAACTGCCACGGGTCACCGCTCACCCAGAACTCAGTCCGGCACTCACCGGGCTGGCACTCTGGCTTCCTGTCCCTCAAAAACTCGGCCACCTCGGCCCGGATCTCCTCTGCCGGATCCAAGATATGAATCTCAGGTCCGACCTGCCTGCGGATCTCAGGCAGAACAAAGGGATAATGTGTGCAGCCCAGGACTATAGTGTCAACTTGCGCTTGAAGCAAGGGCGTCACGTATTCCGCAATCGCGCTTTCAACCATCTCCCCCCTCCGAAACCCTGCCTCAATCAAGGGGGCGAGCTTGGGACATGCTTGGCTCACCACCTCCACGCCTGGATCGGCAGCCTGAAAGGCCTTTGGATACACTCCGCTTTCCGTCGTGGCTCTGGTGGCCAAGACTCCTACCCGGCCTTTAGTCACTGCGAGAGCCTGCCGCACCGCGGCATCTATCATACTGAACAGCGGCACGGGAGGCTCCTTGACCCGGGGCAGCGCTACGGCACTGGCCGTATTGCAGGCCACCACCACCGCGCTCGCCTGGCGCTGCACAAAAAAGGCCAGGGCTCTCTGGAAATAACCAACGAGCTGCTCCTGCGTCTTTTCACCATAGGGTATATGCACTGTGTCGCCGAAGTAAATGGTGTGTTCTGTCATGATTGGCCGCAGGGCCCGCCACACCGTTAAGCCGCCCACGCCTGAATCGAAAATCCCCAATGCCATCTCCATTTCCCCCAAAACATACTACTAGATTAGACAAGCGCCGGTCAAAGTGTAATCTGGACAAAGGGGTTCCCAGGTATACACGTGGCCGGCGATGGTTTCCACAGGCCGTCCTTCCACCCAAATCTGGACTTGCGCCACCCCAGCCGCATTCACCAGCGTGTTGACAATACCGTAGACAGTAACCAGCTCACCAGCGGTACCCCCGGGGTGGGCGCTGATCAGCTCGCGGCTGAAATTGATGTGCAGCACACTGCCGGTCTGCTCATATCCCAGCACCTTGGTTCCGTTTGGCAGGACCGGCAGCAGCCCAGGCATACTCGGGCCGTTCTCCAGCAGCTCAATCAGTGTCTGAAGGGATGGCTGTCCGAAGTGAATTTCCGGCTCAAGCACGGTTTCCGAGGCACTGGCAAAATACACTGCATAGGCAGGGCCGGGAAAGGGCGCCACAACGGGCTCCGCCTTCTCCCGCACAGCCATCCGTATGCCCAGAACTACCGCTAGAACCGCGATGATCACTGCGATGCGCTGTTCCCGCCCCATGCTTACTCCTCCTTGGGGAAGTGTTCAGCGAAATAACGGGCAATCCCATTGTAAAGACCCTTGGCTGCCGCGGCCTGAAAGCCTGGTGCTCTCAGCAAGACCTCCTCATCTGGATGGTTTAGGAATGCCACCTCCACCAAGGCAGCTGGGATCTTTGATCCGTTCAAAACGGCCAGGTCTGTGCGCTTCCTCAGTCCCCGATCGTAGAGCTGCAGTTCCTGCACAATTCCTGCCTGGAGGCACTCGGCGAGAATCTTGTTCTGCTCATTGTTGGGGTTGTAGAGTGTTTCCGTCCCACGAGCAATGTGTTCATCGAGGTAGGCATTGGCGTGCACAGACACAAAGATCTCGGCTCCCGCTTCCTGAGCCATCAGCGGTCGCTGAAAGATGGAGACATACACATCATCTGTTCTAGTGTAGTGAACTACTGCTCCCGCTTCTTCTAATAGAGCCCCTAAGAGCAGTGCTATCGCTAGGTTTACTTCCTTTTCAAAGGTGCCATACGGTCCAATCGCACCTGGGTCGGAGCCGCCGTGGCCGGGATCGATCATTATCACTCTACCCGCGACCGGCCCATCCCGCTCCACATCGGGAAGAGCTTCGGCGGACGCAGCAGCAGCCGCAGCCTGCTTCAATGCTTCAGCCCGCAGGCGTTCCTCCCGCTCTAGGGCTTCTCGAGCCAAGGCTTCCCGTTTGGCTTGAGCCTCGGCGGCTGTCCCCTCGAACAGGGTGAGGGTATACCGCCCATCACCGCCAGTCACGTCCCAGAGGGTAACGGGCGCGTTCAGCTCCAGTACTATGCGGGCCACAGCCGGATTATTCTGGCTGACGCGCACCCGGCGCACCGCGGGATCGTCCACAGCAAACTCCACTGCACTCCCGATCAGGGTGGTGTCGTGGAGATCGAGTACGAGTCGTACTGGATCTACAAGATTAATCACTTCGATGTGGGGGCGGTCTGTGACCTCCAGCAGCAGCGTAGGGCCATCGTCCCTCCGCTCGAAACCGATATCCATGAGCTGGTGGTTAAACTCTACCTCGAGGCCCCCTTCTGGCCAGGGACTGATCTTGTACCCCGTGGCGGCATTGAGGTCGAACACGATGCGGACCGTATTGCCGTCAAACAAACTTGAGCGGATCCGCTGAACGATCAGCCCGTTGACGACCCGGTCGGGTAGGGCATCACCGGATACACCAAACAGGTCAAGCACCAACCGGTCGGGGTTGGTCAGCAGCATGGTCTGGTAACCACTGTACTTGGCCACGTCCACAAACACGCGAGAGCGGGGCCCACCTATGTATATAATATCCTTCAGATCGGGTTCAGGCTGAGGAGCGTGCACGCTTGTTGCGGGCACCGACGTCCCCGCTCCATCGAGAAAACCACCGTGCACAACCAGCGCACCGGTTTTCTCGTCAAACCCGAGGCTGAGGCCCAAATGATCCACGATGAAGCGCAGCGGTACCATCAGATCGCCCTGGCTGAACTCTACGGGCACATCTAGGCGGTAGGAGGTGCTGTTTACCAGTGCACTTTCCTGCCCCACGTGCATAGTAATGGTTAGGTTGGGGAACTCAAGCTCCACCTTCTCTCCCTTCACTGACCAAGTCACACGCCCGCCAAGATAATCTGTCACTAACTGCAGAGGTACGAGAATGCTGCCGTTGACAATGCTCACCGGTTGACTCAGCTTAGCTTCCTGCTGGCCAAAGTAGAGACCAAGGTTTGCCTGAATTGATGCCGCCCCCAGCCAGGCGGCAAATACAATGAAGAATAAGAGTATTAGTGCAGGTTTTTTCATGCCTTCTCCTCCCGAAAGTATCACTTGCACAGTTTCGCTGTCTCTGGAGGGTAATCCTGCATCCAAAGGAGGAAACTAGCAGTGGGCAAACGTTCTTGGGAACGGATTGTGTACACCGTAATGCTGGTGGTAGTTGTCTATGGAACCGCCGTGGCTGCCCTTCTAGCTATTACTATTATTCGCAGTGAGCTTCAGATTTGGGGCGGAAGGGAAGCCGTCGCGGCCCTTTCCCGCCCAGCTAATCCTGCGCACCTTCAGACCTATGTGCGCAATGTGTTTGGCGATCCCCTGCCATACGCGGTCGTCCATGTGGCAGGCCGAGTAGGCCAAGCTGACAACTCTGGGCTGATTGAGCTGTTCGACCTCCACCCCGGGCGGTACAACATGACGGTTTTCGCCGGTGGCTATCATCCCCTCACCCTGGACGTAACTTTGGAGCCAGGGTATAACAGTCCCATACTCAAGTACGACACCGGCCTGTGGCCGGAGTACTTCCTGGTTGATTTTCATATCTATTACAGCGAGGACCAGCGCCTTATGGGCATCTGTGGGTTCGCGAACGGCTCTTCGGAGCCCGTCTACATTCGGCACGCGAGGCTCCTTTCCCCGCAGGGGGAAGTGATCACCGACTTTCTCCACGACCACGATGGCTTCAGCTACTATGCAAACCTTTCCACCAAGATTAAGGTGGTGGAAGAGCCTCAAAAAGCTCTGCTGTGGCCTCCCCAGACTTGGCAGCCTGGAGAGTTTCCTCCGATTCCGGGTATCTTTCATTTCGGGCTCTACACCTTGGAAGTCCACTTTGGGAGCGAAGAAGAGCACCAGCTGGGGCAATACCAGATAGTCCAGATCACCGATCACCTGGACTATGAGCTCACCGGCAATCCCCATTCCACACCAGGCTATTGAGTGCAATGATGCGGTCTGGTATACTTTAACGGGAGGGATGGCTGTGGCAGATAACTACCAACGGATCGCGGAAAACCGCAAGGCCCGCCATGATTACCATATTGAAGAAACCATCGAAGCGGGGATTGCTCTCCAGGGAACGGAGGTCAAATCGCTCCGGCTGGGCCGGGTAAATCTGCGGGACAGCTATGCCAAGGTGGAAAACGGTGAGGTATTCCTGCACGGGGTGCATATCAGTCCGTACGAGCAGGGTAACCGCTTTAATCACGATCCACTGCGCGTCCGCAAGCTGCTCCTCCACAAACGGGAGATCCGCCGCCTGATCGGCAAGACCCGGGAGGAAGGCTATACCCTCGTCCCCACCAAGCTTTACTTCAAGAACGGCAAGTGCAAGGTGGAGCTGGCTTTGGCCAAGGGTAAGAAACTCTACGATAAGCGAGATGCCATCGCAAGGCGCGATGCCGAGCGGCGAGCCCGGCAGGCGGCAGGACGGGAGTCTTGACGGCACACCAGCTCTGTGATATCCTGTAAATGCGACCATGGGGGTGAATTAGTTTCGACGTGGATCGGGAGTGCATCAGCAGCGAGCCGAGGTCCCCAGTCCCTCGTAAAACCTGGGATCTAAAGTAACTGCAAACAACAATTACGCTTTAGCTGCTTAAGTTCGGCTAACGCCGCTTAGTTCGATGCCTGTTCGGACTAAATCGGTGTCATAATACAGGCTACCGTAGGCGGCTTGCCTGGACCGCCTAGGGGAAATTTCACAGGCTGGCCCACCCAACAGCGGGCTGCGGAGCGGTTGGGCAGGCGAGAATAGGACTGCAGCTGCGCTCGGAGAAGCTGGTGTTGGCCCATTCGCGGACAGCGGTGCAACTCCGCTCACCTCCACCATCATCCCAAACGAAGCAAGATAAACATACCGGGAACCTGAGCTTCGGCTCTATGGTTCCCGGCTTTTTTGTATAAAAAAACCCTGTCCGAAGACAGGGGATGCTGAACCTAATTCATTTAGAACCACACGGACAGAACTACCGACAGGACCAAGAATCCCACGGCAAGATAGGTGGTGGCAGTCTCAAGTAACTGCTCCATACCTTTGCGTTTGCTGAAGAACAGGGAACTCCCTCCACCGACGGAGCCCAATCCTTCACCCTTGCTTTCCTGGAGAACTACTACCACGATCAAGCTGATGGAAACAAGGAATTGGATAATCATAAGAAAGGTACCCATGCCTGAAGACACCTCCCTGCCGGTTAGTTGTTGTCACCACACTAAGGTATTTTATCATATGGATAGGACTGGAGGCAAGCTGCAAATTGGGCCCCGAGCTCGGGGCCCAGAGTTTACCGCTTACGGCTTACCGCTTGAGGTTGTAGAAAGTCTTAATGCCCGGATAGACCGCGCTCTCGTCCAGTTCCTCTTCGATGCGGAGCAGCTGGTTGTACTTGGCTACCCGGTCTGTACGGCTGGGTGCGCCGGTCTTAATCTGGCCGGCGTTCACTGCAACCACCAGGTCAGCAATGGTTGTATCCTCAGTCTCTCCAGAGCGGTGCGAAATCACAGCAGTATAGCCAGCCCGCTTGGCCATTTCGATAGCATTCAAAGTCTCGGTAAGAGTACCGATCTGGTTCACCTTAATCAGAATGGAATTGGCTACGCTGCTGGCGATTCCCCGACTGAGACGCTCTGTGTTGGTGACGAACAAGTCATCACCGACAAGCTGTACTCGATCGCCGATGGCATCAGTGAGCTTCTTCCATGCCTCCCACTCATCTTCGCTGAGGGCATCTTCAATGGAAATGATGGGATATTTATCCACCAGATCCTTGTAGAAAGCGATCATGCCGTCTGTATCCAGAACCTTACCTTCGCCTTCCAGATGGTATTTGCCATCTTTGAAAAGCTCGGTGGAAGCTACATCAAGGGCGAGGCACACGTCTTCGCCAGGCTTGTAGCCGGCCTGCTCAATGGCTTCCATGATGACCTGGATTGCCTCTTCGTTGGAGCCCAGGTTGGGGGCGAAACCGCCTTCATCGCCCACTGCGGTGTTGAGCCCTTTGCTGGCCAGCACTTTCTTGAGGTTGTGGAACACTTCTGCACCCATGCGGAGGGCTTCCCGGAACGACTTAGCGCCTACCGGCATGATCATAAATTCCTGGATGTCCACGTTGTTATCGGCATGGGCGCCGCCGTTGAGGATGTTCATCATCGGTACCGGCAGCTGGCAGCCG
>JAAYMI010000003.1 GCA_012521465.1 Bacillota bacterium | reverse complement strand
CCTGCATGTTTCGCCGCAGATCTTCCGGTCGTTCTAGCATGAGCATCACCCAACCATATTCTACCAAAAAACAAACGTCCCAGCTAGGCTCTAGAGGCCTAAACTGGGACTTTTTCGACAGTCTGAGCACTTCATCAGCGAAGTGCTTTTCTTGCGGCAAACTGCCAGCGCTGGGCATCCTTGGTGGGTGGGTCTGTCGTCAAAAACCCGTAGCATCCCAGCATTTCAAAACCGGCTTCGGCCAAAAATGACTCCACTTGATTCGGCAGCCAAAGCTTCTGTACGTGGCGCTCCCTAACACGCCTGTAGGTACCTCCAGGGCCGGAAATGAAAAAAGTTAAGTCCATTGTGCAGACCTGCTCTTGATCATCAAAGTGGTTGTCCCAGAAATAGGCGAAATCCTCCTGTAGGTCAGCATATGAGTTGCTTCCGTACACTTCCCTGAGCTTGATCTCAGAATTGAGGTCAAAAAGGAACAAGCCACCTTCTTCAAGGTGGCGGCAGACTGCCGCCGCTGCCCGGCGAAAGTCTTCGGCAGTGACGAGGTAATTCAGCGTATCGCACGCGGCGACCGCGATCTCCCAGCGCTGTCCCGGTAGGTTCAGTTCCCTTATATCTTGAACAGCAAACTCCACAGGATAGCCATATCTAGCGGCCTTCTCGCGCGCATGGCTGATCATGGCTGGAGAAATGTCAACCCCCAGCACCTCCAAGCCGCGCTCTGCTAGAGCAGCGGTGATGCTGCCGGTGCCACACCCTAGTTCCAAGATTCTCCGGGGTTGGAGACCTTGACGAACAGCAAGGCTGAGGAGGTACTCTGCCCAACCGTCATAGTCCTCATCCATCAAAGCGTCATAAAACTGGGCCAGGTGGGTATAGGCTGCACTCATGGTATCGGAATCCGCTTGGCATCTGCCCAGAGTTTTTCCAGGTTGTAGTAGGCTCGATCTGGTTCCTCAAAAACATGCACCACAACTCCACCGTAATCGAGCAGAACCCAGCTGTTTCCTCCCCGCCCCTCGTGACGGCGAAGGTGGATTCCTGCGCCTTCCAGCTGGTCGATGATTTCTTGCACAATTGTGCGAATCTGCACCTGCGTTTCTGCACTGCAGATCACGAAGAAATTCGCTTCGGCCATCAACGACGACACGTCGAGGATCAAGACATCGTTGGCTTTCTTATCCTGTGCTGCTCGGGCAGCTGCAATGGCAATATCCTGGGTACTGGCTATGGTCAAATCCCCACACCCCTCCGAGACTTGAAATTACCGCCAACGATCACAGTGGCAGTGCCCGCTTCTTGTCCATCACCTGTCTGCACCAATATGGCAGCGTCCAGAAGAGCGGCCAATTCATCGACACGGTGGCGGTCCTTTTCTGAGACGACAATCTGTGTCTCGCGAAAATCGAAATGCTGAGCATTACCCAGCGACACCACCTCATAACCCTCCTCACGAAGCATGTTTGCCACCTGCTGGGCTATGCCGCTCTGACCGTTGCCATTGAGGACAGTGAGCTTAAGAGGTTCTGGTTTTCCCCAGATCAAGGTGTCAACAAGCTGGGCCGCTTTCTGCTCATTCACGATCCAATACCATGCACCGTTTAACACTTGGCTGTTGCCTGGCAAGACTGCCGTTGTGATCCGCTCAGGAGAAAACTTGCCGCTGTTTACAGCCAGACTCAGGGTCACATTCCAAGGCAGGTTTGTCTTTACTATCTGGAGACTTTGACTGATGAGCTGGGGAAGCTTGGTGATTACCGCTGGACTAAACACCTTTTCGGCCACGGCGGTAATAAACTTCCGCTGCCGCTCCACACGCCCATCGTACTCTCCCTTAAACGGGTCAACCAAGGCTATATCACCGAGACGATCCCGGTAGCGCACATACTGCAAAGCCTTGTCACCATCAAGGATCTGCGTGCCTGGAGTCAGGTGGATATAAAGATTCTGGGCCTTGTCTTCGTAAACCATCTCTTTCTCAATCGTCAGCTCAATGCCGCCCAGAATGTCCACAATCTTGCTGAATCCTTCAAAATCGGTCTGCACATAATATGGGACTGGAACATTAAGCAGATGGGAGACGGCATCCATCACGAGCTCAGGGCCGCCGTATGCATAGGCTGCGTTCACTCGATCCCAACGATTCTGACTCTGTAGCCAAACACGAGTGTCACGAGGAATGGCTAGAAAGGCCACGTCACCAGTGCGTGAATCAATTGATGCCAGCAGGATCGTATCAGCCCGGGAACCTGATCCACCCAGGTTATCCGTACCTAGGACAAGAATATTAAGTCTGCGGCTATCAGCACTCGCCTGTCCTGCCGACTCGACCCGGACTGACTGCCTGTAGCTGTAATGAGCCACAATCACCATCAAAATCAGTCCCAGAATGACTGCAATTGTGTAAGATATGATCTGCCTGCGCCGATACTTGCGCTTCAGCGCCCGCCTGGCCTCTAGTTCTGCCTTGCGCTGTGCAATTTCTTCTGGTGAAAGCACGCTGACACCTCCTCCCAGCTCCTAGATGGATTGTCTGTATAGATTGTGACGGCGAATATAGTGTTCAACCGGTTCAGGTACAAGATAGCGGATGGAATCCCCTGCTTTGACCCGTTCCCGAATATCAGTAGACGATATGGCTAGTGCAGGTACCCGAATGAAGTGCACGCGCTGAGGGTACTTGTTCAGCCACTCCTGCATAGGCTTGGGTACCCTATCCAAGGAAAACCCTGGCCGTGTAGCTCCGATGAACTGAGCCAGTTCTAGCAGTTTGTCAGGCTGTTTCCAGCTGACAATCTCCAAGATAGCATCAGCACCAGTGATGAAGTACAACTCGGTGGAATCGCCGTACTGCTCATGCAGGATTCTGAGACTGTCAACCGTATACGTCACACCCTCGCGGTCAATGTCTACCCGGGATACGTCGAAGTACGGGTTGCTCAATGTAGCCAGAACGGTCATCATGTAGCGGTGTTCTGCACTAGTGACCTCCCGAGGATCCTTATGGGGCGGCGTACCCGATGGGAGAAATATCACCCGATCGAGGCCAAATTCACGCCTCGCCCCTTCAGCCGCTACAAGATGACCGTAGTGCACAGGGTCAAACGTGCCGCCCATAATTCCAAGTTTGCGAATGACCTGGGTCACGCCGCAAGCCACCCCCTACGGCAGGATAATCTGAGGATCCTTGAGAGACTGGCGATACAAAAGCAGCACTCGTCCAATGCGCTGCACCACGTCGCAGTCTAATGCCTCACTGATCTCTTCGGCTAAAGCCTCTTCATCCTCGAGACAATTCTTGAGCACACGCACTTTGATCAGTTCACGCGCCTCCAGAACCGCATCAAGCTGGTCCAGCAGCTCCTCCGACAGGCCACCTTTACCGATTTGGAATATGGGCTCCAGTTCATTACCTAAAGAGCGCAGGTACGCTCTCTGCTTGCTGTTCAGCATGCTTTGTACCTCATTCCATATATTCGAATTCTAATTCACCAACTCTGACGGTAGCACCTTCTGGAACATTCAGGTCAGCCAAGGCCCGATAGATTCCAATTTTCTCAAATAGATTCTGCAGATAGCGCACTGCTTCCTCGTTTTCTAGGTCCAGGCGGCGCATGAGCCGCTCCAAGCCCTCGCCTTCCACCACCCAAATATCGTCTTCTTTCACTATTCGGAACTGATCCACCGGAGCTTGCCGCTCTTGGGGACGCAATACCACAGCCTCGTCCGACGGCGGTGCGGGACGAGGATCCCGTGCTCGGAGTTCCTCGATCAACTGGCCGATGCGCTGCACGAGCTCCGCAACTCCCTGATTCGCGGCGGCCGAGATAACAACGAACTCCCGCCCATCCTTGGCTGCCGCTTCTGCTAGGCGGGGCAGATGGCGTGCTGCATCCGGCAGATCGCACTTATTGGCCACCACAACTTGAGGACGCCGCGCCAGTTCACCACTGTAAAGCTCCAGCTCCTGATTAATTGTACGGTAATCCTCTACCGGATCTCGTCCATCAACTCCGGCCGCGTCCACAACGTGAACTAGCAGGCGTGTGCGTTCAATATGCCGGAGAAAATCAGTGCCAAGTCCGACGCCTGCATGGGCCCCTTCAATCAGCCCAGGAATATCAGCAAGAACAAAGGTACTGCCTTCCCCCAAAGATACCACACCCAGCATCGGTGTCAGGGTAGTAAAGGGATAATTCGCCACCTTCGGTTTCGCGGCGGAGACTACAGACAACAGGGTTGACTTCCCAGCATTGGGGCAGCCCACCAGACCGGCATCGGCAATCAGTTTTAGTTCTAGATCAACCCACATGCCTCTGCCTGGTTCTCCTCGCTCTGCGAAACCCGGTGCCTGCCTCGTCGGTGTCGCAAAGCGGGCGTTCCCGCGGCCGCCCCGTCCTCCTGGCAGGAACAGCACGCGCTGGCCGGGGTAAACCATGTCCACCAAGACTTGACCTGTCTCTGCATCCTTGATCTGCGTGCCTGGAGGAACGGCAATTTCCAGGTCTGGCGCGTTTTTTCCAGCCATGTTCTTACTCTGTCCTGGTTCACCGTTCGGCGCGATAAACCTGCGCCGGTAGCGGAAATCCAACAGGGTAGAAAGGCCTTCGTCCGCCACAAAGTAGATGCTCCCGCCATTGCCGCCGTCTCCACCTGCCGGCCCGCCCGCAGGAATGTATTTCTCCCGGCGGAAGCGCACGACGCCGTCGCCGCCGTCCCCAGATTTCACATATATCCTAGCCTGATCGATAAACACGGCATAACCCCTCTTCTGGACAAAAATCCCTTTTGCACTAAAGCACAAAAGGGATTTTTCTGAGCAAACTAAGCGGTTACTTCTTTCAAAACGCTTACCTGTTTATCAAACTTACCCTTACGCTGGAATGCAACGTAGCCGTCAGTGAGAGCAAACAGGGTATCGTCACTGCCAATACCTACGTTGGCGCCTGGCTTAATTCTTGTGCCGCGCTGTCTCACCAAAATACTGCCGGCTGTAACATATTGGCCGTCGTGGCGCTTGACACCAAGCCGCTTGGCAATCGAATCCCGACCGTTCTTGGTGCTGCCTACACCCTTTTTCGAGGCAAACAGCTGTAGATTCATGCGCACCGTTACTGCACCTCCCTAATCTTAAGGTAATTTGGATACTCGGCTTGAATTGCAGTGAGCCCCACAAGCAGAGTTCGCAGCACGATTTGACTGCGCTCCCAGCTTTCAGGAGCTATCGCTTTAGGAAGGTGACATGCCAGGAAAGCATCTCGGATTTCAACACTGCAATCCACGCCCACCACATCCTGCAGCCCCATGACTGCAGTTTGACTAAGAGCAGAAATAGCTGCACAAACAATGTCCTGTCCGTGGTCTGCGTAACCAGTGTGGTCCCTGATCTCGAAACCACGGATACCCTGCTCCGACATGTAAAACTCCACAGTGGTCATAGCTGCTTAAGCCTGAATGGACTTGATTTCCAGTTTGGTATAGGGCTGCCGATGACCGCTCTTTCTGCGATAGTTCTTCTTGGCCTTATACTTAAAGACAATGATCTTGCGGCCTTTGCCCTGCTTAACGGCCTTAGCCACTACCTTGGCACCCTGCACATAAGGGGCACCTACTTTGGTCTCGCCGTCTTTGCTCACCAGCAGAACTCGGTCCAATACGACTTCTTGACCTTCCTCAACGGAAAGCTTCTCCACAAACAGGGTATCACCTTCAGCAACGCGATACTGCTTGCCGCCTGTTTCCACAACTGCGTACACTTGGTCCACCTCCTTATCCAGACTCGCCAACCCCAGGTACAGGCAGTTCCTGCCCGTTTCAGGTGTGAACCAACCACCTGTCCACGCGGGAAACCCGGCTTGAGCGGTTTCGGTGCGCGCCAAGGGCGCGAACCTACATCACTAATTCTAGCATCACGCCTAGGACCTGTCAAACTTTTATTACGCGTGCAGATGCGTAGGTCTTGAACACATCTACAATCTCTAGAGTCACCATTTTCCCCACGTACTGGGCACCGTGGTGGCAGTCAATCACAAATCCATCCACGCGGGCAATACCGCTGCTGGGGTTGCTGGCATGCACGTGTTCAATCTTGGCGGCAATCCGATCACCCACTGCGACTGGGTGGGCCTGAGCCGCAATCCGCTCAGCACTGCCTGAGATGACCTGAAAGTCCTCCCACTGCATGTGAGGCATGCCCCGCACAAAAACCTGCTTTCCCACAGCTATCTCCAGACTCTCGAGGTTCGAGGCGGAAGGACCTATCAGGTGGGCAGCAATCGCCGGGTCGCACTTCACGAGAATCGCTTCCACATCGGGCTCCGATGCCAAAGAGAAGATCTGACTCACAATCCGCGCCGCCACGGTTTCTTCCGACTGCACCTTACCGGTCCCTTCACAGAGCGGACATGCCGTCTGGAGCACTTCCGAAAGGATCCGCTTCGTCTTCTTTCTGGTCATCTCCACAAGGCCTAGATTCGTAAAGCCGAGCACATGTGTTTTGGTCTTGTCCCGGGCCAAGGCCTCTTCCAAACGGGCCAAGACTTGACTGCGAGCGCCACTGTCACCCATATCGATAAAATCAATGATGATGATGCCGCCGATGTTGCGCAGCCTAAGCTGCCATGCGATTTCCTCCGCCGCCTGGAGGTTAGTCTTGAGGAAGGTTTCGTTGAGATCGCCTGTACCCACGTACTTCCCAGTGTTAACGTCGATGCTCACTAGAGCTTCCGTTTCATCGATCACCAGATAGCCGCCGCAGTCCAGCCAAACTCTTTTGTTCTGTGCTTTTTCAAGCTGCTTCGTTAAGCCTAAATGGTCAAACAGGTTTACCCTACCTTTATAAAGCTCCACCTGGACAGAGGGCTGCTTGGACAGGCTGGCCAGGCCATCAGCCACGGTCCGAAACAGTTCCGGCCGATCCACGATGATTTGGGAGACGTTTTCTGTTACGAGGTCTCGCAAGACGCGATAGACCAGCGAATTCTGATAGAGCAGCGCCGGGGCTGGCAGCTTTTGAAAAAGCTCCTGCAGATGCTGCCATTCCTCCAGAACGAAGTGCATGTCGTCCACGAGGAGCTCCGCATCACACCCTTCCGCCACGGTACGCACGATCAGGCCCATCTCTGGTGGTTTGATAGACTCAGCGATTGCGCGCAGCCGCTCCCTCTCCTCTGGGTTCGTAATCTGCCGAGAGATACCCAAGTGATTCTCCCGAGGCATGAGGACCACAAACCGCCCGGGTAGAGTGATCTTACCGGTCATACGCGGGCCTTTACTGCCGATCTGTTCTTTTTCCAGCTGAACCATGAGGGGCTGTCCCTTGCGGAGCACTTCCTCGATGGGGCGACCAGGAGAAGCTTGGGGCAGATCGTCTGCGTGGAGAAAGCCGTTCTTTCCTGCTCCCAGATCGACAAAAGCCGCATTCATACCGGGGAGAACATTCTCTACCCGGCCTTTGTAGATATTGCCTACAGCCCGCTGCTCTTCATCACGCTGGATGTAGTACTCGGCTAGGCGGCCGTTTTCCACCAAACCTACCTGAATCTGGTTGAGCAGCTGCGAAATAACGATCTTAGTTTCCATAGGTGACCTCAATTCCGTCCATCGGATCAAGCCAGCTGTCCCCTGACCGGATAAACAACCCCGTGCGCTCCACCAGCGCATCGCCGGGCTCGGTTCCCAGAAGATGCAGCAGCTCGTCCGGGCGCAGATTTCCTGCGGCACCCACCGCACAGCGCAGAACAAGTTCGCCTTCTGCTGCTTCTAGTGCAAAGATCAGCGGGCGGAGATCCACAAGTCGCGTTCCGTTCTTCGTGGTGCGCTCCACAAGGAGTTCTTTCGCGGCCTTGATGTGCTCCACTGCCGCCGGTATAGTATCCCCTACCAGCTCAATGCTGTATTCCGCTCCGTTCACGACTGCCATCAGCGCTGGGATCTTCGCGGCAGTGGTACCCGCCCGCACAATCCGCAGCCCCTGAGGGAACACCTGGTTCAGCCGGCAGGCAAACTCCTGCGGATGCAGGCCATCAGCAAGCACCACATCCCCGTACTCCGCCTGGCTGGTGATTCCCACAGCCAATGGACAAGCAAAACTCAGCTTTGGCTTTGGGTGAAACCCTTCCGTGAGGGCTACGGGAATATGGGCCCGACGCAGGGCACGCTCAAACGTGCGGACCAGGTCAAGATGGGATAGGAAGCGGAGTTCACCGCCTATGACATACTGAAAGCGCATCAGACTAGACATGGAACCCCTCCTTCCTCACCAGGTCGTTTTCTACCTGCAGTTCAAAGCAGACGGCGCATCCCGTACACTGAGCAAACCGGCAGTCTGCCGTTGTACGTTCACCGTAGGCAGCGCGCCGCTCATTCACGAGGAAGCGCTTGCTCACACCTGGGCTGAGGTGATCCCAAGGCAGGGGTGCATCAAGGGGAAGTTCCCCGTTGGCATAGATGTGGGGGGCGATGCCGGTCTCGGCAAACGCCTGCTCCCACTTTTCCCGATCGAACAGCTCGTCCCAGCCATCAAACCGGCACCCTAAGTCGACCGCACGGGACAGCACCTGCGCCAATCGCCTGTCACCTCGGGCAAAGACCGCCTCCAGGAAACTGGTTTCCACATCGTGATAGTTAAACCGGATTCCTGGCCGGCGCAGTCTCTCCCGCAGATAGGCCTGCTTTCCCCGCAAGAGCTCCTTCCTGTCCTGCCCATTCCACTGGAAGGGTGTGTGAGACTTGGGCACAAAGGAAGATACGCTGATGGTTACTTCTGGCCGGCGGGCGCTTGTACGATTTTGTCTGCCAATCCGCAGCACGGCATGGGCCAAGTCCACGATTCCATCTAAGTCCGCAAAGGTCTCAGTGGGCAGGCCGATCATGAAGTACAGCTTGATGCTGTGCCAACCTGCGGCAAAGGCCCCCTCTACTACCGAGAAGAGGTTTTCCTCTGTGACGTTCTTGTTGATCACATCCCGCAGGCGCTGGGTGCCAGCCTCAGGAGCAAATGTTAGGCCGGTCTTCCGAGCCTTCTCAATTTCCTCGGCCAGCTCAACGGCAAATGAGTCCAACCTTAAGGAGGGTAGAGAAACGGCAATTCCCCGGTCCTTGTACTCTTCCACCAGCTCGCTCACTAGCGGTTCAATACAAGTGTAATCGCCGCTGGAGAGGGACGTTAGGGAAATCTCATCGTAACCGGTAGCCTCCACGAGCCTGCGGACCTGGTCTTTGAGAATCTCTGGGCTCCGCTCCCGCACCGGCCGATAGATCATGCCTGCTTGGCAGAAACGACATCCCCTAGTGCATCCCCGCAGGACCTCCACCATCACCCGGTCGTGCACCACATCAACGTAGGGCACAACGAACTCCTCGGGATACTCGGCTTGAGAGAGGTCCTTGACCACCCGTTTCGTAATCCTCGCTGGGACTCCTTCCACATACGGCGTAATCCCAGCGAAACGACCCTCTGCATCGTACTTCACCTCATAGAAGCTGGGCACGTACACTCCAGGAATCCGACTGAGCCGCAGCAGCACATCCTGCCTGGACAAGCCCTCGGCCCGCGCCTGCTGTACCGCAGCGACAATCTCGTGGATTACTTCCTCTCCTTCCCCCAGCACCACGAAATCCAAGAAATCCGCAAGGGGTTCCACATTGTACGCACAGGGGCCGCCGGCCATCACCAAGGGATCGGCATCGGAACGCTCCCAGCTGAAGCGGGGAATGCCGCCTAAATCAAGCATGTTGATGACATTGGTATAACTCAATTCGTACTGCAGTGTGAAACCTACGAGGTCAAACTCGGAAAGCGGCCTACCGGACTCCAAAGCCGTTAAGGGGAGCCCAGCTTTGCGCAGCTCTGCCTCCATGTCCACCCAAGGAGCATAGACACGCTCCGCCAGGGCATCTTCCCTCCCATTGATGATTGCATACAGTATCTTGAAACCCAAGTGGCCCATGCCCACCTCATAGACATCTGGAAAGGCTAGAGCGATTTTAACAGCAGTTTTCTCCCAGTCCTTGTGCACAGCATTCAGTTCATTATTGGTATAGCGTGCGGGCTTGTTTACTCGGGAGAGCAGTTTATATAAATTACGATCCACGCGCCTTGCACATCCTTTCACATGACATTATAGCTTATTTCGCACCAGAGTCCCAACTTTGATGTGTGTACCTTCAGCAAACAGTGCATTAATTAATTCCAGTTCCCCAACAATGCCCACTAATTCTCCCTCAAGGTCCATCACCCAAATAATGTGGTAAGCAGGGGGCTGGAATCTTTTTACCACCTCACCTATAGAAGTCTCGGCGGTGGCAACAAGTTGGTGCACTGGCAGGACGCGCCTCAGCCGGATCTCGCTCCTTTTATGGGCCATGTAGCGCATGAAAATGTACACGGCGTTCTTCCGTTCGCCGAGGGCGGAGGAGAAGACAAACACGCCCAAAACGCAAAAACCGGCTCCGCCCGTGTAGCCCAGGTAAAGCGTGTACAGCCCCCAGCAGCACATCACAGCCGCGAGGATCTGGGCGACCAAAGCAGACAGCTCGGTGGCCTCGCGAAATCCACGCCTATGTACAAGGATGCTCCGCAGTATTCGGCCTCCGTCAAGGGGAAGTGCTGGCAGAAGGTTAAAGAGGAACATGCCGCCGTTAGCCAGCATGGCGAAATCGTACAGGTTCTGAGGGATGGCGTAGTAGTGCCGGGATGCAAAAAGCAGGCCCATCAAAAGGAGGTTGCTCAAGGGGCCCACCACTGCAACTTTCCATTCTAAACCAGGATCAGTCTGGAGCAGCGCCTCAAAGCGCGCCACACCTCCGAAGGGAAGCAGTTCCACTTCGGTTACATCTAGACGGTGAAGCTTTGCCGCCAAAAGATGTGCGGTCTCATGCCAGAGGACGATGGCAAATATAAGGAGCACCTGAGGAAGAAGACCTGCGGCTGCGGCACCCAACAAAAGCACAAAGAAAAGGGGATTGACCCGAAAAGGAATCCCCAGATACGATCCGACACGCATTGGGTCACCGCCTGATTTCTACCCTGGGCAGGCCCTGCACTAAGGTACTCAGGTCCCACTTACCCACAAGTTGAGTCACTCTGTTCAACTGCTCAGCCACAGGTTCCAGGCTGAGGTCAGTTATGATCACAAAGGCCAGGTATTCTTCGACAGGCTGAGTGACAGGCAGGTCAATCCGACTGATGAGACCGATCACCAAAAAGATAATCAGTGCAAAAAGAGCATTTCGGAGGAACCGCCACGCCATACCGCATCACTCCTTCCTAGTCAAGTATATTAAGGAGGAGCGGTATTCATGATAGATGAGCGGACTACTTCTGCCGCGCCTGGCGCTTGACATTCTTGACGGGAATGTTCGCCACCAGTGCCACCGAGTCGTCACTTTGGTCCAGATTGACTTCCAGGCCGGATTCGTCAATCTCCATGTACTTCGAGATCACCTGGATCAGCT
>JAAYMI010000048.1 GCA_012521465.1 Bacillota bacterium | reverse complement strand
GTCGTACTCACATTCCTACGGCACGTTAGGATAAGACATTTCCTAGAGGTAGTGCTTGAGGTGAAGAGGGCGAGATACTGCGATATCAAGAGCAAAACAGAGGAAAAGAAAGATCATTAAGGGAGGGTTGGATTTCGATGTTTGATCTGGAACAGAATATCAAGTCGTGGTGTGATTACTTTCGCGCCCGCGGTGCATTGACCGAAACCGATATCCTCGAGCTGGAAAACCATCTCCGAGATCAAATTGACGATCTCCGGCAGAGCGGACTGAGCGAAGAAGAAGCTTTTATTATCAGCGTCAAGCGGCTCGGCAGCGTCAGCCGCATCGCAGAAGAGTTTTCTAAGGTCAATACGGATAGCTTCTGGAAGCACCTCCTCCTCGATCTCGATCCAGCCGCAAAGGCTCGGAGCAGGCGCGAGGTTTTCCTCGTAATCTTCCTAGCACTGCTTGCCGGAACAGCCGCGAAGATCCCTACCCTCTTTGGGGCGGAACTGGGCAGCATTACGTACGTCAAGAACCTCAGCTTCTACGTCTTGCCCTTTATCTCCCTGTGGCTCGTGCTGAAGCGGGGCGGCTCTGCGAAACTGATGTGGACTCTGGGAGCTGTTTTTGCGGCGGCCTGCGCAATTGTGAACCTCTACCCTTCCTACGGGCCAAAGCACACGGAGACGCTCACTGCGATCCACCTGCCGATACTGCTCTGGCTCGTCACAGGCACAGCATATATGGGCAAGGACTGGCGGCACACCGAGGCACGCATGGATTTCTTGCGCTTCACCGGAGAAAGCGTCATCTACGGCAGCTTGCTGACGCTGGGACTTATGGTCCTAACTATGTTTACGATGATGATCTTCCAGTCTATCGCCATCGACATGGAATGGTTTGCGGAGAACTACCTCCTCGTCTTCGGCGGCTCTGCGGTGGCCCTCCTCACAGTGTACCTCGTGGAGGCAAAAAAGAGCATTGTGGAAAACTTCGCCCCCATCCTGGCGAAGATCTTCAGCCCACTGTTCTTCCTCACACTCACTGCGTTCTTGGGCGTAATGGTGGTCACAGGGAGAAGTCCCTTTGCCGAACGCGATTTTCTGATTGGGTTTGACCTGATGCTGGTGTTGGTCCTCGGCATGGTGTTGTACACCATCTCCGCCCGGAACTTGCATGACAGTCAGACTACTTTTGACTATCTCAACGTCGCCCTGATCACGGCAGCGGTAATCGTGGATACCGCTGCCCTGTGGGCCATCCTGCACCGATTGTCGGAACACGGTATAACTCCGAACAAGCTCGCGGCGCTGGGCGAAAACGTGCTGTTGCTGGTCAATCTGGTCGCCCTGCTAGTTCTGTACGTCCGCTACTTCTTGGCTCAGATCGATTTCAAACGAATCGAGGCTTGGCAAACTCGTTACCTGAATATCTACGCCGTTTGGCTGGCAATTGTGGCGTTCATCTTTCCCCTTGTTTTCCGGTTTCAGTAGGATCAGCCCACCAAACCAGCCTTCCAGGTTAGAAGCCTTGCCCGGGCGCATGATTCAGATCCAAAACACCCGGCAAGGCTTCGCCTGTTTCCCCCAAACCACATATATCTCAGGGGCTCAGCGCCCCCGATTACCCAACAGATTCTCGGCTCGCACCGAGGACCATATCTCGATCCCGCTTAGGATGAACAATTGCATCAAATTCCGCATCACCGCTTCTGACCTTGACGCGACCTTGAATAATGGCTCCCTTTTCGACACTAAGCATGTTGGCCACGATCTCTCCTGCAATAAACGCATCCTTAGCGATTTCTAGGCTCTCCTCAACCTTGACATTGCCCTTGACCTTGCCGGCAATCCTACCCGCTCTGGCCGTTACATCACCAAATACGATACTTCCCGGCTGGATATCAACGCTGCCGGCAACTAGGATGTTGCCTTCCACATACACTCCAGTGAGCTGCGCCTGCATGCACTGGATTCCCCCAAATATCCGGCCACTTGCCACCACTCCATGCGTACATTCCACATCGCCTTGTACTTCACCAGCAACCACAAGATTGGAGTTGGCAACAAGATTGCCTTGAATCAGGGTAGCCTCAGAGATCACACTGGTAGGTATCGCCCTCTTCTCCGGCCTGATATCTGTCCGCATATCTGGCTTCAGCTCGGACTTCAGCTCCGGAATCCGTTCTGGCTTCCGTTCTGACTGCATCTCCGGTCTCAGCTCCATCCTGCCTTTCGTTCTCGAGCGCTGCGACGGACGGCGCCTCGATGGGAGTGAAAACACCTCCCGTAGTGCCTGCATGAAATTGCCTGCAATTACCCGAACGCCGTTTGGCACGATCATCTTCATGTTCAGAACCCGCCCCCTCTTATTCCCCTTAATGTGCCCACCTAACGCACATCAAATCAATTGCTGAAACGTGCATAGGCAAACATAATGGGCTGAACCTCTTGATCCAATGCTGCAAACGTATAGCCCTCTTCCTGCAGAAACTCGATAATGTCCGGCAGCGCCTTCACAGTCTCGTACTTGTCGCGGCTGTCATGGGCAAGCAAGATCAGGCGGTTCTGTCCTCTAACCGCCGCCTTGATGTCATCCACCATCATCTCGGCCGTGCGGTTTTGGATTGAATCTTCAAGAGTGAGATTCCAATCATAGTAGACAAACCCACGCCGCAGCATCTCAGCAATCAGCTGCTGATGGTTGCCCATGTTGTAGGCATTGATGCTTCCTCCAGGAAAGCGGAGAACCCTCGGTGCAACAGCAGTAGCATCATAGATCGTCTGATAAGCCTGGTAGAAATCATCGAGGAAAGCTTCGACGGAAGCATAGATCTGCCGATAGTTGTGGCTGTGGGAATGAATACCAACGGTGTGGCCTTCTGCCACTATGCGCTTCAAAATAGCAGGGTCGCAGTTCGTTGTTACAACGAAAAACGTTGCTGGGATGTCTTGTTCTTTAAGAATGTCCAAAATCTCGAGGGTCCGCTCGGAGGGACCATCATCAAAGGTGAGGTACACCGCCTTTTCATCAACCCGGAACTGAGTGGGCAGCGCTGCATACAGGTCTGGGTATACCTGCTGGTACTCCAAGAGCTCGACCGCTGGCCGGGGGGCGTCTTCCTGTTCAACCTCCAGGGACGCTGGCGAATCCTCGTCCAAAACTTTCACGACTCCCGTTTCAGCGACAGGAGCAGCAGCGTTGCTCCTCCCCGGTCCGGCACCCATCTCAGCAGTCTCCACTTGGGGCTGGGGCATGTCCAGCAATCGCTCACTGGCGGCCATCCCCAGCCCCGCGGACGCAACAGCCAACTGGCCATAGGCGCTCTGCTCAGTAGTGGGCGCGGCGATCAGGTGGACTCCGAGATGGTAAACTTTGGAACCCACAAGCAACACCAACGAGAGCATCGTAAGATAGATTAGATGCTTGAAGAACCTTACGCTCCCCAAATACATCACAGGCGTCCCCCTTGCCGTGACTATACAGTCTACTGCATCCCCCACTGCCTATTGTGTTGATGTGATTGGTCGCGACGATAGCGAGTTGAGTTTTGAGTTAAGTTCATCTTAACTCAAAATACCAGATGAAACAAGCCAACGAAAGTTTGTTTTGCCCCATACTTTGGAAAAAACCCAGCTCAGGCCCACTTCGTTGGCTGTCAGGATGTCTATGATTTATCGGATTTTGTCCCTATCCAACCCCGCTTCCAGAGCCTTCATCACCGCCTGGGTGCGGCTTTGAACACCGAGTTTCTTGAAGATCTTGTTGGTGTGCCACTTCACTGTCCCTTCAGATAGGTAAACCCTTTCCGCGATCTCCCGGTTTGAGAGTCCCAGTGCCATCAAACTGAGGATTCTGCGTTCTCGATCGGTGAGGAGCTCAAGCTCGGCCACCTGCGGTTGGGACGCTTCAGCCGCAGCACTGCGAGACCCCCCATGGGATTCTATAGAACTTAAGGCGAGGGCGCCCAGCTTCTGCAGGATTTCAACCCTGTCGGCTGAAAAGGCACCGACGGTCAAATTGTTCTCCAGGTACATTACACCGGCCAGCTCGTCCTTGAGGTAAATGGGAACGCACTGAATGGAAAGGGGTCTGTGTTCTACTATATACTCATCTTTGCCAAACACCGTGCTTTGAACAGCGTTGTCCACCACCACTGCTTTGCCCGTGTTCACAACATAACCGACAACAGACTTGGCCACGGAGTGGTCCAGCTCACTATCTCTGTCCAATACACTACCGCAGGATCCGTCCGCTTCCCTAAATGCTAGTACTCCTTGCTCTCCATCAGCCGCAAGCACATACACCCGCTGCGCGCCAGCGCTCGCCGCCGTAATCTCCAGGACCTTCCTGATACCCGATTCTGCGCCGTCCCGGGCTATCAAGCTGTCCAGCGCTTTGCTGATCGTAAGAAAATCCGCTAGGCGAGAGAACTCTTGCGGAAGAGATTCACTGTCCGTTAGGTAGGATCCACTGCTCGGCTGCACATCAGAAACATCCAAAGCAGCCGCCTGTTCCGTTCCCTCACCCAAACGATCACCCGGCTCAGTACTGCCTGCGAGCTGCCGCGCTTTTCCGGTAGCACCAAAGCGAGTATACCGATCCTGCGCCCGCCTTCTGTAGATCTCAGCGTACTGGTCCATCCCCAGCACAGCATAGTGGTGTGCAGCCAACTCACTCGCCAGGGCAGCATCGAGGATATAGCCATGCTTTTCCGCTGAAGCGATCGCTTCTTCGTACAGCTCCATCCGCTTGGAGTGATCGGCTTTCATCTGGGGAAGCTGCGCCGAGACCAGTTTGTATTTATGTAGGAAATTCACGGGGCACCAGCGCGACCATTTCTCCAGCTGCTTCGCGTACGCTCGCAGCTGCTTGAGAGCTTTATTCTGCTCCCGAGGTTCTAGATCTTGGTAAACTGCGGCAGTGGCCAGGCAGCCCCAATAGATATGCTCAACGTAGAGGATCTTACCCTTAAGGGACTCTAACTTGTCGCTGATTTCCCGGACATGAGCGTAAGCGCCAGCATAATCTCCCCGCAGATAGTCAACCTGGATGCTCATCAAGTAATAGTAGGGCACAATCATGGCGGAATCCGTCTCCAGCATGCGCTGCAGGGTATTCCTGGGGATAACGTACTCATCCAAGGTCTCCCCTTTTAGGCTGCTGATGTAGGAGTCAACTGCCCGCAGTACATCGACCAAGAACTGCATCCCGTACTTCCCGGTTTCCCGCAGTGCCATTTCATTGAGCTCCGCCAGCTTGTCCAAAGACTCTCCAAGGACATGCTGTGTCTGCACCATATCGGTAACAGCTGCGCCAGCAAAGATTGTGTCGCCGTGCTCGTATGCTGCAGCATGCACCTGCTTGGCGTACTCAAGGCTGGTCTGTAAATGCTTATTCCAGTGGTTCAAAAAGGAGCTGACCACATAGTAGGTTCTGTAGCGCATGCTTTCACTGCTGCTTTCAGCCAGCTCTAACGCAACCTCTTGAAGCTCAGTGATGCGCGGTGAATTCCAGCCCAACGCGTATGCGACAACGGCGTAACAGGCGTACGCAAAGGCCGAAGTATCACATCTGCCATACCTCAGCGTAAGCCGGTTCATTTTCAGAACTGTATACACAAACAGCTCAGGATTGACTAAGCTAGCTGGTGGAACCATATCGGCGAGCAGCTCCATGGTTTTGCGTGCCTGCACATCCCACATGGGTGGTTGGCTGAGAAGCGATCTGATTTGCCCCCTGGCGAACTGCAGAGATACCAACACCATCTCCCATGCAATATCCCATGGCTTTGGATGCATCGGGATCTTCAATCCCAGATGTCTGAGACCTGTGATCCCGGCTTTAATGGCTTCGACATCGGTGTGATATCCCGTGCACAAGATGGTTTTCAGCTGATAGGCGTCTACGAGCTCATCACCGGGCTCGGCGTTCTTAATCAGTTCGGCGAATACGGGTTCCGCACTGTCAAACCCTTCCACCACAAAGCGGCAGTAGTAGTAGATAGAGTAAATCTCGTAGCTCAACCTGTGAACCTGCTGCCAGTGATCGGAGGGAAGCAGCTCCAACGCGGCCGTCAGGTAGCGCAGTGCTGACTCGAGGGCCATCATGGCCTTAGCTTTTTGAGCTGTCTTCAGGTTGAGCTCGGCGAGTTCCAGCCGTTCCGCCTCACCCTCGATCAGTTCGGCGCTCTCGTTGAGGTGGTCAACCACCTCAAACAGCAGATCGGAAGAATCGCCGACCGCCTTAGCGAGGAGTCGTTTGCCCGCCATGCGGTGGATCACTCGGCGTTCTGACAGAGGGATCAACGCGTAGACTGTTTCTCGGATCTGATCATGGAGGAAGCCGAAAGACGGGGCCGGCGGCGCACCTCTCGCAGACGGCTTCACTGTCGGATAGCGGCTCGCTTCACTGATGATCGCTGCGTCAAGCGCAGGCTGCAGATGCTGCTGGATCTGCACGACTGGTACATCGAGTATTGCCGCTAGACTATCTATCGCAAAGGGCTGCTTGAGGCAGGCTGCCAGTTTCAGCGCCTCTACCGTCTGGCCGGGTAGCCGCTTAATTCTTTCCCGCACAAGTTCAATCACGCCTTGAGGCAGAGCCGTCTCCCGCTCCGCTTCACCGCGATACTGCCAGCGCAAGCGCTGCGGGGAGAAACTCAGGCTGCCATCCTCATACAGCTTCTGCAGGATCTGCTTGACAAGAAACGGATTCCCGGCGGACTTACTGTAAACCTCGTCCACCAGCTCATGGAGCCCATCATCCTCAAGGGGAAGCAGGCTGCAGACGAGCTGTTGAGTCTGGGGCTTAGTCAAGGCATCTAGGTCAATCGTGTTTACCGGTATGGCTGTACTGCTTTGAACTGAAGACAGCAGCGCGAAAAAGGGATGATCATCCCTCATTTCGCTGGACCGATACGCGCCGATAAACAGCAAACGGCTGTCCTCAATCTGGCTGAACAGCGGCTGCAGCATTTGGCAGGAGGCAGCATCCATCCACTGCAGGTTGTCCAAAAAGACTACCACCGGCTGTTCGCCGCCCAACGCCAGCTGGACGAAGTCCCGAAATGTGCGCCCAAACCGCTGCTCTGCTTCTAGGGCAGATTGGTGCGCGACGGCCTCAAATGGACCAGTGATGAGCTCCAGTTCTGGTATGATCTCCGTAATCAGGGCGCCATTCTTCTCCAACACATCCCGAAATTTATCCCTCCAAACAGCGGTCTGGTTCGGCTCAGCAGCGAGAATCTGGCGCATCCTTTCCCTGAGTATTTCCAGCAGTACGGCGTAAGGCGCAGTTGTACGAAACTGATCGAAGTCACCCCGGACAAAGTCTGCCTTCGGCTCGGAAACCATGTTCTGGAACTCCTCGAACAGGGCCGTCTTACCGATTCCGGGATAGCCAGCAATTAACACGATCTCAACCGCACCCTCCAGGACGCGGCGAAACGCCCCTTGCAGCCTGCGCAGTTCCTGGTCTCGCCCCACGAGCTGTCCGGCTGATCTCATGCGGCGAATACTGTCCGCTAGTCCAAGTGTAAAGGGTGCAATGGTGCCCTTGCGCTGCCATTCATAGTAACAGCGCTCCAAATCAGCCCGGACGGCGGCGGCGCTTTGGTAGCGATCATAGGGGTTCTTGGCCAGCAGCTTCAGGACTATCTCACCAACAACTGGCGGTATATTGTTGTTTACTTCCGTGGGGGATCTCGGTTTCAGTGAGGTATGGGCGTAACTCCAGCCCAGCGCGTCCTCAGCGGCAAAGGGCAGCCTGTCGGTGAGCAGCTGGTAGAATATGACACCCAAAGAGTAAAGGTTACTGCGGGCATCAGCCGGCAGCTTCAGTCGTCCCGCCTGCTCAGGGGACATATACGGAAGGTACTGCTCTAGATTGTTGGGCGAGTCCCTAAACTCCACTGCCTGTTTCTGCCGATCTAGGAATATCCGGTGCGGTGTCAATTGTTCCAAAACTACCCCTGCGGCATGCTGCTCTTCCAGCCACCTGCAGAGAACTGTACTGGTCGTAAGAAACTCCTGGAGTTCACGCTTCGACTCAGACATAAACTCAACCAACGATACAAGCATTCTATCCCCCGTTAAGCACCCTTTCTGATTCCGGTGTTTCCATTAGATTCTATTTTTCCAGCCGCTTCCCTTCTTCGGAGGGCTAGATCGGGCGCCTTATTCATAACTGAGTGCAATAACGGGGTCCAGTTTGGCCGCCTGCATCGCAGTGTATACTCCTGCCGCAAGGCCAACGAGGGCGGAAAAACCAAAGGCTAATGCCAGCGCAGAGACCTCGATGCTTGTTGGCCAGCCGCCAAATCTGCTCACAGTGCGGGCTGTGACAACACCCGCCAATAAACCTATGGCGCCGCCACTGGTACTGAGCACCAGGGCTTCTACTATGAACTGCAGCAGTAGGTCGCGGTACTTCGCACCGAGAGCCTTCCGCGTCCCAATTTCTCGCGTCCGCTCGCTAACGGAGACGAGCATGATGTTCATTACCCCAATTCCCCCTACCACAAGAGAGATACCGCCGATGGCAGCCAGCATTAGCCGCAGGGTAAAGGCCACATCACTCATGGTTTCCAGCATCTCATCTTGACTGGTCACGTTAAAGCCATCGCTTGTCCCCAATCTCGAATGGAGCAAGAACTCTGCCTGCTGCACCGCCAGGCTAGCGTCCTCTGCGGACACGGCCTGCGCCATAAGGGTAGATACGGTGGTAGTGCGGAAAATGCGTTCCATGGCGAAAGTAAGGGGAATATATACCTGACTGTCATAGTTGCCCATTAAGACCTGGCCCTTGGCTTCCATTACGCCAACCACTGTAAAAGTGTATCGCCTGTCTCCCACGACATACGTTACCCGCTCGCCCACTGGGTTTGCATCACCAAACAGGCGCTCTGCGACGCGCGAGCCAAGCACCATCACCTGCGTCCGGTGCTCTAAGTCCAGGTCGTGTAAGAACCGTCCCGCCTTAACCTGGTAATTCGTCACTTCTAGATAGGCAG
>JAAYMI010000002.1 GCA_012521465.1 Bacillota bacterium | reverse complement strand
TCTATGACCACATTGCGGCTCTGGCCTACCGCTGGACCCAGGGAGAACAGTTCAGCGCGATTGTCCAGGACTCGCCGATTGATGAAGGCGACCTGGTGTTCAGCTTCAGGCGGGGAATTGACCTGCTGCGGCAGGTGCGGAATGCCGTCCTGCAGGACGACCCCAGCCTAAGCGCAAAGCTGAAGGAGTGCATCGCCAAAATGGATCGGGACGAGGTTTCCATTTGGCTCTAGGGGATGAGGGGAGGAGTGGTTTGATGCGGGTTCTGCAGATTGTCCCGCCCCAGTTTTTCGCAGAGTGGCGCCGGCGGGCTGTGCACAGCCAAGGCGACGTTGAGCCCACCACTCTGCGGGCTCTTGCCGCCCGAGTCTTGCGGGAGCAGGCGGTGGTCTATCGAGAGGATTGGGTGCTGGAAACGCTCGCAGCTTGGGAGGCTGTGGAAAGAACTCTGCCCCATTTGGAGTACTTCGCACCCATTGCCCACTATCCGGGCTTTGTGGGAGAAGTGCACTGGCTCATCAAGCAGCTGGAGTGCGGCGACCTGACCGGGGACGAGCTGCCGCAGGAGGCACGCTCGGAAGTGAGCGAACTGTACACGACCTATCAAGCCCTCCTGCAGGATTATGGTGTGCTGGATGGGGCAGGGCAGATGCAGCGCGCTCTCGCTATAGCGCAAGTTGAGCTCCCCAAGTTCCTGCGCGGCTTTGGACGGGTAGAACTAGTTGGCCTGCATGACCTTAACCCTTTGGAGCGGGAGTTCTTGCAGGCAGTCACCTTTAGGCTTGCTGTAGTTAAGCACGAACTTGAGGGAGAAGCGGGAGAGGTGACTGTAACCGCGGCTCTTGATCCTGCTGTGGAAGTAGAAGAGCTGGCCCGGTCAGTGCGGATGCAGCTTGAGGAAGGTATCAGTCCTAGGGAAATAGCCGTGGCCTTTCCGGAACCCCAGACGTACGCGGCCCTCTTGACGCCCATCTTTGACCGGTACGGTATTCCTTGGAACATGCCTGGGCATAGTCTAGCTAACCTGCCCTTGGGTAGAGCGGTCTTGGCCTTGTTCTCTGGGGAAGTGGAGGGGTGGCACAAGAGTCATCTCCAGCTGCTGACAGCTCCGGGTTGGGGATTGCCTTTCTCTCTGACTGAAGCCGAGCGGCGGGCTTTGCGCACAGCACCGCCCTTGGAGGGACTGCCTGCCTGGGAGGAGCACTTAGGGCATTACCAAGGCTGGGCAGATGTGCTGGAGCTCCTCCGCAGTGCTGGTCAGCGGTTTCGCCGCCAGTCCCTCGCTGCTCATGCCCGCAGCCTGCAGCGTTTTCTGGAAGATTTTCCGCCTGAGAGGTGGTCTTCGCCCGATCTCCTTGCCAAGGCCGAGCTGCTTAAGAGCTGGGATGCTCTGCAGTACATTCTTCAGGATTTGGATTCTGGCACGAGTGTGGTGAGTCTCGAGCGCTTTGCTCAGCTGCTCAAGGGGGTAATGGAGGATTACCAAGTACGTCCGCCGCGGGTCTTGGCTGATCAAGTGGCAGTGCTGCGCATCAATGAGCTTGGGGCCGCGCGGCTTAAAGCCCTGCACGTGGGCGGCCTTGTGCAGGGAGACTTCCCGCGGCAGAGCCGCCAGCACTGGCTGACCAGGCTTAAGGCCAAGGACGATGCCCAGCTGTTGTACAAGCTGATGATCGCTTCGGCAGAACGCGTGCATCTCTACTACCCCGAAACAGACCACGAGGGCAAGCTGAACTTGCCCGCCACGGTCATACCCCCGGCTCAAAGGCGCATCCGCCCCCCCAGCGTGCAGGGCCTGTCAGGCACGCAGGTACAGGCTTCCCATGGCCTGGCGGATCAGGAAGCCGTCCAAGCGATCCGAGACCGGATTTTGGCGGAAGGATTGAGTGTTTCCCAGCTCAACCTTTATGCTCGCTGCCCGTTTCAGTTTTTCTGCACATTCGTGCTCGGCTTGCAGGCGCTGGAAGAAGAGTCCCTGGAACTGTCCCCTTTAGATGAGGGGCTGATTATCCACCGCACTCTCCAGCGTTTCTGGGAGAACAACACCGAAGGACCGCTGCCCGAAATCCCGGAAGGACAGCGAGAGGTGGAGAGGCTGCTGCGGGAGCATTTCGAGGGTCAGGGCCTAACCGTACCCAATCGGTTGTTGAAGGACCTGCGCCGCTTCATCCGCAAAGACCTGGAACTTGCCGGCCTGGGCTGGCGCCCAGCTTACTTGGAGAAGCGTTTTCGCGGGCTGATGATTCCCCTCCATGTCGATGGCGCCGAGTATCAGGTGGAACTTAGGGGAGTGATCGACCGTATCGATCGAGCCCCGGATGGCAGCTATGTCCTATACGATTATAAAACGGGCGGGGCACCTACCGCGCAAGAGGTGCGCACCGGTGCCGATCTGCAGATCGCGACCTATCTCATGGCCGCGCAAGTGCTTCTACCCAATGCCGAGAATGTGGGGGTAGCGTATTACCTGACCAGCACCGGCAAGCGAGTGGGTATATTTCGGGAAGACTGGGTAAAGGCGCTTGGCATCCGCCGCAGCGAGAACTGCTTGAGCGGCGAGGCTTTCCAGGCGCAGGTAACCGAGTTTGAGAAGCGCATCCGCGAGGTGCTGCTTAGTATTTTTGCTGGAGAGTTCCCGGCCAAACCAAGCGGCAGTCGGACATGCAGTTACTGTCCTTATCCAGGGATCAGCCGGCGGGAGGTGGGGATAGGATGAGCTTTGAGCCAACACCGCCGCAGCGTGTAGCGATTGAGAGCATTTACCAAGACACAGTGGTCACGGCCGGTGCCGGTTCCGGTAAGACCAGGGTTTTGGTGGAGCGGTACATCAACCTGCTGCGAAGCGGCTTTACCATTGACCAAATCGCAGCCATCACGTTTACCAAGAAGGCTGCGCAGGAGATGAAAGACCGCATCCGCAGAGAGCTGCCCCACATGGCAGACCTGATTGAGTCTGCCCAGATTTCTACAATCCACAGTCTCTGCCAGCGGATTATCCTCGAGCATCCGCGCGAGGCAGGGATTGATCCCCGGTGCCGCGTTGCCGAAGAGTGGGAGGCGGACGCCCTTCTATATCGGGTCATTACTGACCTCGTTAAAGATGTGGAGCTGGAGGAAGAGTACCGCAGCACATCAGATGCCGTAGACCTGCTGCACTATGCTTACAAACAGATGATTCAGCGGGGCGAAACCAGCTTTCGGCGGGAATACTCTGCCCCAGATGTGGATGAGGCAGCTGGGCGGCTGTGTGCGGTAGTGGACGGTTTTCTCCAGAAGACAGCCGGGCAACGGCTGACTGAACGCCAGCGCGACATTATCCTGTACTTGAGAGCCCGCTGGCCGCAGATTAAGGTGGACTTGCTCTCTGGCGATGGCGTGTTCATAGAGGACGGCATCGAGGCACTCGCGGATATGCTTTCTGGCACTTGGGGTAAGCTGAAAGCAGATGTGGATGAGGTGAAAAGTGCGGCAGCAGATGTAAATCTGGCCCTTAAAGAAGCGCACGCCAGCCGCGTTTTAGAGCAGCTGGGTGACCTCTTGGCGAAGGTCCATCACGCCTACAGCCAGACTAAGAGGAATATGGGGCTTCTGGACTTCGGCGACTTGGAACTTCTGGCCGCGCGGCTCCTGCAGAATCCCGAGGTAGTCCAGTCTTATGACTTCCGCCAGATCATGGTGGACGAGTTTCAGGATACCAATCCCCTGCAGAAGCAGATCGTGGATCGGCTCTGCCGCGGTGGTGCGAAGCTGTTTATCGTGGGCGACCCGAAACAATCTATCTACCGGTTTCGGGGAGCCGACGTGAAAGTATTTACCCAGGCCCGCGCGGAAATTTCCGCTGCTGGTCAGCCTGTAGTCTTGGACAAGAACTTCCGCTCCCGTCCAGAGTTGATCAGGTTTACGAATGCTTTTTTCGCTGCACTCATGCAAGAAGATCCCATCGGCTACGAACGGAGCGAACCTGACCGCGAACCAGTTGGTAAGCCTCTGGTACACCTAATTGAAGTCAATGCCGAGGGTGCCAGCATGGAGGAAGGACGCCATTTAGAGGCAGAGCGAATCGCCTGGCAGATTAGGGAGTTGGTAGACAGCGGGCGGTATGCCTATAAGGATATCACTTTGCTGTTTAGGACCCGCACCTACATGCGCATCTATGAGCGGGCACTGCAGGCTGCGAGAGTTCCCTATGTTAATCTCAGCGGCCGGGGGTTTTACTCCCGCCAAGAGGTGCAGGATATCCTCAACTACTTCGCCTGGCTGGATGACTCGGAAGACCATGTGGCCAAGCTGGCGGTACTCCGCTCACCCTTTTATAGCGTCTCAGACGATGGATTGTACTGGGAACAGCGGGGCGAGCGTTGTGCTATGACGCCTGTGGATCGCGCCGCCGTAGAAAAGGCCCTTGCCGACCGAGAGGCATTGGTGGAATTTGTTAGATCGCGGCCAGCCCCCTATGTTATGCAGGAGATGCTGGAACGGACAGACTATATTAGTACAACCTCCCGGCTGCCCTTTGGCGAGCAGAAAGCAGCGAATGTACAAAAGCTTCTCCAGCAGAGCTGGGATCTGTACACGCGGGGGTATGTGTCCTGTGCTGACCAGCTCCATTATATCGCGGCTGTGCGCCGCCGCAGCGATGAGGAAAGCGAGGCGCAGCTGGACGCAGAGTACGCCGATGTAGTGGTGGTGCGTACGGTGCACAATGCCAAGGGCCTCGAGTTTCCTGTAGTATTTGTGCCCGACACCAGCGGAAGGCTCACGAAGAACAGCGGCGCCCAGGTAGTGTACCATCCCACGGCGGGCTTGGCCTATAAAGGCACTGCTGCCTATGAGCAGGCCAAAGAGCTGAACCGCGCTGAGGAGTTAAGCGAAGCGCGCCGGCTGTTGTATGTGGCTGTGACTAGGGCGAAGGAGGAGCTCTACCTCTGCGGCATCACAGGACCCGAACAGTCTGATAGTTGGTGGAATTGGATTAAGCAGACAACTGCGTTTGTGCCCAGCGACCTTTACGACTACGCCTCTCCGGAGCCAGCTGTGCTAGTGCCTGAGCTGCAGGCGGCTCAGGTTGAAACTGCAGCGGCCCGAGAGATCACAGGAACACCAGCGCCCAGTTATTCTCACGTGGCTTTGTCTGTAACGGCGCTGATGGTCTATGCCCGCTGCCCGCGCTGTTATTATCTCCGCTACATTCTGGGAATTCCTGAGCAAATACGCGGGCTGACTGCTGGCGGTAGTGTCAAAGCTTCTTCCTCTAGATTGACCGGGCTGGAGCGGGGAAACATCGTCCACCGAGTGTGTGAAAGAATTACAGACCCGAGCCAGCTAGACGACTTGATTGAACTTGCCGCTGCGCTGGAAGGGGTCAGGCTGAGTCCAGCCCAAACCCGTGACCTGAAAAACATCGTCCAGCCTTATCTGGAAAGCCAGTTCTTCCAGCGGCTTAAACAGGGAGACGTGGAGATTCACCGCGAATACAATTTTGCTGTTCCCTTGGGGACGAAATTCGTGCTCAATGGCACCGTGGACCAGGTGTTTTTAGGCAGTGAGGGCCTGGAGATCGTGGACTTTAAGTCAAACTGGGTCAGCCCCGAACAGGTGGCGGAAGAGGGAGAGAAATACCGCTGGCAGCTGAGGGCTTACGCCTGGGCTATGGCCAAGTTGTTTGCTCGTCCGGTGGTTCAGTCGCAGGCCTACTTCCTCATACCCAACCGTGTTTTTGCACTCACCGAGGCAGACCTAAACCTCACAGCCGCTGAAGCGGACCTGATGGCTGCCTGCGAGGGGATCATTGCCGGGGAACGGCATGGATTGGCTGCTTTCCCGAGAGACCCGCACTGCAGTGATTGTCTACGATGGGAGGAATGACCTTGGATTTTACCCACTGCAACCTCGGTGCAGGAGTACGGCTGCACCTCTGCGAGACAGATAAGTTTAACACAGTAACCTTGAAGATGTTCATCCAGCAGGACTTAGCGCCCGACTCAGCTGCAGCTACCGCCATCATCCCTGCACTGCTCAAACGGGGATCCCAGCGATTTCCTTCAACTAGGCAGATTGCCCGTGAACTTGAGTACCTTCACGCGGCAAGTTTCAGTGCCGATGTCTTGAAAATTGGGGAACGGCAGCTTTTGGAGTTCTACTTCGATATGATCGATCCCACCCTGCTCCCTGACGGGGAAGAGAACGGCAAGCGTGCTTTGGCCACTTTTTGGGACATTGCGATGCATCCTGTGACTGAGGGGAATGGATTTGTCCAAGAGTATTTCGACCAAGAGAAACTCAACCTCCGCCGTGATGTGGAAGGTCTGATCAACGATAAACGGGCCTACGCCCTGGCCCGAGCAGTGGAGTTAATGTGTCCCAATGAACCATACGGAGTTTACCGCTACGGCAGTGTATCTGCCATCGACGCTCTGCAAAACACGGCCGCTTACAGGTGTTATCAAGATCTTCTGGCCACCCGGCCCATCGACATCTTCCTCGTCGGCCGGAACTTGGATCTGGTGGCCAATGAGATCGCCCGCCTGGAGTTCTCCCGGCGGGAGGCGGCCACCCTGGAACCGCCCGTTGTGCGAGAACCTGAGGGCGAACGCTGGCATGAGGAAGAGGTTCCGGCACAGCAGTCAGTGTTGGTGCTTGGCTACCGTACGCAGACCCGTTACCCTGATCCTGACTATTACGGTCTGGTTGTCTGCAACGGCGTCTTGGGTGGTTTCCCCCATTCCAAGCTGTTTGTGAATGTGCGGGAGCGGGCCAGCCTTGCCTATTACGTGGGTTCGTTTGTGGACGGCACAAAAGGTGTCCTCATGATTAACGCCGGAATCAGTGCGGCCAAGGTCGATCAGGCAGTGGGGATCATCAAAGAGCAGGTGAACGCCCTACAGCAGGGTCAGATCACCCCAGAGGAATTGGAACAGACGAAGACGGGGCTGTGCAGCAGCATCGCCGCGATGGCAGATGACCCCAGCTCGATTATTGACCGCAACTTAGTGGGTCTCGTCAATGGGGAGATGCGCAGCTTTGACGATGTGTTTGCCGCTATCCGCGGTGTGACGGCAGCGGATGTGCAGAAGGCAGCCCAAGCCCTGCGGCTGGACACCGTTTACGTTCTTAAGGGCAGTTCGGAGAAGGAGTGAGCACAGTGGAGCGCGTGAAAACCCCGACAGGCCATGAACTGTTAACCGGATTTCTGCCGAACGGTTTGCATTACGCTATTCTACCTCGACCTGGTTTTGTGAAGAAGTACGCCATCTTGGCGACCAAATACGGTTCCCTAGACTCCAGATTTGAGGTGCCCGGCGAGGGCGTGGTGGACGTGCCGGATGGCATCGCCCACTTCTTGGAGCACAAGCTCTTTGAAGAAGCGGACGGCAATGTGTTCGACCGTTTCGCCCAGTGGGGCGCTTCGGTGAATGCTTTCACCAGTTACACCCAGACCGCTTATCTATTCTCCACTGTGGACCATATGCAGGAAGCTCTAGACGAGCTGATCCGCTTTGTCACTCACCCCTACCTTACGGAGGAGAACGTGGAAAAGGAAAAAGGGATCATTGTGCAGGAGCTGCGCATGTATGAAGATCACCCTGACAGGCGCCTGCACAAAAACCTGCTCAATGCCCTTTACCACAAGAACCCCATTCGCTTGGATATTGGGGGAACGCCTGAATCAGTCAGCCGCATCACTGTAGAGTGGCTGATGAAGTGCTACCGGACATTTTACCAGCCTGCCAACATGGTCCTCGTTGTAGTGGGAGATGTGGATCCGCAGATGGTTTTGGACGTGGCTGGGCAGCATTTCCGCGGTTCAGATAGCGCGCGTGTGGGGAAGCGCGTGTATCCCGAGGAACCGCCTGAAGTCAACCAGAACTGGGTAGAGGACCAGCTCAGCATTTCCAGGCCGCGGTGTGCTGTGGGCATTAAGAGTGCTCCCATCAGCGATGGCTGGGAGAGTCTGAAGCTGCATCTGACCATGAACATCGTGCTGCGGCTGATCGCGGCCCGCAGTTCGCCCCACTATGAGCGGCTGTACAATTCAGGTTTGATTGACGATTCATTTGGGGCGAGCTTCAACAGCACTCCCTATTACTGCCATGCTGTGTTTACATCCCAAACGGATGATCCGCGGCGTTTCGCGGGGGAAATCAAAGGGATCATTCAGGAAACCCAAAACGGGCCCATCTCTGAGGCAGATGTGGAGCGCCTTAAGCGGCTGCTGTACGGGGGATATCTTGCGTCCTTCGATTCACTGGAGTATGTAGCCAATAACTACGTCAGCCATTATTTCAATGGGACGCCGTACTTCAAGTTCCTCAATATCCTGCAGTCAATCACTGTGGATGACGTCCAGAAGGCCGCAGTAACCTACCTCGATCTGGATAGGTCAGCGGTGTCCATCCTATGGCCCCACGGCGAGGAAGAAAAATGAGTAACAAGGATGAACTGAGAAGACTCTTGAAACAGGAGCGCCGGGCTGTACCAAGCGAGAGGCGTCAAGCCTACGATGCAGCCATTTGGGACAACCTAGCTGCTTCTCCCGTATACCAGGACGCGCAGAACTGCATGACCTACCTCTCCTTTGGGTGGGAAATCAACACATGGCCCTTTGTGGAGCGCATGTGGCGGGACGGCAAGAAAGTCTATGTGCCCGTAGCAAAGCCCGACCGCGTTCTTGCGGCAGTGGAGTTTAGGCCTGATACAAAGCTGATCCAAACATCCTTTGGGATCAAAGAACCGGTCAGCAGCCGAGAGCTCGATCCCGCTGATTTGGATCTGATCATCGTGCCTGGGTTAGCCTTTTCCCCACAGGGTTACAGAGTAGGCTACGGGGGAGGATACTACGACCGTTTTCTAGCCCGCACCGATGGGGTGAGTGTAGGCGTATGCTACAGCCAGTTTGTGCGCCCGCTCCCCGTTGACCCTTGGGATGTGCCTGTGATGTACCTCTGCACCGAGCTTGCCTTCAGCAGGAAACCTTTTCCGTCCTGACGAAGTATCCCCTAACAGAGGGGGGTATGCGTGTGGACCAGAGTTTTATTTTAGCCATCGACCAAGGGACAACCGGCACAACTGTGATGTTGTTTGACGCTGCAGGTAACGTCAAGGGGCGGACCTACAAAGAATTTACCCAATATTATCCCCGTCCAGGTTGGGTGGAACATGATGCTGCTGAGATCTGGCAGGACTGCCGTGCGCTGATGGATGAAATTATCGTCCAGACCGGGGTTGAGGCAGGAGCCATTGCCGCAATCGGTATCACGAACCAGCGGGAGACAGTTGTTTTGTGGGATCGGAAGACAGGAGAGCCTGTGGCACCGGCGATTGTCTGGCAGTGCCGCCGGACGGCGCCGCTGTGCGACCAGCTTCGCGCCCAAGGCCTGGATCCGGTTTTTCGCGCCAAAACGGGGCTGGTGCTTGATGCGTACTTCTCTGGAACTAAGCTCAAGTGGCTGCTGGACAGCGACTCCGAGCTGCGTGCGCGCGCAGAAAAAGGCGAACTAGCCTTCGGCACCATTGACTCGTGGCTGATTTTCAACCTGACAGGCGGACGGGTCCATGTGACAGATTACTCTAACGCATCCCGTACGCTGCTGTTTAATATTGCCGATCTCAGATGGGACGAAGAACTGCTGAAGGTCCTAGATATACCGGCTGCCGTGCTGCCGGAGGTGCGCTCGTCCAGTGAAATCTATGGTCACACTGCCGCCATAGGAAACCTACCCGCGGGAATACCAGTAGCGGGTGCGGCCGGAGATCAGCAGGCCGCCTTGTTTGGGCAAGCTTGCTTCAGCCCAGGGATGGCGAAGGCCACGTTTGGGACGGGAGCCTTTATCTTGATGAATACTGGCAGCAGCCTTGTCTCTTCTGAGCAGGGACTCCTAACGACTATCGCGTGGGGCCAAAATGGCCGCGTGGAATACGCCCTAGAAGGCAGTGTGTTCGTGGCGGGGGCCGCGGTGCAGTGGCTGCGGGATGAGCTGAAGCTGATTCAAACAGCAGCCGAGACCGAGGACCTAGCCCTGGGAGTCTCCAGCACCAACGGTGTGTATTTTGTGCCCGCATTTGTGGGATTGGGCGCACCCTACTGGGATCCCTATGCCCGGGGGACGATCCTAGGAATCACCCGAGGCACCACGAATGCTCAGATTGTAAGGGCTGCGCTGGAAGCCATCGCCTACCAGACCAGAGATGTGGTAGAAGTGATGGCCGCTGATTCTGGGCTCCCCATTGTGGAAATGAAGGTAGACGGCGGAGCTTCGGTCAACAACTTCCTCTGCCAGTTCCTCTCGGACCAGACAGGCACCCGGGTACGCCGCCCGGAGATATTCGAGACCACTGCTTTAGGGGCTGCTTACCTTGCCGGGCTCGCGGTAGGCATCTGGCCGGATCAAGCCGCCATTGCCCGCAACTGGCGCTGTGATCGGGAATACAATCCCACAGGAGATGCCCAGAGGCAGGCTCAACTCTATCAGGGATGGAAGCGTGCTGTAGAAAGGTCCAGAGGTTGGGAGACCCATGACCAAGACTGAGAGAACGCGCGATGACAAGCTGCTGCGCTTTCGGGCCGCTTTGGCCAAGAAGCCGGTAATTGCTGGGCTAAAAGGCATTGAACACGCGCAGTTGGCCGCCGAGCGCGGCATTCTGGCGTGCTTCTATCTGACAGGCAACATCTTCGAGCTGCGGGAACTGGCCAAAATCTGCAGAGCGAAGGGCCAAATGGTCTTTGCCCACGTGGACCTCATCAATGGGATAGCCAAGGATGGCCACGGGATGATGATGCTCGCCGATGAACTGCAGGTCGACGGTGTGCTTACCACTCGCAGTCATTTGATCACTGCTGCCCAAAAAGCAGGGCTGCTGGGCATTCAAAGACTGTTCATGCTGGATTCGGAGGCTCTGCAGACCGGGCTGAAGATGGTTCAGGTCTCACATCCAGATGCGGTGGAGCTGCTTCCGGCGCCCATCCTGCGGTATATTGCCCGGCGGCTGCCGCGCCAACTGCCGCCCATCATTGCTGGGGGCTTAGTGGAGACCTTTGAAGAGCTGGAAATGGTGCTGCGGACACCAGTGGTAGCTGTTTCTACCAGTCAAATGGAGTTGTGGAGCTACAGAAAGGAGTGACGGCATGGATCAGAAGTGGCTGAGGGAGCAAACTCAACAGCTGGAAGTGGCCCTGGCGCAGCAGGGTTTTCGCGGGAGCGTGCCCATGGTGGTAGAAAGGCAGCCGCCGCAGGTGAGCGAGGTGCCGCGCGATCGCATCAATCTGGCACGGTTTATCGATCACACGCTGCTCAAGCCCAATGCAAGCCGCCTGGAGATCAAGAAGCTGTGTGATGAAGCGCGGGAGTATCAATTTCAGTCGGTCTGCATCAACCCGGTGCATGTGGCGTACGCTGCGGAGCTGCTGCAGAGAACCGCAGTGAAGACGTGCACTGTGATCGGGTTTCCGCTGGGTGCCACCACTACGCTCACTAAGGTGCTGGAAGCCCGGGATGCCCTGGCCAACGGCGCTCAAGAGCTGGACATGGTCCTGAATGTGGGAGCGCTGGTGGAAGGAGACTATGCCGCCGTCTTGAGCGACATCAAAGCGGTGCGGGATGCTGCTCCGGGAGTTATCCTGAAGGTTATTTTGGAGACGGGTTTGCTCACAAAGGAGCAGATCGTCCGGGGCTCCATTTTGGTGCAGATGGCCGGAGCTGACTTTGTGAAGACGTCTACCGGATTTGGTCCTGGCGGGGCCACCGTGGAAGATATTCGGATTATGCGAGCTGTGGTGGGGCCTGACTTCGGCGTGAAAGCGTCGGGAGGTGTCCGGGACTACGAGACAGCCGTGGCCATGATTCAAGCCGGGGCCACGCGGATTGGGACCAGTTCGGGCACAGCCATTATCAGCGGCATTGAAGGTGCAGGTGAATACTAAGATGATCCGCAGAGCGCAGTTGTTGGTGCTGCTCGGCCTGTGCATGGCCCTGGCCTGGGTCAACTATCCTGCCCAGGCTAAACAGCCAGATGCTTGGATCACGTATGATCGCGCCATTGCTGATGTGACTTGGGTCATGGAACAGGGCGATCACCGTACCGAGCTGACAGGCACTTTTTCCCTGCGGGCCCCAGATGAGTTTTCTTTTGCATATCAGGAGTCCAATCTATCTCTGCGCCGCATCCGGGCCTACCGGAACTTCATTGTCAGTCAGTATCAATCCCAAACCAGCTATGGGTATCGGGGTTACCTGCTGTTTGAAATGTGGAAGCGGTTTTTCTGGTCGCTGACCCAGATCCACCAAGAGCCGCTGGTGTTCGTAGCTGCAGAGCGGCTCGCCCATCGCGATGTGGATCGCTACTATGTGGAAACGGATCAGCATAAGGTTGTGTGGATAGACCAGCAGACCAATATTCCCCTCATGATCATGGAGGGAGAACGGGCTACCCTCTCCGTTACAAACTACCGGTTTGATTCGGGGGATGCGGAGCAGTACCGCTATCTTGAGCTAGAGTTCAATGCTGAGGATGGTTCTGGGAAGCTCACTCTCTGGTGGGGTGATTTTGCCGCTTGGGTGCCGGTAGAACTGGTGGTTAGGCACGAGAACACCACCTCCACCTTGACATTCAAGAACTGGGAAGTGCATACTGATCAGGTAGGTGACCTGTCCGTACTCAAGACCCTGGAATGGGAGATCAGCCTTGGTGAAACGGCCTACGATCTGAAGCAGTGGGAGGACATGCTGAAGGCCTTTAAGACGGTCTTGAGTATCGACCCGTACTACCTGCCTGCATACATGTATGTTTCGTACGGATATTACAACCAAGGTAACTACCTGGGGGCCATAGAAACTCTCCAGCAGGGTCTGATGCTCGATCCTGGTCAACCCCACATGCTGAACAACTTGGCCTACATTTACATGCAGCGCAGGGTCAATCTGGCTGAAGCGGTGAGAATGGCGGAGCAAGCTGTGGCGGCCAGCCGCATACCAGCTTATCTGGACACTCTTGGGTATGGATATTATCTTTTGGGGCAGTATGATCAAGCGAAAGAGATTTTAGAAGAAGCCTTGGCTGCGGTGGACGGTTCGACCAATCCCGAATCGGCGGTAGAGATTCAGCTTCACCTGGAAATGGTGTATCACGCATTGGAAGGCGAGTAAAGTCCTCATGACTGACCATTATTACACCCACACCCCTCACTCGCAGCACGATGTGCGCGAGTTTACGGCTGTGCTGCGGGGCAGAGAATACCGCTTTCAGACTGATGCAGGGGTGTTTTCCCGCACAGGGATCGATCGGGGAACAGAGCTGCTGATCGAAGCTCTGCTCTGCGGACCTGGAGATACGGTGCTTGACTTAGGCTGCGGCTACGGACCCATCGGCATAGCAGCTGCCCAGCTGGTGGGTCCTACCGGGCATGTGTACCTCACCGATGTGAATCAGCGCGCAGTGGAACTCGCTCGGACAAACCTCCGCTTAAACGGAGTCACCAACGCCACCGTATTAGGCGGCAAAGCGGAGACAGAATGGCCGCCAGAACCGGTGGACTGGATCATATCCAATCCACCCATCCGCGCCGGTAAAGCGGTAGTGTACGGCCTCATGGATGAAGCCTACAACCGCCTCCTGCCCGGCGGGGGCCTTATGGTTGTGATTCGCACCAAGCAGGGGGCAGCCAGCTTGGAAAAACATCTTGCAGGGCTGTTTGGCCAGTGTGAGACCACGGCCCGGGGCTCAGGATTTAGGGTATTTTTCTGTCGTAAACACCTCCACTCCTGAATATGTTCTTTAGGAGCATGGGGGTGTTCGTATGCGCGTGTACGTTGTTCACCTGGGTACTGTCCTGTGGTGGGCCTTCACTTCCCTTGCAGTGGGGATAGTGATGGGCGTCTTCTCAGCGGGATATATTCCTGTGACAAGCCAGGCCACCAATGCTCTTTCCGGACTTACCATCGTGATCGATCCCGGCCACGGCGGTATCGACCCAGGTGCTGTGAGTGCTTCGGGACTGCTGGAGAAAGACATTGTGCTGGCTATAAGCCGAGAGCTGGAGAGCCTGCTCAATCAGGCAGCCGTAAGGACCTTCCTAACCAGAAGGGGCGACTATGACTTGGCAGATAACGTCACGCACAATCTTTTGGAACGCAAGCGCCAAGATCTCCAGCGCAGGGTGGAACTGGCGGAAGACTGCAATGCGGATCTTTACATTGCCATCCATGCCAACTATTTCCCCTCCTCTATCTGGTCGGGGGCTCAGACCTTTTACTATGACAGCGATGTTGAGGGCAAACGCCTCGCGGAAGCAATCCAAGCGGAATTGGTCAGGGTTCTGGGACCAAACAAGCGCCTGGCTAGGCCCGGCAATTACCGCGTCCTGAGAGACACCACCATGCCCGCGGCCATAGTTGAGGTGGGGTTTCTCTCGAATCCCCGAGAAGCAGCCCTCCTGGCTGATCCGCACTACCAAGCCCGGGTAGCGCAGGCGGTTTACTGGGGAATTCTAAGATATCTACGTTCGTGATTGAGGGAGAGATTTGTGTATCCAAGACTTACAGTAGATCTAGCTAAACTGCAGCACAATATGGCATCCATTGTAGAAATGTGCCGTCCGTTCGGCACAGCGGTAATTGGAGTGACCAAGGTCTGCGGCGGCAGGCCCGATGTGGCGCGCGCCTTTTTGGCTGCTGGCGCCGTGGGCTTGGCGGATGCGCGCCTTGCCAATCTCAAGCGGCTCCGGCAGGCAGGCCTGGAAGCACCGCTCATCCTCCTGCGCAGCCCTGCCCTGAGCGTAGTGTCTGAGGTCGTTGAGACCGTCCAAATCAGCGCCAATTCAGAGCCGGTGGTTCTCAAGGCTCTGAGCGAGGCCGCGGGGGCCCGTGGGCTCGAGCATCAAGTCCTTCTCATGGTAGATCTAGGCGAACTGCGGGAAGGTGTGTGGGAGGACGAACTCCAGAACTTATATACCTACGCTCGGTCGCTGCCTAACCTTACGGTGTGGGGGATAGGGGCCAACTTCGCGTGCCTCAATGGGGACGCTCCTACTCCAGAGTACTTCCAGCGTCTGGTGGACCTTACCAAAGCATGCGGCGATCCTAATCTGCGCATCTCTGGGGGCAACTCCAGCGCCCTCCACGTGATGCGCTGCGGTCAGTGGTCTGGAACGTGGACAAGCCTGATCAACAACTTGCGCATCGGTGAAAGCGCCTTTTTGGGGTGGGATATTGTGGACAAGACTCCCCTGCCAGGGTGCTGCCAGGATGTCTGCCGCCTGCTGGCTGAAGTAATTGAGGTGCAGGTAAAGCCAACCCCTCAGAGCCGGCGGCAGCGAGCTGTTGTGGCGCTGGGCAGGCAGGATATTGGAGCAGGCCGGGTTTGGCCTATCAGTGCGGGGATGGAAGTCGTTGGTGTAACAAGCGACCATCTGGTCCTGGAGGTGGGCAGTGCAGCCCAGCTCAAAGTAGGCAGCGTAGTCACCTTTGCAGTAGATTACGGTGCCCTGCTGGGTCTGTTTACATCGCCTTATGTTACAAAAGACGCACATCGTTAACATTGCCGTGCAAGAAATACTATGATAGTATATGTTAGGACCAACGCAGCATAGGAGGTATTGTTTGTGCATGTATGGCAGGACAGAGTCCGTGAAATAGTTCATCACAAGCTTTCCGTCACTACTTTGGCAGCATTCAACACAAACGTGGATGCCGTAGTGCACCTCACACAAGAACACGTTGCGGCACTCTGCCAGGACCCGCAAGTCAGTTTGGCAGAGGTGAACAGCATTGCCAGCGATGATGTTCTGGAGGTTTATACCGCCAACGAATTTGTGGCAGTGCTTAAGGGCGCCTTAGGTTATGGCAAGTCTTCATATGTTATTCTCCGCAACCTTGAGCTTTTGAATTGGCTCGAGGAGAAGTTCGCTACCCGCAAGGAAAGCATGGGAGGGCAGGCAGGCATCATCGCCAACCAGATGGCAGCCCTTGGAGCAAACTCGATTGTGTACACTTCGCTCCTTTCACCAAAGCAAGCCCAGATGTTTTTCCCTGCAGTGCTGGTTCCGGTTGTGAAGGACGGCCTTCAAGTAGTTCCCGTGAGCGAGGCCGCGAATCCTGCAGACCAGGTCAAAGTGAACTGGATTTTTGAATATCCAAAGAACGTCGAGTTTGATTTCTGCGGCGAGATTGTGAAAACGCCCCGCGCCAACAGGGTCATTGTAGCTACCCGCCCAGCCGGTGTCGTCATGGGGTTCTCTGATGAACTCGCACCGCACCTGCCTGAGCTTGGCAAGAAAGTCGATGTGGCGTTTATGGCCGGCTACCACTATGCCTCTCCGGAAGAAGACAAGCTCCGGGCATATCTCAAACATAGCATGGCCAGCGTGCGCAGTCTTAAGGAAGCCAATCCGAGGATCCGCTTCCACTATGAGTATGTGCCCATGAGCGATGAAAATGCGGAAAAGATCATGCTCCAGACCATTGCCCAGGAGATCCATTCCTTCGGTATCAATGAGAACGAAATCAAGCGGGTCTTGGGCGAATTTGGCTTCCAGGGGGAATGCGATGCCATCGAGGCCAATGAGCGGGCCTTCTGTCTCTATGAGGGAGTGCTCTGCCTAGCCCGTGCCCTTGGTTTTGAGCGCATTCAGCTGCACAATCTGGGGTATTATGTTGTGATCCTGAAAAAGCCCTACGTTCTAGAGCCAGAACTGGTGCGGGATGCGTGCTTGTACGCTTCGTCCGTCAATGCCATCAAGGCGAAATACGGCGGCTATGTCAAATCTGAGCAGCTGCCGGAGGCGGGCGAGATTCTCCTCTCCGAAATCGGTATGGAGCAGCTGCGCCTCTTTGAAGCCGAAATGCGCAGCCAGGGACTGGATCTGCCTGAAGACTTTACAAGCACTGGGATTGCCGATCTGGGCGATCACTATGTGCTGGTGGTACCGGCCCATGTCGTACCTAACCCAGTAAGTACGGTGGGCATGGGCGACACCATCTCTTCCTCTGCCTATGCATATGAATGCAAACTGCACACCGCGGGAAGAATTGTGGGCTAGTAAGACAGGAATTGCACCTAGTCTAGCGAAAATATTGTTGTAGGCAGCAACTGTCACAGATGGGGGTATGGAACGGTGCGTGTCCTAATAATGCACTCGAGTGAGGGCAAAACCACAGATCTTGCGCAGGCCTTGCAGCGGTCTTTCGAGAAGGAAGGCAGCCGCACTGACCTTGTTTCGGCCTCTGCATCAGGGAGTACGCCCGTCAGCAGTGCACCGTATGATCTAGTCTGCCTGGTAAGTTCTTTCAGCGGCCTTTTCAAACCGAAAGTGCCCGTGGAAATAGACAGTATTCTAAAGCGGTGTACCCGCCTTGAAGGGAAGAAAGGGGCAGCTTTTGTCCCAGCGAAGATGGGCTCAACGAAGGCCCTGAAAGTCTTGATGGGCCTTATGGAAAAGCAGGGCGTGATCGTGGATTACTTCAGTACATTAGGTTCTGAAGCTGACACGCAGACAGCAGCAAAGCGCCTGGCACGCTCGGCCCGGTAGTAGGAGCAGAAAGAGCCGCCTCCGTTCTTACGGGAGACGGCTTTCTTTTTCCACATTTGCAGCCTAGGGAGGTTTTATATGTTTAGGTTTAAGCAGGAACTTAGGATTCCCGGGCCCACACCGGTTCCCCCCCAGGTGTTGGCCAAAGCCAGCTCACCTATGGTTAACCACCGGGGGAGCGTGTTTAAGGAGAAACTACCCCAGCTCGCCCGCAGGCTCCAGCCCATTTTCGGGACCACTGAGCAGATTTACATGGTGACGGGTTCTGGTACCGCGGGAATGGAGATGGCGGTGGCCAATCTAGTCTCGCCTGGAACACCGGTCTTGTGCCTAGTGGGTGGTTTCTTTGGTCAGCGCTGGGCTGAGATATGCCGGGTGTTTGGCGCAGAAGTGCATGAGCTGACCTACCCATGGGATACAGCAGTGAATCCCGACCAGGTGGGAGATTACCTCCGCAAGCATCCAGAAATCGAAGTGGTGTTCGCAACGCACAATGAGTCGTCTACCACTGTGCTTAACGATATTGAGGCTGTGGCCCAGGCCCGAGGCGATCACCAGGCCCTGCTGGTGGTTGATGCAGTGAGTTCGCTGGGTGGAGTACCCTTTGCCATGGATAAATGGGGTGTCGATGTGGTGGTCACTGCCTCCCAGAAGTGCCTCAAGGCACCGCCGGGGCTGGCGTTTGTGAGTTTTTCCTCGCGAGCAAAAGAGAAGGCCGCGGCAAACAAGAGCCGCAGCTACTATTTTGACCTCGCCATTTATGACCGGTACTGGGCACGGCACGAGCCGCCCTTTACACCCAGCATTTCGCTCCTGTTTGCGGTGGAAGAAGCCCTAAACATCCTGGAGGCAGAGGGGCTGGAGAGTGCTTATGCTCGCCACCGCTTGATGCGGGATATGGTGCGGGCGGGTGTGCGGGCCTTGGGGCTCGTACCGTTAGTCGCTGACGAACATGCCTCGCCAACTGTTACGGGAGTGAAGCTGGACGGCGCGGATGAGTGGCGTACCGCGATCCGCGCTCGGTACGGGGTGGAGTTTGCTGGCGGACAAGGTCCTTTTGCTGGGAAGATTTTCCGAATCGGACACATGGGATACGCCACTCCTCTGGACATGCTCACCTCCCTGGCCGTACTAGAGATGAGTTTTGCCAAACCAGGAGCGGCTACAACAGCGGCTGAACTAGTTTGGAGTCAGACAAAATAAGCGCAGGAATCTCCCGAGGCAGGAGGGAGTCAAGTGCGGTTTACCGTTCGTGACGCTGTAGACATTTTGGTTGTGGCCTTCGTGATTTACCGGGTGATCGATGCGCTGCGGGGAACGCGCGCTATCACACTGGTGAAGGGCCTCGCGGTTATTTTCGCCAGCAGTGTGGTGGCTCGGGCCCTCAACTTGCGCACCATCAGCTGGCTGCTGAACCATGCCACGACTGCGGTCATCGTGGCACTGCCCGTAGTGTTCTACCCGGAACTGCGCCGCACATTGGAGGAGATCGGGCGGGGGCAGTTCTTGGCCAGGTGGCGCAGCGGCGGAGCGTCCCCCCACGCCGAGGTTAGTGAAGTGGTGGCGCGGGCAGCTGCGGCCTTGAGTGGGCAGCGCATCGGGGCCCTGATTGTCCTGCAGCGGCGAACCGGATTGAAGGAGTACATAGATTCTGGAATAGCTTTGGACTCACTGGTCAGCGAAGAGCTGCTGCGCAACATCTTTGAACCAAACAGCCCGCTGCACGATGGTGCTGTCATTATCCACGGCAACCGTATTTTGAGCGCCCGGTGTGTTCTTCCTCTGACCAGTGCGGACTTGGGCAGTGCGGTGGGAACCAGGCATCGTGCTGCGGTGGGATTGTCGGAGCAGTCTGACGCAGTGGTGGTTGTGGTGTCGGAGGAAACTGGCATCATTTCCCTGGCGGTCGGCGGCAGGCTGCAGCGTTATTTCAACGAAATCCGTTTGCGAGAACGCTTGGAATATCACCTGCAGAGCGATGCAGCAAGGCGGTTCACCTTTGGAGGTGAGGTCTAGATGCGCAGGCTGAGGACTCTGTGGGGGTATCTTTCCGAACCTCACATTTACTGGCGGTTGTTTTCTTTAGCCCTGGCAGTGATACTCTGGCTGCTCGCCGCGGGCGAAGGCGATCTGGGCGGCGCGGAGCGCGTTTTTTCCCTTCCTCTCACCGCGCGCAACCTTCCAGAAGATCAGGCTCTGTTGGATCCCCTGCCGGTGGTGCGGGTAAGGCTGCGGGGGCTCAGCCCCATTCTAGCTTTAGTGGAAAACGATCTGCAGGCCGTAGTGGACTTGGCTGGCGCCGAGGAGGGCAGAGGCAGCTACAGCGTGGAAGTGCCCGCCCCAGTTGGCGTGGAGGTTGTGAGCATCACTCCGCAGTGGGTGAGCATCCGGACAGAGCAGGTGCTAACGGCTCCGTTTGTGGTGCGTGTGGGGCTGTTGGACGTCTATCCGCGGGCCCTGGCTCACCAGGTAAGGCCCGATCCCGCTAGCGTGGAAGTAACAGCCCCGCGCAGTGTCTTGGCGCAGGTGGACCAGATCGCAGCATATATTAGTGTGGGCGAAGCACAAGCGAGTTTCGCCGCAGAAGTACCTTTAATCGCAATTGATCAGGCAGGCAGGCCTGTGCAGAACGTCAGCATCGATCCGCCGCAGGTTACGCTTGTGGTTATGCCGGAGGCTACTGAGGAGTTATAGGGGGAGTGTGGATGCAGCGCTTATTTGGAACCGATGGAGTACGGGGAGTCGCGAATCAGGAGCTCACTCCTGAACTGGCCTTTGCCCTGGGGCGAGCGGGAGCGCTGGTACTGTCGCACCGTGGGAACGGTAAACAGCGCCAAAGGGCTAGGGTCTTAGTGGGCCGTGATACCAGGATTTCCGGAGAAATGCTGGAAGCAGCCATGGTGGCTGGCATTACGTCGGCAGGAGCCGATGCGGTGCTGGTAGGTGTGGTCCCCACTCCTGCCGTGGCATTTCTAGTGCAAGTGCTGGATTGTGATGCTGGAGCAGTGATATCTGCCTCTCACAATCCCGTAGAAGATAACGGCATAAAATTCTTCGCGGCCGACGGCTTTAAGCCCCCCGATGAGGTGGAAGATGAGATCGCGGCGTTGGTGTACAATCCACCCAATGGAGCGAGGCCCATCGGTGCCCATGTGGGCAGAGTAATCTCCTGTTCTAACGGGCTTGAGCGCTACATCAGACGCCTGTGTGATATAGTACCCGTCGACCTCACAGGTATCCACGTGGCATTGGACTGCGCCAACGGTGCCGCTTCAGTGTGCGCCCCAGAGATCCTGCGTCGTTTAGGTGCCCGATTGACTGTGATCCACAACGATCCCGATGGGATAAATATCAATGTGGAGTGTGGGTCGACCCACCCCGAAAGCCTGCAGGCCTTAGTGCAGGCGGCAGGGGCAGATCTGGGCATTGCCCACGATGGCGATGCAGACCGAGTGATCGCTGTGGACCACACGGGCCGCATCGTGGACGGCGATAAGATTCTGGCTATCTGCGGACTTCAACTGCTCAAGGCTGGAGAGCTGCCCCAGCGTAAGATTGCCGCAACGCTCTATTCTAATGGTGGCCTGGTGAAAGCTTTCCGAGATGCAGGGGGCGATGTGGTGACAACACCGCCAGGCGACCGCTGCGTACTCGAGGCAATGCTGGAACACGGCTTGGTGTTGGGCGGAGAGCAGTCGGGGCACATCATCTTCCTCAGAGACAGCACGACTGGCGACGGTATTCTCAGTGCCCTCAAACTCTTGGACGTTATGGTCCAGACCGGGCAGCCTTTGGCCGAGTTAGCCGAAGTGATGCCTGTTTTTCCCCAAGCGCTAGTCAACGTGCGGGTTCGCACCAAACTTGGTTGGGACAGCGAACCAGAGATTGCCAGCACTGTGGAAGCTGCGAAGCAGAAACTTGGTCCTGACGGAAGGCTTTTCATCCGGCCTTCCGGCACCGAACCCGTTATTCGAGTGATGGGCGAACACCCTGATGCGGAGCTGGTGGATGCCGCGGTACGGATGGTCGCTGAGCGGATCGGTGCGTGCCTGGGGATGGAATGATGCGCATTCTCGGCCTCGGAGTCGATATTGTGGAAACAGCCCGGGTCGCGCGGGCTTTAACACGGGAAAGATTTCGGCAGCGGGTCTTTTCAGGCGCAGAACGGGCACAGCTCGCGGAAAAAGACCCTCAGTCCTGGGCAGGCCGCTTTGCAGCCAAGGAAGCAGTGATGAAGGCCTTAGGTACAGGCTGGGGCAGCGGTGTTGGCTTTGCCCAGATTGAGATTCTTACCGTAGAGTCAGGCCGTCCAGTGGTGAAGTTGACGGGACGGGCCCTCGAAGTGAGTCGAGCCATGGGGATCGGTGAGATTCTGGTGAGCATTTCCCACAGCCGTGACTATGCTGTGGCCTCAGCACTGGCGGTGGGTGAGGAGGTGCGCTATGCGGATAGTGACAGCAGCGGAGATGCGGAAGCTTGACGAAGAGGCGATTCACCGTATCGGGATCGCCAGTTTAGTCCTGATGGAGAATGCCGGCACTCAGGTGGTGCGGCTCCTTCAGGACAAGTTCGGTTCTCTCAGGGACAAGCGGGTACACATCCTAGTTGGACCGGGCAATAACGGTGGTGATGGGCTTGTGGTCGCCCGCCACCTCCTGAACCTGGGCGCACGGCCGAAGGTGTACCTGACTCACCCTGCGGAGAAGTGTTCCCGGGACTGCCAGGTCAACCTAGAAGTCTACCGCCGCTTGGACGGGGAGATCGTATCCCTAACGACCTCGCAGCGCCGAAACTTGAAATTCAGCCTGTCCCTGGCGGATATTATTTTAGATGCCCTATTGGGGACAGGCGCGCAGGGGCCGCTCCGGCCAGAGCTGGCAGAGCTCGTCTCAGTTGTGAATGAAGTCCGGCGCCCTGTGGTGGCGGTGGACGTGCCTACGGGCGTGGATGCCACCACGGGTGAAGTGGCTGGACCGGCTGTGCAGGCCGATTTCACAGCGGCGCTGGGCTTTCTCAAGCTGGGCTGTTTGTTTTACCCAGGCCGCAGTTTTGTGGGTGACTTTGAGGTACTCGATATTGGGATTCCCCACAGACTTGCCGAGGATATTCAGCGGTTTCTCTTGGAGCCTGAAGACTTAGCCAAACTGCCGCCGCGCCCGCCGTGGGGCCATAAAGGCACCTTTGGGCACACCTTAGTAGTGGCCGGCTCACAGGGAATGGCCGGCGCCGCCGCCTTGTGTGCAAAAGCAGTTTATCGCGGGGGTGGAGGCATGGTGACCTTAGCGGTACCAGCTTCGATCGTCGGGCGTTTCCCCCCAGATGAAGTTATCGTGAAGCCCGTCCCGGATACGCCTGAGGGAACCCTGGGCAGCCCAAGCATTGATACCCTGCGGGAGCTGCTGAAAGGGAAGGACGTTCTCGCTGTTGGGCCGGGCCTGTCCAACCGGCCGGAAGTAAAGCAGATCGTCGAGTATCTCCTGCGTACCTGGACAGGGCCGGCGGTGATTGATGCCGATGGCCTCAACGTCCTTGCCGAAGAGTTCGTCCTGTCTGTGCCCCAAGAGCAGCGGCGGCGGTGGGTGCTCACACCTCACCCGGGGGAGATGGGCCGTTTAGTCGGTCAGTCAGCCCAGGCGGTAAACGCGCGCCGGGGAACAGCCGGTCAGGAACTGGCATCTCGCTGGGGAGTGACGGTAGTGCTCAAAGGGGCACCTACGGTTATCAGTGGGCTGGAGCGAACATATATAAGTAGCGCTGGCACATCAGGCATGGGTTCTGCTGGGATGGGCGATGTGCTCACGGGCGTGATCGCGGCTTTCTTGGCGCAGGGGATGGAGCCAGTGGAGGCTGCCGCTCTGGGGGCATATGTGCACGGCCTGGCCGGAGAGCGCGCCGCGGAAAAAGGCAGTCGCGGCCTTACCGCATCTGACTGTTTAGCCGCTGTGCAGGCGATTTTAGATTAAGAGATGGAGTGTCATCCATGAGCAAGCTTACTAGATCAGTCTGGGCGGAAGTAAATTTGCAGGACATAGCCTTTAACACACAGCAGTTCTGCAGACTGATCGGCCGCAGCCAGTTGATGGCCGTGGTGAAGGCCAACGCGTACGGGCACGGCTCTTTAGAAATTGCCCATACCGTCTTGGCCAATGGGGCAAGTTGGCTGGCTGTAGCAATACCGGAAGAGGGAGTCCGCCTGCGCCGGGCAGGGATTGCCGCCCCCATTTTGGTCTTGGGTGCGGTTGGCCCAGAAGAAGTCGAGATCTGTGTGGCTAAGGACTTAGCCGTGACTTTGTATGAACCCCAAATAGCCCGCATTCTCGCAAATGTCTCTCGCAAACTTCAGAAGACGGCTAAGGTGCATATCAAGGTAGATACGGGCATGACGCGCTTGGGCATCCCGGATGGAGCTGCGGTAGAGTTTATCCGGAACGTCACACGCCTTCCGGGTCTGGAAGTTCAGGGTGTATTCACTCACTTCGCCGATGCCGAGAACCCTAACCAGGAGTACCTCCAATGGCAGTGGCAGCGGTTTGAGAGAGTGATTAACGCCTTGAAGCGGGAAGGGATCAAGATACCCTGCTACCATGCGGCCAATACCGCGGCAGCCATGTTCTTTCCCCAATCACATCTAGATATGGTGAGGGTTGGGCTCGGCTTATACGGAATGTACCCCAACGGCCGCAGGTCCATTCCCTTGCGGCCGGCCCTTTCCCTCAAGACTAGGATCGCCGCGCTGAAGCACGTCCCCGCGGGGACAGCAGTCAGTTACGGATGCACGTACGTGACCTGGAGGGAGACTTCTCTGGCCGTGCTGCCCATCGGCTATGCGGACGGGCTCTCCCGCAAGCTCAGCAACAAAGGCCACGTCCTGATCGCAGGACAGCCCTGTCCGATCGTGGGCAAAGTAACTATGGACCACACCATCGTAGATGTGGGCGATCTGCCTGTGTCTGTAGGCGATGAGGTGGTACTCATCGGCACTTCGGGCCATGAGCAAGTCACGGCGCAGGATTGGGCCGGCTGGATGGATACGATCAATTATGAGGTGACCTGCTTAATCAGCAGCCGGGTGGAGCGGATTTATGTGTGAGCTGATGCGGAGGTGGAAACATGCCTGAAGCAAACGAGGTAACTATGGAGGACGTCTTTCGTTTGTATCAGCGGAAGGTGGCGCTTCTATCCAGCGCGCAAAAGGAAAAGCTCTGCGCTGCCCATGACGAGGGCATGTCTCCATTTGTGATTGGCTGTGCGATTTTGCGCGCAAAGCAAGAACAGCGCCTCAACCAACTCCGGGGCAAGCAGATGCACCTTTCCTTCAACTATATTTACCGCATTATTGAGGATTGGCTGAATCACGGAATTACAACTGATGAAGCATTCATGGCCTATTGGCAGGCAAGAAACGAGGACAAGCAGTCCCAAGGAAGGCGGGGGGATCAAAATGTACAAGCTGGCAGGGGGAAGTTTACCCGCGCAGATTTCACCTACAAGGCCCCTCCCAAGCCAAACAAGGAACTCTTCCCGTTCGTGGATTAAACTGCACGGGATCCGCCGCCGTCTGCGGGGTGGAACAGCCTGCCCCCAATGCGGCATTGTCAGGCGGAGGATTTACCGCTTCCACCCCTTTCCTCTGCCTGAGCCCTACGGTAAAGGGCAGTGGTATTGGGAGGACTGCCGCTGCATTGCCGCTGCCAGGCAGGCGCAGCGCAGCGTCCGGCAGGAAATGCTGCAGGTCAAACCTGCTGATCCTCTTCCTCCTGGGCTGAGGGGACACAGCTTTACCAACTTCCAGGTGGCGCCGTACAATGAAGAACCGTATAGAATCTGTACTGCTTATGTAGAGAGATTTCCAGAGTTGAAGAGCGGACAGGGGCTAGTCTTGACGGGGAAATCGGGGACAGGCAAGACTCACCTTGCCTGTGCGGTGGCTAACGCGCTCAAAGAGAAGTACTGGGTGCAGTTTGCCCATGTGCCTACCCTGCTGGAAAAAATGCGCGGCGGCAGTTTCGATCTGGAGCCGCTGTTGAATGCTCATCTGCTGATTCTGGACGACATCGGCAGCGAACGGGAATCCCCGTGGACCACAGAGCGGCTGTTGATTATTGTAGAGGGGCGCCTGGTTCACTGCCGGCCGACAATCTATACGTCAAATTACGAAACAGCTGATTTCGACAAGCGGTTGGGGATGCGCCTTGCTTCCCGCATCCTGGGCCATAACGTGGCATTGGTGCTTCACGGGCCCGACTACCGCCTGCAGCGCTACGGCTATTGATTATTGCAGTGCCTTAAAGGATTTTGCTCAAGAATTCCTGCGTGCGGGCCTGCTTCGGGTGGGAGAATACCTCCTGAGGCGGGCCTTCTTCCACAATCAGGCCCTCATCCATGAAGATCACGCGGTCGCCTACTTCCCGGGCAAAGCCCATTTCGTGGGTAACCACGAGCATGGTGCGGCCCTCCTGGGCAAGCTGCTTCATGACGTCCAAGACTTCTCCGATCATTTCTGGATCCAGGGCCGAGGTAGGCTCATCAAACAGCATCACCTGCGGTTCCATGGCTAGAGCCCTTGCAATCGCTACCCGCTGGCGCTGGCCGCCGGAAAGTTCATCGGGGAAGCTGTCGGCCTTGTCTGCTAAACCCACCTTGCCCAGGAGCGCTCGGGCTTTTCTTTCTGCCTCCTGCGGCTCTATGCCCAGTACCTTGCGGGGGGCGAGAGTCACATTCTCCAACACCTTCATGTGCGGGAAGAGGTTGAAGTTCTGGAACACCATGCCCATCTCTTGACGCACCTGCCGGAGGTTCTTTTTAGGATCAACCTCGACTCCATCAAGGAGAATCTGCCCGCTGGTGGGAGTCTCCAGATAGTTGAGGCAGCGCAGGAAAGTGCTTTTGCCGCTGCCCGACGGCCCGATGATTACTACCACTTCGCCCCGGGATACCGTGAGAGAGACTCCCCGCAGTACCTCCAGCTTCCCGAAGCTCTTGTAGAGGTTCCTAACTTCGATCATGGGCTGCTTAAGCATGAATCTTCATCCTTTTCTCTGTGAAATTCACCAGACGAGAGACTGCGAAGGTCATGGCCAGGTAAATCAAGGCTACTGCCAGCCAGACCTCAAATGGCCGAAAAGTCCGCCCAATGATGATCTGGCCTTTGCGCACCAGCTCCTCGAGGGCAATCACAGACACAAGGGATGAGTCTTTCAGCAGGGCGATAAATTCGTTCCCCAAAGGGGGGATGATGCGCAGAAAAGCTTGGGGCAGAATAATGTGCCGCATGATCTGGCTGCCCGTCATTCCTAGGGAGAGCGCGGCTTCTGTTTGGCCTTTATCAATGGATTGAATGCCGGCCCGCACGATTTCCGCCACATAGGCGCCGCTGTTGATACTTAAGGCAAGCACTGCCGCCCAGTAGGCAGGGATCGGACGACCGATTATACCCGGTATACCGTAAAACACAATAAAGGTCTGCACCAGTAAGGGGGTACCCCGGATAAAGTCGATATACACGGCAGCGACGATTCGTTGCGGACCCCTAGATAGGCGAGTCATGCCAGCAACTGTACCAATGATGATCCCGAAAAAGACGGCTATGGCTGTCAGCTGAACCGTGAGCCGGGTGCCTTCCAGCAGCAGAGGCATAGATGACCACACCAGGTCCCAGCGAAAGTCCATTCAGTTTCCTCCTAACGCTTCTGTTCAAACACAGCTGTGCAGCACCCACGAATGGGTGCTGCACGTACTTTGCCGCAAGAATGCGGTGAGTCTCTATTCTTCTACGCCAAACCACTTGTTGTAGATGGCATCATATGTGCCATCGGCTCGGATCTCGGCCAGAGCCCAGTTGATCTTGCTCACCAGCTCGGTGTTCTGCTTGTGGACGGCAATACCCAAGAATTCGTTGTCAGCTACCGGCCCAACATTTTTTAGGGGTGCGTTGGGGTAGGCTGCGAGGTACGCCTCGGACACAGGCAGGTCGACTATCATGGCATGTGCCGTGCCCATGATAACGTTCTGTAGTGCTTCCGCCACGGTGTTGTAGCGGAGGATTGTTACACCTTCAATCTCTTCTGCTACGTAGTCGCCAGTTGTGCTGATCTGCACAGCCACTGTTTTGCCCTTGAGAGAATCGAGAGTGGTGATATCAGTGTTATTCGTCTGCACAACAATGGTAAGGACCGACTCAAAATACGGGTCAGAGAAGGCCACGGCTTCTGCCCGTTCAGCGGTGATGGTAATACCTGCGATCAGCGCATCATAGTTGCCGTTTTGCAGGGCGGGGATGAGGCCGTCCCAGCTGATGTTGTCGATCTGCACTTCCATATTCAGTTTTTCTCCGATCGCCTGGATGAGGTCCATATCAAAGCCCAAAAGGCTTCCGTCTTCTCCTACGAACTCGAACGGCATGAATCCTGCTTCGGTGGCCACCTTCAGAGTATCCTTGGCCAGGCCAACGTGCCCGATGCCGAGCAGCATAAAGACGCACAACAGCAGTCCGGTCAATTTCTTCATGAGATACACCATCCTTTGATTCACGAATATTTATGTGTATCATTATAAGGGCTTGTGCAAGAATATGCAAGTCGTTTCTATATTTATTCCATGTTAAACAGGAAGGATACCCGTCGGACTTCCTAGAATTCCCTATCCGGGAGGTGCATGAGATGAATCTCATTATAACCAACGGTACCGTAATTGGCGAACGCCTCATCCCCAATGGAGCGGTCGTCGTGATCGGCAATAAAATCCTGTTTGTAGGTGAGGAGAGGGACAGCCAGCTGCTGCTAAAGGCGGCAGATCGGTCAGTGTTCCAGATCATTGATGCCCAAGGGGGTTATATTGCCCCTGGCCTCATTGATATTCACATCCATGGATCGGCGGGCGTGGACCTAATGGACGGTACGGAAGAGGCGCTGCGCACCATGGCTCGCTACTGCGCGAGCAGCGGCACAGTCGGTTTCCTTCCCAGCACCGTGACGGCCTCACGAGAAAAGACCAGGCGGGTTGCGGAGGTGGCCGCTGGTTTCCCCAGGCAGCCTGATGAGGCAGCTGTGCTGGGAGTTCACTTAGAGGGACCGTACATCAACGAAACGTATAAAGGCGCGCAATACGGGCCTGAGATCCGCGAGGCAGACTTGGCTGAGCTGCAGTCGCTCTACGAGATCCTCGGGGAGAAGATGCGATTGGTGACCCTGGCGCCGGAGACACCAGGGGCACTGGCGGCCATCGATTGGCTCGTGGAACGGGACATTGCCGTGGCTGTTGGCCATTCCAATGCCACTTACGAAGAGGCCAGTGCCGCCATTCAGCGAGGTGCTAATCACGCCACCCATCTGTACAACGGCATGCGGGGTCTGCACCACCGGGAGCCAGGTGTAGTGGGAGCATTCCTGGCCGAACCTGATGCCTATGTCCAACTGATTGCCGACATGATTCATGTGCACCCTGGTGCGATTAGGGTAGCTCTGAACTGCAAACCGCTGGAGCGGGTAATCCTCATAACCGACGCTGTGCAGGCAACCGGCCTCGCCGATGGTGAGTATGTCTTAGGGGACCAGCGCATTTTTGTGAAGGACGGCGCGGCACGGCTCGCGGAAGGGAACTTGGCCGGCAGCACCCTTACTCTCCTGAAAGCTGTAAAGAATATGATTGAGGTCTTGGGTGTGCCCATGGCCGATGCTTTCCGCATGGCCAGCAGAAATCCGGCCGAAGCGGTCGGGTTGACAGATAAAGGCTGGATCAGGGAAGGCTGCGATGCTGACCTTTTGGTCCTCTCGCCCGACCTTGACCTGCAGATGACTATTATTGACGGCGCCATTGCCTACCGTGCAGTGCAGGAAGGAGGCCAATAATGCAGGTTCTTGTTACGAAAGACTATGCCGCTATGAGCAGAGCCGCGGCAGACATCTTTAAGGAGCACTTGAAGAACCATCCCCAAACTGTGCTGGGTTTGGCTACCGGCAGCACTCCTTTGGGGATGTACGAGTGGCTGATTAAATACCATCAGGATGGTCTGGACTTTTCCCAAGTCACCACTTTCAATCTGGATGAGTACATTGGGCTAGCGGGCGATCATCCGGCGAGTTACAGATACTTCATGGAAGAGCACCTCTTCGGGCACGTGAATGTTCCAAAGGAACGCATTTTCATTCCCAATGGGATGGCCGAAGACCCGGAGGCGGAGTGCAGAGCCTATGACGAGCTCATCCGCAAGCTGGGCGGTATTGACCTGCAGGTACTGGGCATCGGCGTTAACGGCCATATCGGCTTTAATGAACCTGGTACCCCTTTTGAGGCCACTACACATGTGGCTGAACTCACTGCCAGCACACGGGAGGCCAATGCGAGGTTTTTTGCTTCCATTGATGAGGTGCCCACCCACGCCATTTCCATGGGCATTAAGTCAATCATGCATGCCCGCCGGATCGTCCTATTGGCGAACGGCGAGCACAAAGCGGAGGCAGTGGCCGCTGCGGTTAAAGGGCCGGTCACTCCTGACCTGCCCGCTTCGGTGCTGCAGCTTCATCCCGATGTAACATTTGTAGTTGATGAGGCAGCGGGAAGGCTGCTCTAGCATGATCTGCTTTGCGGACTATCACACCCATACCCGCTACAGCCACGGCAAGGGCAGTGTGCGGGATAACGTCCGGGCTGCGGCGGGGCGCGGCCTGGAGGCAGTCGCGATCAGCGACCACGGTCCCAATCACCTGTTCGGCTTCGGAATTAAGAACCTGGCTGTACTCAGCCGGATCCGCGCAGAGTTGGCAGCGGCTTGTGCAGAGTTTCCGCAGGTTAAGGGTCTTGTCAGCATTGAAGCAAACATTATCAGTACCGCAGGCGACCTGGATCTTCCTCCCGAGAAGGCGCACCTAGTTGACATGGTCCAGGCAGGCATCCATGCCTCGGTGCGCCTGGCCAGTGCTGGGGATTTCAGCCGGATGTATGGCTGGCATTACCTGGGCAAGCTGTGGGAGCCCTGGTCACGCAAAGCCCGGATATACAACACTGATGCGGTGGTGAATGCTGTGTATAAAAACCGCATCCACGTTCTTACTCATCCTGGGCACCGCTTTAACATCGATACTCGCGCGGTGGCCAGAGCCTGCCGCGACCGCGGTACCGCCATGGAGATCAACTGCAGTCACGACCATACCACCGTGGAGTACCTTCACATCGCGGCGGCAGAGGGAGTACGATTCGTGATCGGCAGCGATGCCCACACCCCAGAACGGGTGGGAGATTTTGCGAAGGGTATAATGCTGGCCCGAGCCGCTGGGCTGGGCCCGGAGCAGATCATTAACGCGCGAGCGCTATGATTGTGAGGTTCCTAAGATGGAAAAACTAAAGTGGCTCTATCCGGGGATGCGAGTCAAACGCTGGCTCGCGCTCCTTATCTTAGGGGTTTTCGGCATTGCGGTGGGCCTCGCCGTACTGCTCAACCTCCCGTGGATGAGCTCGGTGGAGCAGCAGCTCTTAACCTGGTTTGGCGGTCCCCATTATTATGTGTACGGGTCTGCGTTTATGCTGGTGGGAGTGTTGTGCATTGCACTGGGGATCCGCTTCGGTCTGAACTCGGTAGTGTGTGCCATTAGGCCGCAGATCTCCTCGGATCTGGCCAGCGAAGTCTTCAAGCAGCGCAATCTGGAAAAGGGCCCGCAGATCGTAGTGATTGGTGGCGGCACCGGCCTGTCTACCATGCTGAGGGGCTTGAAACACTATACGGGGAACATCACAGCTATTGTCACCGTGGCCGATAACGGCGGCAGCTCAGGCCGCATTCGCGACGAGCTGGGCATTCTTCCTCCAGGGGATATCCGCAATACGCTCATTGCCATGGCTGATACGGAGCCTCTTATGGAAAAGCTTTTCCAGTACCGTTTTTCCTGGGGTGAGGGGCTCAAGGGTCACAGCTTTGGCAACCTATTCTTAGCGGCTATGGCGGATATCACTGGCGATTTCGAGAAGTCGATTCAGGAGTTCAGCAAGGTTTTGGCGGTACGGGGTAAGGTGATTCCCTCTACCTTAGAAAGCGTCCAGCTGAGGGCGTGCTACACAGATGGTACGGAAGTTACCGGTGAAGCTGCGGTCCCGCAAGTGGGGAGAACCATTGACCGCGTTTATCTGGAACCTGTATCCGCGCAGGCTGTACCTGATGCTCTTGCGGCAATCGCGGCAGCGGACTTAATCGTGCTGGGGCCAGGCTCCTTGTTTACCAGCGTAATCCCCAACCTTTTGGTTGAGCAGATTGCCGCCGCCTTGGAAGAGGCCGAGGCCCCCCGGGTGTATGTGTGCAATGTCATGACCCAGCCGGGTGAAACCGATGGCTTTACCGCTGGCGATCACGTGCGGGCTCTGCTGAAGCACGTGGAGAACCGCCAGATCATTGATATGGTATTGGTAAACAGTGCTTCCATTTCACCTTGGCAGGCACAGAAATACGAGGAACAGCAGGCTTTCCCCGTGGAGGTGGACAGAAGGCGCCTTGAGGAGATGGGCCTGGAAGTGATTGAAGGAGATTTCATCGACCACAGCGACCTCGTACGGCACCACAGCATCCGCTTGGCCGAAGCTCTCTTAGGCATCTTGGATTCCCATAAGTGATGTGGGTTAATTCCTCCCTCAGCAGAATAGATCTGTTGAGGGAGGGGATAACGTGCGGCGCATCCTGACTGTGGCTGTCTTACTGTCCGTCTTCAGCATGGGAATTCCCGTTACCCTGCGCGCGGTGCACCGCCGGTTTTTTGGCGTTAAGCCAGGCGTTACCCTAGAGGGCAGGCGCATGGAAGGCTACTACGGGCGCGAGGTCTGGGTGATTGTGGAGCAGTTGGCTGCCAATATTCAGCGACCGCCGAAAAGAGCAGGGGTGCACAAAGAGACCGGGGAGATTATCCCCCATGAAAACGGCATCTACGTAGATATTGATGCCACGGTCAACCAGGTGCTGCACGCTCCCAAGCGCGCTGAGCTCAAGGTGCAGACCGTGGAAATTGTGCCGGATGTGCGGACGGAGCACCTAGAGGGACTGACGGCCATTTTGGGCGATTTTTCCACCCCGGTGATGGGAAGCCCCGCCCGGGTAAACAATATTCGCTTATCACTCGAAGCGATTAACAACACCTTGGTTCTGCCGGGTGAGGTGTTTTCGTTTAACGGTGTGGTGGGAGAAAGGACGCCCGAGAAGGGTTATCGCAACGCGCCTATTATCCTAGGCGAAGCGGTGGTTCCGGGGGTGGGCGGCGGGATCTGCCAGACGTCCACTACCTTATACAATGCGGTGCGCGCCGCGGGGCTGGAAATTGTGGAGCGGCGCATCCATTCCATTGCCCCCAGCTATATCCAGCACGGCCGCGACGCTACCGTGGCGTGGCCGCATACTGATTTTAAATTCCGCAATAATTCAGACCATCCTGTCATTGTCAAGGCAGGTATTCAGGGTTGGCGCGTGCGGGTTTGGATTGTGGGGAGGAAGGATTAGGATGGCTTTTTCCGATGATACTCGAAATGAACTGGCACGGGTAGTTCCCGCGGCCCGCTGCTGCCGTGTGGCCGAGCTGAGCGCGTTCTATGACCTAGATGGGATGCTGATGGGGAACGCTAAACAGTACCTCGACTTCACCACCTCTGCCCCAGTTGTGGCCCGGAAGGTACTGACTCTGCTTCGGAGCCTGTACCCTGAGATATCGACGCAGATCTTGGTGCGCCGTTCACGCTCCCGCCGCACTCAGATCTGCACTGTGAGAGTGCTCCAGACTAAGGAGGCCCAGGCTGTTTATGGGGAGATGAAAGAGCAGAGGTACACGGCGAAAGGCGAATACCTGCGCAAAAAGTGCTGCCGCCGGGCCTACCTGCGGGGAGCCTTTCTCGGTCACGGTTCCATTACTAATCCCGAGCGGACATACCATCTGGAATTCTCCACCGATCACTCTCAAGCCGCAGCGCGGATCCTATCCACTATTCATTCCTTTCACCTTGCCGCGGGGGTTACGCAGCGCAAAGGAAGCTTGGTTGTCTACCTAAAGGATGGGGAAGAGATCGTAACTCTCCTCAACCTCATGGGTGCACATCAGGCACTGCTGCAGTTTGAGAATGTGCGGGTGCTGAAGGAAATGCGCAACCAGGTGAACCGCCTGGTGAATTGCGAAACGGCCAATGTGGACAAGACCATCAAGGCAGCCATGGCACAGGTAGAAGATATTCAGCTGATTGAAAAGCATATCGGCTTAGACGAGCTGCCTCCTAAGCTGCGTCAGGTGGCCAAGCTTCGCCTAGAGAACCCCTATGCTTCTCTGAAAGAACTGGGGGATATGTGTGTACCCCCCATGAGCAAATCGGGGATCAACTACCGCATCCGCCAGCTCAGGGAGAAGGCTGCAGAAATCGCGCGCTTGTACCAATAGATTTAACATCGCCTTGGCAGGAAACACCTGCCGGGAAAAGAATAATATACCACGAGCGGGACACATTATAGCCTGGCGGGACAGAAAGTGTCCCACTGCTGGAGAACAGCCTCATGGATACTCTCACTGTGCTGCAGAGAATCGTACCAGAACTCAAAGATGTGCTGGAGCGGCGCTACACTCTGCTCCGGGCCGTACGTACCTTCGGCCCCGTTGGTCGCCGCACTCTCACAAGCGAGCTTAATATCTCAGAACGAACCGTCCGGTCCGAGCTGGACATTCTGCGCGCGCAGGGCTTGATCGAGACGGGCAGCAGTGGGGTGCGGCTGTCCAGAGAAGGGGAAATAGTGCTCTCTCGCCTCGATGAAATGGCCCGCAAGCTGTATGATTTAGCAGCTGTAGAGCAAGCTATGGCCGCGGCCTTGAAGCTCCAGCGGGTGATCATAGTCCCGGGAGACTCAGACGCTGACCCTGGGGTGAAGCGGGACATGGCTCAAGTCACCGCCGCTTATCTGCGCAGCATTTTACGGGACGGCGATATCCTCGCGGTAACGGGTGGGACCACCCTTGCACAGGTGGCAGAGTCTTTTCCGGGGGAGAGCTTTAACCGCCGGGTCACAGTCGTTCCCGCCCGGGGTGGACTTGGGGAGGACATTAAAATCCAAGCCAACACCATTGCGGTCCGCCTAGCAGAAAAGCTGGGCGGCAGCTATCGGCTGCTGCACGCGCCTGAGGATGTGCTGCCCTGCTATGTGGAGCAGATCTTGCGGGAGCCGCGCATTCGCGACGTGATTGCCCTCAGCCGCCGGGCTGATGTGCTCCTGCACGGCATCGGCACAGCCGAGGAGATGGCCCGCCGCAGGGGATTTGATGATGAGACCACCATGGATCTCATCGCCCGGGGAGCAGTGGGAGAAGCGTTTGGCTACTACTTCAACGCTCAGGGTGAGATTGTTTACACCACAGCTTCAGTTGGCCTGCGCCTGCATGATCTCGCCAATATTGCGAGAGTGGTAGCTGTGGGCGGTGGCCGCAGTAAAGCCTGGGCCATTTTGGCGGTGTTGTCCACCGGACGCTGTCATGTTTGCATCACCGATGAAGGGGCTGCCCGAAAGGTGATGAGATTAAAAGCAAGAACACAGATTGAAGGAGGAGTAACAGATGACGATCAAGATTGGGATTAATGGGTTTGGCCGCATCGGCCGGTTAGTGTTCCGGGGCGCCTTTGCCGATCCTAACCTGGAGATTGTTGCCATCAACGACTTAACGGATGCTGAGACCTTAGCTCATCTCCTGAAGTTTGACTCCAACCACGGGATTTTCCCAGGTGAAGTAGGCGTAGATGGAGACAATCTCGTAGTCGATGGCAAGAAGATTAAAGTCATGGCCGAGCGCGACCCGAAGAACCTGCCCTGGGGCGATCTGGGTGTGGAGTATGTGGTAGAGTCCACAGGCATCTGGCGTAAGCGCGATCAGGCACAGTGGCACATCGATGCAGGCGCGAAAAAGGTAATCATTACTGCCCCTGCTAAAAATGAGGATATTACCATCGTCATGGGCGTAAACGAAGACAAATACGATCCCGACAAGCACCATGTCATTTCTAATGCGTCCTGCACCACCAACTGCTTGGCGCCTGTAGCAAAGGTTCTCCACGACCGCTTCGGCATTAAGCGGGGCCTGATGACCACTGTTCACTCCTACACCAACGACCAGAGAATTCTCGACCTGCCCCACAAGGATCTGCGCCGGGCACGGGCTGCTGCCATGAGCATTATCCCCACCACAACTGGTGCCGCTGCTGCCGTTGGTCTGGTTCTGCCTGAACTTAAGGGCAAGCTTGACGGTTTTGCTATGCGGGTTCCTACACCTACCGTCAGCGTGGTTGACCTTGTTGCTGAACTCGAGAAAGCAGCAACAGCTGAAGAGATCAACAATGCTCTCCGGGAAGCCGCCGAGGGGCCAATGAAGGGCATTCTGGGCGTCGAGGATCGTGAGCTGGTTTCGATCGACTTCAAGGGAGACAATCGTTCCTCCATCGTGGACGCTCCCCTCACCAATGTCATGGACGGCAATCTGGCCAAGGTTGTGTCCTGGTATGACAACGAGTGGGGTTACTCTCTGCGCGTTGTGGACCTGATTAGGTATATGGCAGCAAAGAACTAAGTCTATCCCAACAAAAACAGGGGGGTACCCACCCCCCTTGTTGAATTGGAGGTTAGAAAAATGGCTAAGATGACAGTTCGTGATGTTGATGTCTGCAACAAGCGAGTCTTGATGCGGGCTGATTTCAATGTGCCCATGCGCGATGGGGAAATTTCCGATGACAAGCGCATCCGGGCCGCACTGCCTACCATCGAGTACTTGCGGGAAAAGGGCGCCAAAGTCATTCTTATGTCCCATTTTGGCAGGCCGAAAGGTAAAGTGGTGGATGAGTACCGCCTTGACCCCATCGCAGCACGCCTGGGCGAGCTTTTGGGTGTGTCGGTTTTGAAGCTGAACGACTGCATCGGGGAGGAAGCAGAAGCTGCAGTTAACAAGATGCAGCCGGGCGATGTAATTCTCCTGGAAAATGTGCGCTTCTACGCCGAAGAAGAGAAAAATGATCCTGAGTTTGCCCGCAAGCTGGCAGTACTGGGAGATGTCTACGTAAACGATGCCTTCGGCACCGCTCATCGGGCTCATGCCTCCACAGAAGGAGTCGCCAAATACCTTCCAGCCGTGTCCGGCTTCCTGATGGAAAAGGAACTGGAGTTCTTAGGCGGCGCAGTGGATAATCCCAAGCGGCCCTTTGTCGCAATCTTGGGCGGCGCCAAGGTCAAAGACAAGATCGCAGTCATTGAGGCACTCCTCAATAAGGTAGATACGTTGATCATTGGGGGCGGAATGGCCTATACTTTCTTGAAGGCGCAGGGATACGAGATCGGAAACTCGCTTTTAGATGAGGAGCGTTTGGACTTCTGCCGGGAGATCTTGGCCAAGGCGGAAGAAAAAGGTGTGAAGCTCCTCCTGCCGGTGGACGTTGTGGTTGCCAAGGAGTTTGCCGCTGATGCAGAGCACAAAGTTGTGCCTGCTGACGAAATCCCCGCGGATTGGGAAGGCCTGGATATTGGTCCTAAGACTATTGAGCTGTTTAAGGATGCTGTGAAAGATGCAGCCACAGTTGTCTGGAATGGCCCCATGGGAGTATTCGAGTTTGAGGCGTTTGCCCGTGGAACCAACGCTGTGGCTGAGGCATTGGCAGAGTCCGATGCCATCACGGTCATCGGCGGCGGCGATTCCGCGGCTGCGGTAGAACAGGCCGGCTTGGCCGACAAAATGACCCATGTGTCCACTGGCGGCGGTGCCTCCCTGGAATTCCTGGAAGGCAAGGTTCTCCCAGGTGTAGCCGCACTGAATGATAAATAACGAGGTGACAGTATGCGCACGCCAATTATCGCTGGGAACTGGAAGATGCACAAGACCGTGAGCCAAGCGGTGGAACTGTGCCGCAAGCTTGAGGCCGCACTCCAGGACAGCCCGGTGGAAGTAGTAGTATGTCCGCCGTTTACCGCCCTGTCTGCTGCCTTTGCCCTGGGCATGTCCAAGGTGAAGCTGGGCGCTCAAAACATGTACGCTGCGGACAAGGGAGCCTATACAGGTGAGATCTCACCTGTGATGCTCAAAGATGTGGGCTGCCAATACGTAATTTTAGGCCACTCCGAGCGCCGGCAGTATTTCAAGGAAGATGACGAGTTTGTGGCAGAGAAGGCTGCGAAGGCATTCGAGTACGGCATTAAACCCATCATCTGCGTCGGTGAGTCTCTCGAGCAGCGCCGCGCAGGGCAGACCACTGAGATTGTAGTAACGCAGACCAAGGGCGCATTGGCGAAAATCACACCTGACCAGATTAGTGATGTGGTAATTGCCTATGAACCAATCTGGGCAATCGGCACCGGCGAGAACGCCACAGGTGCAGATGCCAACGAGGTAATCGGAACAATTCGCGCCACGATTGCTGAGCTCTTCGGGCAGGACAAGGCCGACCAAGTTCGAATTCAATACGGCGGCAGTGTCAAACCGGAGAACATTGCTGAGTTTATGCACCAACCGGAGATTGATGGAGCGTTAGTGGGCGGCGCCAGCCTTTCCGCCGATGATTTCATCAAGATCGTGCAGTATAAGTAGATGGAGGGGTTAGGTTGGAGAAAAAAAGGCCAGTAGCCCTAATTATCCTCGATGGATGCGGCCTAGACGATAATCCTCACGGCAACGCTGTGCGCGCAGCCAAAACACCCACCATGGATTGGCTGTACGCCAATACCCCCCACAGTACGCTCTCTGCCTCAGGGGGCAGTGTAGGCTTGATGGACGGCCAGATGGGTGATTCTAACGTGGGCCACCTCAACTTAGGGGCGGGGCGGATCGTCTACCAAGACGTGGTGCGCATTTCCAAGACCGTCGAAGATGGCAGCTTCTTCCAAAACCCGGTCCTTCTGGGAGCTGTGCGCCACGCCAAAGAGCAGGGCAGTGCCCTCCATCTCATGGGGCTGGTTTCCCCCGGAGGAGTGCACAGCCATTCTGAGCATCTCTACGCGCTCCTGCGCTTGGCTAAGCAGGAAGGTGTCAGTGAAGTATATGTCCACGCCTTTCTTGACGGCCGGGACGTGCCTCCTTCCAGTGCCGCGCAGTACCTGCAGGATCTGGAAGATGCCATTCAAGCGATTGGCGCAGGGAAAGTCGCCACCATCTCCGGCAGATACTATGCTATGGATCGGGACCGGCGTTGGGAGAGGACAGAAAAAGCTTATCGTGCGCTCCTGGGAGAAGGCAGAACTGCGCTGAGTAGCAGTGCAGCCATTCAATATGCTTACGCAAATGGCGAGACGGATGAGTTTGTCATTCCCACCGTGATCGTGGAGAATGGTAAGCCAGTGGGAACAGTCAAAGATAACGATGCGGTGCTCTTCTTTAACTTCAGGGCGGACCGGGCTCGGCAGCTCTCCTATGTCTTTGTGGATGAAGAGTTTTCCGGTTTTGACCGGGGGCGCAAGCTGAATGTGCACTACGCGACCATGACGCAGTACGATGTGAAAATCAATGCCCCCTACGCCTTTGCACCGCAGGATTTGAGCAATACGTTAGGGGAATACCTGTCTAAGTTGGGCAAGACCCAGCTGCGCATCGCCGAAACGGAGAAGTACGCCCACGTGACGTTCTTCTTTAACGGCGGGGTGGAACAGCCTTTCCCGGGTGAGGAACGGATCTTGATCCCTTCACCCAAGGTGGCCACATACGATCTGCAGCCAGAGATGAGTGCTCCTGAGGTAACCCGGCGGGTGGTGGAGGAGATCGATAAGGGCATCTATGACCTCATTGTGCTCAACTACGCCAACTGCGATATGGTGGGGCATACAGGCGTCATGGAAGCAGCAGTAAAGGCCGTGGAGGCTGTGGACGCGGGACTTGGCCAAGTCTTAGAAGCGATCAAGCGCACCAACGGCCAGGCCATTATTACGGCTGACCACGGCAACGCCGAGCGGATGATCGATCCAGAAAACGGCGAACCATATACTGCCCATACCACCAACTTAGTGCCTGTCTGGTTGTTCAATACCAACTATGATAAAATCACTTCGGGGATCTTGGCCGACATGGCTCCCACCGTCTTGGACTTGATGGGGCTCCCCCAGCCCCCGGAGATGACTGGGAAGAGTATTATCGTGAAGGAGGCAGACTAAATGTTCATTGAAGATATCCTGGCGAGAGAGGTCCTGGACTCGAGAGGCAACCCCACTGTGGAAGTGGAAGTCTATTTGGCAGATGGTTCTGTAGGTCGGGCCATCGTACCCTCCGGCGCGTCCACTGGTGCCTTTGAGGCGGTTGAACTGCGTGACGGAGACAAAGGGCGCTACCTCGGTAAGGGTGTTTTGAAAGCCGTTGAAAATGTGGAAGAGATCATCGCACCTGAATTGATCGGGATGGACGCCTTCGATCAGATTGCCATTGACAAGCTCATGATTGAACTGGATGGCACTCCCAACAAAGGAAAACTGGGTGCCAATGCCATTCTAGGCGTTTCGCTGGCTGTGGCCCGCGCTGCTGCCCAAGCTTTGGGTATGCCCCTCTATCGGTACATCGGCGGG
>JAAYMI010000047.1 GCA_012521465.1 Bacillota bacterium | reverse complement strand
TGCTGAGATAGAATGACTAAATCCTTGTTGGGTGTAGGTGATATGGACAAGCGGAAACTGGTACAGCAGCTTCGGCTGACTAGGCAGCGCATTACCCGGCTTGAAGCAGAGCTGTCTCGCGAGAAACAGCGTATGCAAGAATTGGAAGGATTGTTGGCGGCAGCTGAACGGCGGGAAGGACACACGCGGAGTGATCGGTCTGTAACACTTTATTCGCCGCCTGAAGACAAGATCGCCCTATTTCGCAGCCTATTTTATGGTCGGCAGGACGTATTTGCCAGGCGATGGGAAAACCCCTTGAAGGGTATTAGCGGCTATCAGCCGGTGTGTGCCAATGAATGGGCCCCGGGAATCTGCTCCAAAGGTAAGGGAACCAGAGTTAGGTGTAGTGAGTGTTCCCATGCTGCCTTTATTCCTATTTCAGATACCGTTCTGGAGCAGCACTTGTCAGGTTGCGATGCACTCGGGAAGGATTTCGTGATCGGTGTTTACCCACTACTGCCGGACGAAACATGCCGATTTCTCGCCCTGGACTTCGACCAAGACACCTGGGAGCTCGACAGTCTTGCGGTGATTGACGCGTGTGCCGCTATGGACGTTCCCGCCACGCGAGAAAGATCGCGGTCAGGGAAGGGAGCCCATGTGTGGATATTCTTCAGCGAGGAAGTACCGGCAAAGCTTGCGCGGCAGCTGGGAGAAGCAATTCTGAGACGGGCGATGCAGCACAGGCCCGAGCTGGGATTGAATTCCTTTGATCGGATGTTCCCCAACCAAGACCACATGCCAAAGGGCGGGTTTGGCAATCTGATTGCACTACCCTTGCAGAAGAAGGCGCGTGAATACGGCAACAGCGTATTTGTTGATGAAACGGGAAAACCGTACCCAGACCAGTGGGAACACCTATCTGGTCTACGGCGTCTGACTCTGCACGAACTACATTCGCTTCTGGAGTCTGTTCAAAGCCAGAGCGGTGGACGGGGCTTGGTCAATGATCACTATGCAGCGGAAGCGTCCGCGATCATTCCTTCTGATCTGCCAGAACATGTGTCTATAATTCTAAACAACGGCATTGAGATTCCACGAAACCTGCCTGCCACGCTGAGACACGAGATCATACAGTTGGCGGCATTCCATAATCCCGAGTTTTACCGGCGCGACCACTTGAGGTTACCCACACGTAATACCCCTAGATTCATCATCTGCGCCGAAGAACGCGACGACAGCATTTTTCTGCCGAGAGGGTGCCTTGAGGACCTTATCAACCTTCTTAAGCGCTACAACGTGGCGTTTTCCATAGCCGATCAGCGCTGCAGCGGTGAACCCGTTTTTACTCGCTTTTTGGGTCAACTAGACTCTGAGCAGGAGGTCGCAGCAGCGGCTATGTTAGCACATGATACAGGCACGCTTGCAGCACCAACGGCTTTCGGAAAGACGGTCGTAGCCTTAAGCGTGCTCGCGCACAGACATACCAACACCCTGATCCTCGTCAACCGCAGGGTTTTGGTTGAACAGTGGAAGAACAAGATTCTCGCATTTCTGGATATTCAACCTGGCCAGATCGGCGTGATCGGCGGGGGAAAAAGTAGGCCGTCCGGTAAGATCGATATCGCTACGATTCAAAGCTTCTATCGCGAGCACGCTGTGGATCCGCTTGTCCGGCAATACGGCCATCTGATCGTCGACGAATGCCATCATCTTCCGGCACGCACATTTGAGAAAGTGACACAGGAGTTTGCAGGGAAATACGTGCTGGGGCTATCCGCTACCGTAAACCGCAAGGATGGGCATCAGCCTATTGTGTTCATGCAGTGCGGATCGATTAGATACCGGGTGGATGCGAGAAAACAGGCAGCTAAACGAGGGTTTCACCACCAGGTTATTGTGCGAGACACTGGTTTTACTCTGAAAGCATGTGATTCGACGGAACAGATGCCTATCCATTCATTGTACCGTACCTTGAGCGAAGATGAGGCGCGCAATCAGATGATCTTGGCTGACATAGTCGATGCGGTCAAGGCTGGACGGTCGCCGCTTGTCATATCGGAGCGGCGGGAACACGTTGAAACGTTAGCTGAATCGCTAAGCCGCTCTGTGAAAAACGTGATTGTCTTTCATGGCAGGATGGGTGTCAAACAGCGGCGCACAGCTCAAGAAAGGTTAGCTGCCATACCCCATGATGAAGAGCGAGTGATCGTGGCTACAGGGCGGTATCTTGGGGAAGGGTTTGATGATGCTCGCCTGGATACTCTGTTTCTCACCCTGCCCATAGCCTGGAAAGGCCTATTGCAGCAATACGCCGGCCGCCTCCACCGCGCTCATGCGGCGAAGTCTGAAGTCCGCATCTATGATTATGTAGACGGCAATATACCCCTTCTGCAGAGAATGTTCGCGAAGAGAGAGGCTGGTTACCGGGCAATGGGCTACAGTATTCATCCCGGACTACCGTGGGACGAGCATAGCAAGATGCTATGAGATCCAGACTTATTTAGATCGGCTTCGTTCCACGCCCTCAAGCGGGGGTTACTTTCATTGAGTATCAATGATTACAGCTAAGCTGTGTCCAATCTGCATGGAACGCCATGACGTTCACACGGTTCAAGTGACAGATGAGCAGGTGTTCAAGGGCGTGACCGTGCTGTTCGAAGCCACGTATGTTTATTGCACACGCAGATGAGTATCTCGCAACGGAGGATATGATTAGACAAAACAGCCTTGCTATGAAGGATGCCTATAGGCAAAAGGTCGGGCTTCTCACGTCAACGGAATAGAGCGCACGATGACGTTTTGACGAAAATCGATCGTGATCCGAAATGGTTTCTGGATAAGCTGGATAGGGCTAGGCTCATCACTTGAGGAGTGGTGGGCTTTTGTGCGCTGCACATACGCGTATTTCGGTAGATTCGATCACCAAATACGCTTGAAAAGCCGTATTAGGTGATCGGCATGAACCGTATTCTACGGCGGAGTTGCTGAGCCTCTGTGATCCTCTGCACGCTTTCCAGAACACAAAAGGGGATGTCACGCACTTTTCGGCGGACATCCCCTTACTCGTATCGGACCGATCAGCCCTTCAAACCAGTTAAGGTAACACCTCGCACAAAGGTCTTCTGCATAGAGAGGAACACAATCAGGATGGGAATCACACTGATGGTGGCGCCGGTCATGACCAGGCCCATATCACTCCAGTACTGTCCCTGGAACATCCTCAGACCCAGGGGCAGTGTGTATTGATCCTGCGAAGAAATCACGATCAGGGGCCACAAAAAGCTGTTCCACTGACCCATGAATGTGAAGATGGCGAGAGCCGAGAGGGTCGCTTTCGTCTGAGGGAGAATCAGCTTCCAAAAGATCGCGAACTCTGAGGCGCCGTCGATGCGGCCCGCTTCGATAAATTCATTGGGGATGCTCTGCATCGTCTGCCGCATGAGAAAGATCCCGAACACGCTCCCTAGAGCAGGCAGAATGATGGCCAAGTGGGAATTCACAAGGCCCACTTTACCTAGGAGCAGGTATAAGGGTATCATGGTAACAGCACCTGGGACCATCATAGTGGACAGCAGAGCGAGGAAAATGGTATTGCGGTACTTGAACTGAAACTTTTCAAACACGTAGCCCACGATGGAGGACGTAAACAGCACTGCCATGGTAACAGTCACAGCGATGTACAAACTGTTGAAGAAGAACCGGCCGAACTGCAGCTCACCAATGACCCGCCCGTAGCGCTCAAAGGTGATGCGAGTTGGGAAGAGGACCGGCGGGATCTTCATCACTTCACTCTGGATTTTGATGCTGGTGATGATCATCCAGTAGAAGGGGAACACCATAGTAATTCCCCCGCTGATGAGGATGATCCACTTTATGATTCCTAGTATGCGCCGCTTCAGCACCTTAAGTCCACCTCCTCAGTACTCCACCTGCTGCCGGGTGACCAGTCGAAACTGGATCAGCGTTAACGTCACGATGATGGCAAACAGCAGGAACGCCATGGCGGAAGCTCTTCCCATCTGGTAATAGCTGAAGGCACGCGTGTACAAGAGCTCCACAAAGCCCCGGGTTGAGTTTAGGGGGCCGCTCATGACATAGAGCTGATCAAACACCTGAAAACCAGTGATAAACCCCGTAATCAAAAGGTAGACAAAGGTGGGACGGAGCAGCGGGATGGTGATGTACCACACCTTCTGCAGGCTGCTGGCTCCGTCCACCTCGGCGGCCTCGTAGTATGTGCGGGAGATGCCGTGCAGACCGGCTAAGAAGATTACGATGGTGTAGCCCATCCCCTGCCAGGTGGAAGCGGCGATGGCAGAGGCCAGAGCAGTCTTAGGGGAAGAGAGCCACATCTGGCGGGGCAGGCCGAATAGTTTTAGAACTTCGTTTAGAAGGCCAAAGCGCGGCTGGTAGAGCCATCCCCATATTACGCCCACTGCCACGAGAGAGGTCATCACAGGGAGAAAGTACACCGTGCGGAGCACGGCCGCGCCCCGTTTGACACTGTTGATTAAAAGTGCGAAGCAGAAAGCCAAAAATCCGCCAATGAAGACGGTTGTCACGGCAAAGATGGCTGTAACCCTCAGGGAGCTGTATAAGTGCGTATCGCCGATCAGGCGTTTGTAATTCTCCAAACCCACGAAAGTGGGGGGATTGAGGAAGTCCATCTCGTGGAAGCTGATGTAAAAGGCGTAGATGATGGGAACGAAGTTAAAGAACACAAAAAAGAGGACAGTTGGTATCAAGACGGCCAGCACAAAGCGCTGCTTGGCATCGAGCCTTTTCTTTTTCCCAACTTGAGACATGGTTGTTCCTCCCTCATTGGGCTGAGGCAGAGGGGATGGCAGGCATCCCCTCTTACCCAGGAGTGGTTATTCAGCGACCGGAACGTAGAGATCTTCTACATACCACTTCACAGGTCTTTCCTTCAGCACGTTGTTGGCTTCGGCTTCAGCCAGTTCCAAAGCTTCAGCTGCGGAATAGCCGAAGAACAGGAGATCTTGCAGCATGCCCAGACCGTAGGAGCTTTCCACTTCATAGGGGATTTCCCCAGGAATGTTGGTGTAGGGCACCTGCTCCGCAACGGCGGAAATCAGGGGATGGCTTACAATTCTCGGATCGTCTAAGAGATTCCTGTTGGATGGAGCGGTCCCGAGAATGAGGTTGACCTCAACGAGATAATCTGTTTCTTCATAGAGCCACTTCAGGAACCTAAAGGCAGCGTCCTTCGCCTCGGGCCGAGCGGACTTCATGACGGCCATACCGGTTTCGTGGTTATTCCGGGCAATTGGCCCAGGAGCGAGTTTTCCATCGAAGGTGGGCAGTCTAAAGACGCTCCAGTTGAGGTCCGGATAGTTGTTATTCAGCTCGCCGCCGAGCCAGCTCCAGCTGTAAACCATGGCAGCATGGCCTGTACCCATGGCTTCGGTGAAGCTGAGGAAGCCTGGTTCTGTGACTCTGTCTTCGAAGATGAGGGTTTCAATGAACTCCAGCGCTTTGCGGCCGGCTTCGTTGTTCCAGTCCACAGTCTGGGCACCTTCGCCGTAGAGTTTGCCACCGAGCTGGTAGTGGAGATCCAGCCAGAACACGCCCAGGATGTTGTTGGGCACAAAGCCAGCTACCTGGATGTCGCCGTTGGCGTCATATTTCGTCAGCTTCTTGGCCAGTTCTCTGAACTCGTCCCACGTTCTAGGAATGTCCGCTTCCGTGAGGCCAGCCTCGGCCCAATAGTCTGCGTTGTAGAAGATGAGGCCGGTCATAATACCGACGGGGTAGAAGTGGAAGGTCCCGTCAAACAGGTAGGCAGCTTCGAAGTTGATGATGTCTGCTTTATACTGCTCGTAGTCAAACAGGTCGGCCGGAAATGCTTCGAGGTGTGCGAGGAAGGCCTGGGTTTGGGAGTTGTGGAACTGCGCGATATCCGGTACATCGCCGCCGGCTACGCCGGACATGAGTCGCGTCCAGTAATCATCCCAGGCGATGATCTGCGTTTCAAACTTCACATCTGGATTAAGTTTCTCATACTCAGCCATGTACTTCTGCTTGAGATTCATGCGGGGCTGGTGCCAATCCCAATGCCTGATGGTGACCTGGGCACCAGCTGTGAGAGTCAATCCCACAACAAGCATAAAAACCAAGGCGACTGTGACAAAGCGTTTCATTGCGTTAATCCCCCTCTAGTTGTTATGCGTGAGATTCCAGCGAACCAAGAGACAGATGCTTAATTGAAGATCCCTGATTAACCTAAGATCGATCACCACCTCCGTACCTTGCTTTTGTTTTCTTGACCTGTTCAACGCGGTTAAACATTTAAGCATGGGTGAAAAAATAAATAAACTGCTTGGGGTTAACAATAGCTTAGGGTTTGTTACTTACACTATGAGTTTAATCCGCCTGGCGGCAAATGTCAAGCTGTAATTAACCACAGTATTGCGCGGTTACACAACAAGTGTTAGGATTAAGCGTGCATTTTCCGGGATTGTCTGGTATAATGATTGCGATTAAACATTTAACCAAGCCGGGGGAGTAACGGTGAAACCCAAGAACGTAACCATTAAGGACATCGCGCGCGAAGCCAATGTCTCCATCGCAACCGTATCTAATGTAATCAACAATAAGGGGCGGGTGTCGGAAGAGACGCGCAAGTTGGTGCAGGGCCTGATCGCCAAGTACAACTATACGCCTGATCTCTCCGCTAGGAGTCTCAAGAACAAACACTCCCACCTCATCAGCGTGGTGGTGCCGTACCTAGCTAAGGGAGAGTTTGAGGATAACCCGTATTTCTGGCAAGTGATCTCCGGGATTGAAGCAGGTGCGAGCAGCGAGAACTTCCACGTCATGCTGACTGGGATTTCTGACAGCACTGACATCGGGTTTGCCAAAGAGCGGCACCTAGACGGACTGGTGGTGATCGGCGCCAACGAGAACTCTCACCACTTTCAATCTATCCTCAAGCTGAACGTTCCCTGTGTGTTTATGGACAGCTACGTCACAAAGACGGACGTTTACCAAGTCAACAGCAATGACAAGTTTGGCGGCTATCTCGGGACCAAATACCTCGTTTCCCTCGGCTATGAGCAGATCATCCTCGTCTCAGGGATTAAGGGGAAAATCGCGGAGGGAAGCGGGGTGGACTACCAGAGGTGGTTGGGCTACAAACAGGCCCTCGCAGAGGCAAACATCCCGTACCGGTCGGAGCTGGTGATTGAAGAAGGAAATACTATGCTCGGGGGGTATTACGCCGCCCAAAAAGTGATCGGCCTGATTGACCGGAAGACGGCCATCTTTGTACTGTCCGACATTGGCGCGATGGGTCTAATTCGAGGTTTAAGAGAACTTGGAATCTCCGTTCCCGAAGACGTTTCGGTTATGGGGTATGATGACATTTTCTATGCCGACTTCATGGTGCCATCTCTGACCACCATCAGGCAGGATATCTTCCGCAAAGGCGAAGAAGCTGTGGGCCTTTTGCTTGCCCAGATCGAGAGGCGGGAGATTGGTGAGCGCAACGTCCTGCTGCCGGTAGAACTTAAGATCAGAGAGAGTACGGCTAAGAACTTCGCGTAGGCTTCTTCGGATTAGTGATACTTTAGAAGTTTGGGGGTGTTGCTAAGTGAACGCAAGATTCGATCCAAAAAGCCCCGTTATCCAACTCTGCATGGGTGGAATGCGCATGGAAGAAAGCGGAGAAGTTGACGAAGCCATCGCGTTGTTTCAAAAAGCGTGGCACGAAGCCGCAGACGACTATGAAAGGTTTATCGCGGCCTATCATCTAGCTCTTCGACAAGAGAGTGTCAAAGACAAGCTGAGGTGGATGGAAACGTCACTAGAGTGTGCCCTAAACATAGATGACGATAACGTCCGCAGTGCATACTCAACCCTGTATTCACATATCGCCCAATGTTATGAGGAACTAGGCGATCTCAAAAGTGCTGAAGAAAACTATGCACTGTCCAACTCACATAAGGGTGCGCCCACTGACAAAGGGCCATTCTATCACGGGACAAAGGCAGACCTGCAGGTTGGGGATCTACTGACACCAGGTGGAGATTCCAATTACAAACCTGGGCTTAAAATGAACCATGTTTACTTCACTGCCAATCTCAACGGCGCAGGACTGGCTGCGGCACTAGCTAAAGGAGACGGAAAAGAACGAGTCTATGTAGTAGAACCTACAGGCGAGTTTGAAGACGACCCGAATGTAACCGACAAGAAGTTCCCCGGTAACCTAACGCGATCCTATCGCTCACAGGCACCTTTAAGGATTATAGATGAAGTGACAGAATGGGCGAAACTGACAGACACTGACCGACGCGAATGGCACGAAAAACTAGCCAAGAACAAAGGCGAAATCATTAACTGATCGCCCGGAGCCCTTCCCCGGGGTGTAATTCAGTGCGGCATTCTTGGAGGAATGTTCCGATCCGGCATGGACGCGTAGGAGGAAAAAACCGATCTAGGCGGAATACATCTCGTGTGTGAAGAAACTAGCGAGAATGGAGGCCGAAGCACATGCTTGAGCAAGATCAGCAAGTCATACGTGGAGGCTTGGCCAGGATTCGTTCGGTGTATTCCTCCTTGGCGCCTGCAGAGCGGAAAGTCGCTGATGTAGTCCTGGAAAACTACAAGCAGGCCATTTATATGTCCGTCACCCAGCTCGCCGAGGCCAGCGGCGTGGGGGAGTCGACAGTGATCCGCTTCTGCCAAAGTGCTGGCTTTCGGGGCTATCAGGAGCTGAAATTGGTGCTGTCTCGGGATTTGGTTGACCCAGCGGAGGATCTTTCCGAAGGCATATCGCCGCACGATCCACTAGAATCGATCGTGAAGAAGGTGGGCCATGCCAACACCCGCTGCATTGATGATACGGTTAAGCTCCTTGACATGCGCGCACTGGACACGGCTGTTAACTGGCTCATAGGTGCTCGGCGCATAGAGTTTTACGGCGTGGGCCAATCTGGCGTCACGGCCTTGGATGCGAAGTATCGGTTTGTGCGGCTTGGCTTGATCTGTGATGCCCTGACCGACTCCCATCTGCAGATGATGTCTGCCGCCACCCTCGACGAACGGGATGTGGCACTGGGGTTCTCGTTCAGCGGCAGTACAAAAGATGTTGTGGAAGCCATCGCCAAAGCCAAGGAACGGGGCGCTAGGACAATCTGCATCACAGCCTATCCCCGCTCACCTTTGGCCGAGACGGCGGATATCAAGCTGATTGCTGCCGCCTCTGAAACTCCCCTGGGAGGCGGGTCGCTGCGGTCGAAGATTGCGCAGCTCCTTGTCTTGGACGTTCTTTATATAACAGCAGCGCTGCGCCTTGGCACGAAGGCTCGCGTGTATAACGAACTTGCGGCAGAAGCCGTTTTACACAAACTGTACTAGAATCCGTGAGGGGGAAGGCAGATGAATTCGTATCAAAGGACGCTCGCTGCGATCGAACGGCAGCAGACAGACCGGGTACCTGTAATTCCCTTGATAATCCAATATGCCCTGCACATGAGTTCCATCCCACACAGAGAGTACTCCAGCAATGGCCAGAAGATGGCTGAAGCGCAGATCAAAAGCCTGCGGCGGCACAACTATGATGGGATTCACATTACTACAGATAACCAGATCATCTCGGAAGCGATGGGCTGTGAGATCTACCTGCCCTATGATGAGCCGCCGCAGTACAGGCGGCGCGTCTTGGGCGACAGCAAGGACCTCACAAAACTGAAGAAAGTCGACCCGTACAGCTCGGGACGCATGCCTGTAATTCTCTCTGCTACGCGGCTTGCCCGGGAAGAGCTGGGAGATGAGTACTTCATCAAGACCAACTGCGACTCCGCACCCTTTTCCATTGCCGCAGCCCTCCGAGGTGAGGAGCTCTTTTATATGGATCTCTATGAGGATCCGCAGTTTGCTTTGGACCTTGTGGAAATCTGCACCGATGTGGTCATCGCTTATGGTAAAGCGATAGCCGCAAGTGGCGCTCACGCCTTAACCTTCGGTGATTCCCCGAGCGGATTAATCAGTCGCGAACACTACGAGAAGTTTGCCCTCCCCTTTGCTAAGCGGGCCATATCTGAGTTGAAAAGCACGGGCCTCCCGGTGTTCTACCACATCTGTGGGAACACGTCGCATATTATCGACTTGATGGCCGAAACTGGAGCGGATGTTTTGGAAGTCGATCACTTGGTAGATTTGGAGTTTGTAGTCGAGAAGGTGGGCGGCAGAGTCTGCGTGGAAGGCAACGTGGACCCCACCGGCGTACTGCTGCAGGGCACCCCTGAGGATGTATATACAGCCAGTATGAAATGTATCGCTGTGGCAGGCAAGAACGGCGGCTTGATTCTCAGCTCGGGCTGTGAGGTGCCGCGCCATACCCCGCC
>JAAYMI010000046.1 GCA_012521465.1 Bacillota bacterium | reverse complement strand
CAGGCTTTGGATACCCGGGCGAACTGGGCCATGTTGTCGGCAGCACTCGTTTTGATATCATACGGAAAGCCAGTCACAAGCAGGCTGTCCTGGAGATCAGCTATCCTTGAGACGGCGATGGGGCGCCCGTTGAGGGCGGCGCCACTCCCTTTTTCCGCTGTAAACAGCTCCTTGCTCACGGGATTGTAGACCACACCGGCGATGGTTTCTCCTTTCTTCGCCAGGGCGACCGATATGGAGAAGTATGGGAACCCGTGGGCAAAATTGGTGGTGCCATCGAGGGGATCGATGAACCAAACTGCATCGCTTGCATTGTTTTCCAACCAGCCCCGCTCTTCCGCACAAAAAGAGGCGGCTGGGAACGCGCTCTGCAGCTCGTTGATGAGGAACTGCTCGACAGCGCGATCTGCGTCTGTCACTAGGTCAATCTGACCTTTCTTGGAGATCGAAAATCCCGATTCCATTTTCTCGGTCAGGATCTCTCCTGCCCGAACGACAATGGGTGCAATTCTTTCCAGTAGCGACATGGAATACCTCCGCAACATTGTTCCTTGAGTCTTAGTCAGCCGTGCGAATCTCCAGCGGCCTCGCATGAGAAGACTCGCTGGCAATTACGGCAATATCAAGATCCTTGGGCCCAGCGATTACCAGGTTCCCATTTTCCACACCGGCAGTGAACACGGCGCCCCGGGGAGCCGTGATGGCCACTTCCCCGTCAATGGTGACAACCCAATGGTCAGCCTGGGCTTTGACATGCACGATCATGTCCCGCAGGCGGACATCACGCACTTCTAGGGATGTGTATCTTGTGGCGAGGGGGTGGAACTGGAAGCCTGTTTCCGTTGGTTCGATGCCGCACAAGTGCCTAATGATATGGTCAACATACAAAGTTCCCCATCCTTGGAACGGCAGCCCCACATCCTGGCCTGTGACTGAGTCGCAGTACTCGTTGCAGAAGTGGTGTTTCGTGGATTCGGCCAGGTATTTATCGAGGATGAGGCTTGCTGCCTCAAAATGGTGATTGCGCTTCAGGCCGTACACGAATGTCCAAGTGATCTGGGGCCAGTTGGCACCTCGCCAGAAATCGTGGCTGGCGAAACTGGGTTCGGACATACTCACTGACGGGACAGGGCAGGGCGTGTTGAACTCTTCCTCTGAGAGGAGGTAGTCATTGAGCAGCCGTGCCCGCACTTTGTCATCTGGCCAATCTGTGATCAGGGGGAGCACGCCAGAAAAAGCCTTTACTTTGACCTGCTTAGTGCTGTCTGCCCAGACGTCATAGTAAAATCCCTCGTCCGTGTCGAGGAACACTGCGTTGGCAGACTGTTTTGTCAGGGCGATGCGCTCCTTGACGCCTGCGGGCACTTCTTTGCCCAAGATCTCCGCCATTTTCACGATGGTCTGCCGCAGGAGGTAGATGAACACATTGAAGTCCACGAGCTCCAGCGGCGGATCCAGCAGGCGGTTCTTGTGCACTGGATCAAACTTCGGGCTGTTGTCTGTCCCGCTTTCCCAGATATGGAAAACATAGGAGAGGCCGCGCCGGCCGAGGTCTCTGTATCTCCACAGCCATTCCTCGTACCGTAGGAGGGGTTCGTAGAAGAACTCCAGAAACTCCCTGTCACCAAACTTGGTAAAGATTTCCATGAGGGAGATGGCTAGGGTAGGGGGCTGCGTAGCCGCGGTGGTTTTCGCGTCCGTTTCCATCCATTCCCGTCCGTTCACATCGTAGAGGAACAGCTCGTAGGGAATCATACCGCTGCGCCACTGGTTCAGTACGAAGTTTTTCAGCTCCGATTGGGCGGGTTCTTTGTCGTTGAACCAGATCCAGGGAATGGCGTGGAAGCCTGAATCCCAGAAGAACTGGTTGTAATAGTGGAACTTATTCACTGAGGTAAACGGATACTGAAAGCGCGACTCCGGGAAGCGCATGCGGTTGGCAAACAGCACAAACCAGCTCTTATAGTAGGTCTCGGTCAGTTCAGTGTGGTCAGAAGAAAACTCAGGCACCTGCGCGAGAAACTCGTGCCAAGCCCGCTCGCGAGCTGCCTGCAGCTCTGTATAGGCGCGGCCTGGGACGTCCCCCAGGGCAAACCGCACTTCCATGGTGTATGACTCACCCGGACGGAGGCTGATGGCCTTCGTACCGCAGTAGGTAAGATTTCTGCCCGCGGCCTTGGAAAGTCCGGTGCTGGGTATGCGTGTTTCCCGCTCCACCCAATAACGGTAGCGCTTCTTGGCGTTGAAAGTGTGGAAATAGAGCTTCTTGGCCACATCGTCCTCGCTCAGCGCCGCGATACCGCCTCCATCGAGCGGTTCCGAGAAGGTGAGGACGAGGCGGACTAAATTTCTCCAGTCAACTTGGATGCACTCTGGGGAGAGACTGCCTTGAATACGCTTTTCCTCGTCCCAGTGGTACGGCACTCCCTGCGGGGACATGAGCACTCCCCCAGAAATGCGCAGGATGAGCTCTAGGTCAGAGGCGGCCTTGGATACCAGGGTGAGGCGCAGGGCGGCCTCGTCGTCGTGCACCACGATCTCCTCCTGGACAGACACGTGCTCACTTCCGAATGAGCGTTTGTGGCAGATGGGACCTAAATCAGCTGCTTCCTCCACAAGGTCGAGGCGCTTCCCAGCAGCTGTGAGCACTTCTACTTCCGCGAGGGGCTGGCACTGCAGTACCGAGGCCACAAAGAGCTGGGCGATACCGGGAAAGGACTGTTCTTCAGTTTTGCGCAGGGCGATGAGGTTGCCGAACTGCTCAACTACATCAGCTGCGATTTTCCGCTCAATCATGCTGGACACCATCCTTGATATGGCACATAGCCGCGAATTTTAGGTGTACTTTGTCCCCTTCCTGATAGGGGTCATCAAACATCTCCCAGTAGAGAGTGGTGTTATCAGGGAGTTCCACCAAGTATCTCTTCAGGTTCCCCACGTAGTAGCGCCTGATGATACGTCCCACCGCATGATGGTCGTCGGCATCAGCCGCCCTAATCATTTCTGGGCGCACCATCATTGTGGCTTTTCCAGGCGAGAGACTGCCGTTTTCCTGCACGACGCTGAGGGGCACCTTGACCTGGGCAGTTGGCACAACGAATGCTCCGCCCGCCACTTCGCCCGTGAGGAAGTTTGCTTCGCCTACGAAACTTGCCACAAAATGATTCGCCGGCCGCTCGTACACTTCCTTGGGGGTACCCACTTGCTGGAGGTCGCCCTTGTTCATGATAGCAATCCGATCGGAGATCTCCAAGGCTTCTTCCTGGTCGTGGGTGACATAGACCGCGGTGATTCCCAAGCTGCTCTGGATTTCCCGGATGTGCTTGCGCAGGGAGATGCGGAGCTTAGCGTCAAGGTTGGAGAGGGGTTCATCGAGCAGCAGCAGGTCGGGATCGATGACAATGGCCCGGGCAATTGCCACCCGCTGCTGCATGCCGCCGCTCAGCTGGCTGGGATTCTTGTTTTCCACTCCAGGCAGATCAACGATGTCTAGAGCCCACTTCACCTTCTGTTTGATGTAATCCATGGGCTTTTTCCGGATTCTGAGGCCGTAGGCCACGTTCTCGAACACGCTCATATTGGGCCACAGGGCGTAGTTCTGGAATACGAAACCGATGTTCCGCTCCCAGGGGGGCAGGCTGGTGACGTCTTGATTGTTGAAATATACCCTGCCGCCATCGGGCTCGTAGAAGCCGGATATGATGCGCAGCAGCGTAGTCTTACCGCAACCTGAAGGCCCGATGATCGTAAAGAACTCTTCTGGTTGTATCTGTAAATTAACGGAATTGAGGACGCGTGTTTTCCCAAACACCTTGGAGACTTGGTCGATCCCCACTCCTGCCGCGTGATTCTCAGTTGTAGGTCGCAAAGTTTTCCTCTCCCTTCGGGCTCATTCTGGTCTTCTTGGTAATGACGTACAGCGGTACATAGACAATGAGCATGAGAATGACGGTCATGGCTGAGGCCACGCCGAAGTCCGAGCCAGCCCTGGTCGTGTTTTCGAAAATCACGGCAGTCATTGGCTTCCAGGGTGGGCGGTACAAGATGATGGTGGAGCTGATCTCTGTCATGATCTGCAGGAACGACAGGGTTGCTCCGGAAATCACGCCGCCAAGCATGAGCTTGAGCGTGACATCGTAGAAGCTCCGGCCTGGCTTTGCTCCCAGACTCTTTGCCGCCTCCTCGAGGTCAGGGTGAATCTGGTAGAGCACCGCTTCCGCCGTTTTCACCGAATAGGGAAGTTTGCGCACAAAGTACGCCAGCACGAGAATCATCCATGTGCCGGTGAGCAGCAGCGGCGGCTTGTTAAAGATCATCACAAAGCCGATGGCCAGCACGGTACCGGGCACAATATACGGGACCATCACCGTCAAGTTAAGCAGATTGGAGATGATGCGGTAGCGCTTGCGCACAATGATATAGGCAATGGCCACCCCGACTATCACGTTGAGGATGGTGGTGGTAATGCCCAGGAACAGGCTCACGTAGATGGAGCTCAGCTGGAGGTTGAACAGCCGCACATAGTTGCCAAGCGTAAAGATGGGCTGCACTATGCCGGAACTCCACTGCAGAAACGAGGTAATGATTACTGTCAGGTGGGGCACAAAGGCCATGAAAATCAACAGCACAGCATAGCTGACGATCCCCACTTTCACCCGGCGGGGTGGGTTAATCAAGGCAACGGATTTGGCTGCGATGGACGCATAGGACTTGGCGGCAAGGTACATGCGCTGTGCCATCAAGATGGCGCTGGAGATGGCAATCATAACCACACTCCCGGTACTGGCCATGGGGAAGTTGGTACCCACTTCGCTCATGAACTCTTGGTAAACCAGGACAGGTAGGACATTGAGATTCAGCGAGATCACGTAGGGAGTGCCGAAATCGGAAAACGCAGTCATTAGGCCGAGATAGACACCAGTAATAATGCCAGGCATCGCCAAAGGAATGATTACTTTAAACAGAGTTTTCCGCTTATCCGCGCCCAAGCTCATGGACGACTCGATCAGTGTGTTATCGATGGCTGTGAATGAATCGTACGTCATGAGGAAGATTAAGGGGAAAATCAGCCAGTTGATTACCCAGATCACGCCGTGGATCCCCACTATGGTGAAGTCAAGGTCTAAAAGACGAGTGAACACACCTTGGCTCCCGAGCAGCATGCGCCAGGCATATCCGCCCAAGAACGGGGGAGATATGGAGGCCATGGTAATCAAGGTAACCATTCCCTGCTTGCCGGGGAAGTTGTAGCGCGCGAAGAAATAGGCCAAGGAAACCGCCAGGACAGTTGCGATGGCTGTTGCTCCCACCGCCACGATCAAGCTGTTCCTAATCGCGTTCACATAGCGGCTGCGGGTCAAGAATGCCCGGAAGTTACCCACGCCGTGCGTCGGTTTCTGATCGGCAAAGGTCAGGTAGGCATTTTCCGCATGGCCCAGCACAATCTGGTCCTCCCCATCTTCCAGCACCGTCAGTGGGTCAGGCACAACTACCGGGCCAAAGAAGGACTGGCGAAATGTCTCTTGGGTAATTACAAGGTCAAACCCGCTGCCGGCCACTTTGATCTGCTTGTCATCGACAGGTTCGACAGTGATGCCGCCGCCTGCACTTGCCCTTAGGACTACCTGCTGGCTGCTGAGAGGAATAACGGTCAAGAACGCCTGTCCATTCCGGGAAATAACGGCGCCGTCAGCATCAGATACCACTTCAAAGCCACTAGTGGAACTGGGAACGTGCTCTAAACTGCCATCCCCTGCCCGGCGGAAGACAGTCTTGCCCAGTGCCTGCTCTGACGAAGCCACAAAGATGCGATACTGGGGCACGATCACCAGGAGCACGAGGCCGATGGCCAGTACCGTACTGAGCAGGAACCATGGGTCCCGCAGTCTGCCACGTAAGGATTTCATGTTGTACACCTCACATCGTCGTCGTAAAGCGAACCGAATCCCCCGGCAGGAGCCGGGGGAATGCGGTTCAGTCTTTTCTAGGTTTAGTTGCCCAACAGTTGGTTAAAGCGGTCTGTGACAACATCTCTTGGTTCGGAAGCATAGAAGAGGTTCAAGCCTTCCAAGGGTGGCAGATCGCCAGGAGGTGCCACGTCAACCCGAACCGAGCGGCGTTTCACGATCTCAGAGGCAATCTCGTGTACTTCTTTGGTGCCCAGGAACTCAACAAACACCTTCGCTGCTTCTGGGTTAGGACCGTTTTTCACCAGGCCGTAGGCGTCCATCTGGATAGTGGAGACATCGGTGGGATAAATCAACTTGACGTCTGCCCCAGCTTGCTCCCACTGCACGCCCAGGTCTTCATTGATCCAGCCGATGGGCAGTTCGCCGTCGCGCACTGCACTGAACATGGCGTCCGAACCGTTGGTGACGCTTAAGTAGGGCACCAGGTCAGCAATGAAGTCCCAGCCGTGGGCAGTGGCGACTCCACTCACGATTGTCCAGCCAGTGGACGATGTGTTGGGGGCTGCCAAGGCAATGCCGCCGAGATCCTTGAAGTACTGCGCGTTAGCCAAAACATCCTGCACAGTTGCGGGGTAATACTCTGGTGCTACCAGCTTGGTGTTGACCATCAAAGGCTGCACGAAAATTGTGAACGGCTGCCAGATGTTGTACGGGTCGTAGGTCTGGAAGTTCTCCTTCTCCGGGTGATCGAAGGCTGCAAAAAGATCCGCCTCCCGATCGTAAGTCAGAGGATCACCGCCAAACATGACGTCTGCTGCGGGATTGTTGGCCTCAGCTCTCAGCCTGGAGAAGAGCTCTGGCGTACCTGCGTGGACTTTGATTACTTCAATGTTGGGATAGCGTTCGCTGAACAGTTCCAGAATGGGATCCGTGATTTCGGGACCAGATGCACTGTAAACCACGATTTTGCCTGACGGCTGGGCCGCCGCTGTTCCTACCACAGAGACCATGATGAAAAGCGCGGCAGCGATTACCAGTAGCCTTTTCATAGAAATCCTCCTCTTAATGTAGCTCTAATGGATACTGAACAAGAGACTGCCCTATCACCTCCTCAACTGCTGTGAAGTATGGGTTAGAATGTCTACCGTAAAACAACCTTCTTGACCAAATCGACATTTCCTTCTTTCTTGGATCGAATTCACGGAAAGAAATTCGATCCAGGTTAAGGGCAGCAAGAAAGGGGCTGCTGATGGTTCAGCGGCCCCTTAGGTTCTCAGCCAACGATTAGTGTTTGCCCGGCAAAGATCATATCCGGATCGGCGATGCTGTTCCACTCGAGGAGGTCAGTAAGGGAGACCTTATACTGCTTGGCAATGCCAAACAGAGTCTCGCCAATTTCCACCACGTGAGTGGTTTGCTCATCTGGCGGTATATACAAGTGCATCGGAATGCGGATGGTCTCGCCGACGGTCAGCTTGCTGTTCTTGATGCCGTTGGCTTCCAGCAGGCCTTCCAGCGGTACGCGGTATTGGGCTGCGAGGGAGCGCACGTTATCGCCGGGCTGCACCACGTGATAGCTCCAGAGAGCCTGCACAGGAACGTTCAGCTCCTGGCCAATGCGCAGCCGGTCGGGAGTGATACCAGGATTCAAATCCAACAGCTTCACCACGGCTGTATCGAACTTCTCCGCCAGCGCCCAGAGTGTATCGCCAGACTGCACAGTGTAGCGCATCGTCTCCACCTGGGCATGCACTGTGCTGAATGCAGATGCTGCGAGCACCAATACTGCCAGTACAAGCAAAACCTTTTTCATAATTCCACCTCCGGGCTCAATTATCCACCCTGCCCAGCCCAGATGCAAAGGTATCTTTCTGGTCCGGTTGTTGGATACTGCCTGAGCATGGAGAGATATCCAGCGGCGGATAGAGCTGCCTGGTTTCCCAGCCCTACCAGCGATCAGTTCTCGCCGATGCGGATGGCCATGGCCTGGGCTTTGAGGCACAGCTCAGCAGCCTTGAAGGCATGGGCTTGAGTCATGGCATTTTCAGTACGGTTGATGCAATCCAGGATGAGCTGGCCGAAGAAGGGGAATCCAACTTTGCCTGCCACTGGGATGTAGTGCATTCCCGCGTGATTCACGAGGTAGACGTGATCGGTGGTGTTTTCCCTGGCGACGTCGATATATTTGCGCAGCTCTATGTAGCCATCGGTCCCCATGATGAAGATCCGCCCATCTCCCCAGGTGGGCAGGGCATCAGGGGTAAACCAGTCGACGCGAAAATACCCTGTTGCGCCGTTGTCTGCCAGCAGAGTAGCGTCTCCGAAGTCTTCCAGTTCCGGATACTCTTTGTGATGATAGTTGGCCACCTTGCTGTGGAGGACCATGGCATCCTTAGCATCGGTATAGAATAGGAACTGTTCCACCTGGTGGCTGCCGATATCTGCAATGATTCCGCCGTAGTGCTTTTTCTGGAAAAACCATTCTGGGCGGGAGTCCGCGCTCAGGCGGTGTGGGCCAAAGCCCGCCACATGAAGGACACGGCCGATGGCTCCTTCCTGTATGAGCTGTCCCGCATACACCGCGCTCTCCACGTGCAGACGCTCACTGTAGTAAACCATGTATTTCCGCTTGGTTTCTTCCACTTTTACCCGAGCCTGCGCCAGCTGTTCCAAAGTGGTGAAAGGACCCTTATCTGTGAAGTAGTCCTTGCCTGCGTCCATTACCTCCAGACCGAGAGCACACCGCTCTGAGGGAACCGCGGCGCCAGCCACCAGCTTTACCTCCTGATCGGACAAGATTTCCTCTCGGCACCGTGCCGCTTGAGCTCCTGGAAAAGCTTTCTGGAACTCGGCCACCTTTGCTGGGTCCGGGTCATATACCCACTTTACCTCTGCGCCTGCCTCTGTTAAGCCGTTGCACATGCCGTAAATATGGCCGTGGTCCAGCCCGATGGCTGCGACCTTAAACTCGCCTGGTTTGACGACGGGCTGTGGGCGCCCTTTCGGAGCATAGGTCATGCCGTCCCGCAAATCATCCACCTCCGCTATTCCTTAAGTCAGATAGTAGTTCAGGATGAAGGTGGCGGATTCCTCTCAGCTGCGGTCAGCGTTTTTGCGACAGGAAAGTTCCCGCAGGAACAGAAATATACATAAGAAAGGTGTACCTACACCTTTAGTGCTCTGAAAGGATCAAGGCATGATTGATGTATTTGTTGAATTCATCCACCAGAACTTAGGCGCCGAACTGGCAGTGTTTATCGCGGCAATCCTGCCGGTTATTGAGGTGAGAGGGGCCATTCCCCTGGGGATTACCATGGGCCTGGGTCCGTTTGATGCTTTCACAATCAGCTTCGTTGGGGCCATGTTTCCAGTGCCCTTTATTCTGCTGGCATTCCGAAAGATACTGCGATTTTTGTCTCAATTCAGCGCGCTGCGCAAGTTTGTCGACCGCCTTACCGCCCGTTCTCTCAGAAAAGGCAAGCAAGTGCAGAAGTACGGGTTGTGGGGTCTTGTGGCGTTTGTGGGTACACCCCTGCCGGGCACAGGCGTTTGGACCGGTAGTATTATCGCGGTTTTGCTGGGGCTTCCTCTTAAGCGGGCACTTCCCGCGCTTTTTCTGGGGAATCTGGTCGCGGCCTTGGCAGTACTGCTCATGACTCAGGGGGTAGCAGCACTATTGCAGCAATGATGGGGGTGAGTGTGTGGGAGATCTGCACAAAAGTACCGCTTGCGCAGGCATAATCGTGGTGGTGCTTATCCTGGCCTGTTGGGGAGCCTTGGCTGCAGAACAGTTAACCATCGGCTTTGTGCCCCGTTCCCTAGGTAACCCAATTTTCCTTGACGCCTTTGAAAACGCCCACCAAAAGGCTCTGGAATTGGGGGTAAGGGTCGAATGGCTGGCCCCCTTTGACTTCTCCACAGAGGGTCAGCTGGCAGTAATCGAATCTCTAATAGAACAGGGCGTTGACGGTATTGTAGTCAGCGTGAATGACGTGCCTGAGATTCAGGCAGCTATTCAACGGGCGCTGGCCCAGGGAATTCCCGTGATCACTTTCGATGCCGACAGCCCAGGCAGCGGCCGACTGTTTCATATCGGGATTGATAACTTCAAAGCAGGCTGGGAAGCGGGAGCCGCCTTGGTGGACATTGTCCGAGCCCGCGGCATGGACAAGCAGCACCTGACCGCGGTAATCATGACGGGCGAACCGGATGCACTCAATTTGGTGCAGCGCATCGACGGGTTTTTCACAGCGATAGGGGGTAAGCTCGACCTTCAGGTGGACGAGGTTCTGCATAATCAAGACAATGTCGATCTAGCCATCATCATGGTGGAGGACTATCTCAAACATAACCCCGATGTAGACGTGTTTTTCTTTGTGGGTGGCTGGCCGTTTTATGTCCCGTCCGACGCCATGCCTGCGTTTAAGCAGTGGGCCCACGCGGGCGGAATAGCAGTGGGGATCGACATTTTCTACGATGCGCTGCTGCTGCTGCGCGATGGGGTCCTGCAGTATTTAGTGGGACAGGATATGGCCTCCATGGGTGCTTTAGGAGTAGAACTGCTGGTGGATTACCTCCGCACCGGCCGCCTTCCGGGAACCGACTTTGTGGAAGTTGGTTTAACTTACGCCAGCCAGGAGAATCTGCAGGAACTGCTGCAGATCTATGAACCCTGGCTGGTAAAGTGAGGTGTGGGGCAGTGAGACTAACCAAGCTAGCGCGCCATGTTCGCTCGGGGATTCATTCCATCCGCACACGTCTGATCCTATCGTACTTGGCCATCGCCCTTCTGCCCTTAGCCATCTTGGGCTGGCTGTCTGTAAAGGTCTATTTAGGGAGTATGACTGAGAGGGTTACGGACTATTCAGCTGAAGTTGTTAACCGCGTGGCCCAAGATATTGACGAGTATTTTCGAGACATCGATTTCCTCCTAACCAGGGATCCGGACTTTTACATTGACCAGTTTATCAAACTTGTACAGAACAACAGTGTCACCAACAGCCGCAAATACGTTTTCCGCATCTGGGAGGACTTCAACAATCTGCGCAGGGTAAAGCCGGGGCTGGAGGATCTGGCTATCACTTTTGGTGATGGGCGCATCCTCAGCAGCTACGGTTTTTACTACACCGACTATGTTCCGCAAGATTCGGAACTGAAGCTTGTGGGGCCGCGGGTCAACCGTTTTGGCCGAGAAGTGGTGACCATGGTCCGTCCCTATACAGCTGAAGGCGGCCGTGATGTGTGGGTAAGCGCCGACATCAATTTGGAGCGCTTGGCCAGCATGGCCAACCTCAAAGCCAGCCCGAGGGGCTACGTTTACATCATGGACCGGGACGGTCAGATCGTGTTCAGCCCTCACGGCCATGAAGTGGATAACTCCGAGAAAGTGCTGATCAACACAGTGGACTCGGAGGTGACTGGCTGGAAGATTGTAAGCGTGGTCTATGCCGATGAAGTGGAGGCGGAGCTGGCTTATCTCAAGCGTTTGACGTACGGGGGGATCATCTTAGTCCTCGTCGGTGTGGGGTTTCTTGCGGCCTATCTTTCCCACGCGATCAGCCATCCCATCCGCCGGCTGCAGGAGTTTGCCCGACAGGCTACCCTCGATGCCGCGGCGGAGGATCTACCTGTTGCGGGGCGGGATGAAATTGCCCAGCTGAGCACGGATTTCCGCACCATGCTGGCTCGGATTAAAGAGCTGATGAGCGAGAACTTGAAGGAACAGAAGCTCCTGCGCAAGCTGGAGATTGAAAGCCTCACGAACCAGATCAAGCCCCACTTCATTTACAATACCTTGGATATGATCATCGGTCAGCTGGAAAAGGAGCAGACGGAGGAAGCGATCTACTTGATTGAGGCCTTGGGTAACTTTTTCCGCCTCAGCCTCAGTCAAGGCAGGGAAGTCGTGCAGGTTGCGAGCGAGATAGAGCACGTGCGCAACTATCTCTATATCCAGCAGCTCCGCCACGGCCAAGGTTATCAGTATCACATTCAGGTGCAGGAAGCAGAGGTCTTGGACTATCTCATGCCCCGCCTGCTTCTGCAGCCGCTAGTGGAAAACGCAATTTTCCACGGTATTCTGCCCGCGGATCGACCCGGTCGCGTGGAGGTAGTGGTCTCCCGCAGCCATGACGGCATCGTGTTTACCGTAGCCGACAACGGTGTTGGTATGGAGCCGGGGGACGTTGAGCAGCTCAATCGGATTCTGGCAGGTGAAGCTGCTGCCCAAGAGAACCGCCCTTGCTTTGGACTCTTGAACGTGCAGAAGCGTGCTCAGCTGATCTTTGGGCCCAGCTATGGATTAACTCTCGACAGCGAGCCGGGGCAGGGTACTCGTACCATTCTGAAAATCGGGTTTTTAGATGAACAACTTGCACTCGACACCAGTGAGAGTGCATAGCAGTGTGGAGGCAGTTATGGTTGAGTGTAAATTACTAGTGGCTGATGACGAGCAGTACCTGCGGGAAAAGGTCAGCAGCAACGTCGACTGGGAAAAGTACAACTGCAGGGTCTTCCAGGCAAAAGATGGCCGCGAGGCCTTGTCCATCCTCAAAGAAGAGGATATAGATATCTTAGTCACAGACATCCGCATGCCGGGCATGAGCGGGATCGAGCTGATCCGTCGGGCCAAGGAGGAAAGGCCCCAGCTGCGGGTGATAGTGATTAGTGAATATGCAGACTTCGAGTATGCCCGCGAATCACTCCGCCTTGGAGTGGAGGATTATGTCCTGAAACCCTTCCGCACTCAGCGGCTTTTGGACATGGTGCAGCGTCTGCGGGCTAAGATCGCTCAGGAGCGGGATGCAAGCGATGACGCCCGGGAAGCCGCGCACAGCGAGATGTACGAGGCCATCAGCCGCAGCAGCCTGCCGGGAGCATTTCGCTGGCTGATTAACCGCGAGCTTTTTGTGGAGCATTCTGCGGCTTCGGCCTGCCGGAGATTGGGCAGCCTCCTGAAAGCGGGCAATGAAGCAGACCTCATCGCGGAGCTTGAGTCGTAAT
>JAAYMI010000045.1 GCA_012521465.1 Bacillota bacterium | reverse complement strand
CTCGTCCAGCGACAGGGCCCCAGAATGCCATTTGGCTTGGTTTTCCATGAAAGAAATCCCCTTGCCCTTAACCGTGTGGGCAATCACAACGCTGGGGCTGCTTGTGGTCTCAGCTGCCTGAGCAAAGGCGTCCAGCAGCTGGGGAACGGAGTGGCCGTCCACTTCCTGTACGTGCCAGCGAAAAGCTGCCCATTTCTCCAGGAGAGGTTCGGTGTCCATTATCTCACTGGTTGCCCCGGAATACTGCAGAGCATTACGGTCCACGATGCAGACTAGATTATCTAGCTTAAAATGGCCTGCAGACATAGCCGCTTCCCACACTTGGCCTTCGTTGAGCTCACCATCACCGATAAGACAGTACACCTTGTGGGAAAGGCCATCAAGTTTGGCGGCAAGAGCTTCACCGACTGCTACGGACAGTCCCAAGCCCAATGAGCCGGAGCTGGTTTCCACGCCGGGTGTGTAAACGCTGCTGGGATGTCCCTGCAGGGGTGAGTCATCTTCCAGAAACCTCTGCAGAACATCGAGAGGAAAATAGCCGGCGTGAGCCAAAACAGCATAAAGGGCCGAACTGGCGTGTCCCTTCGAAAAGATGAACCTGTCCCGGTTGGGCCAGCTTGGGTTTCTTGGGTCGTGGCGGAGAACGTCAAAATACAGGACGGTGAGGATATCCACGACGGACAGCGACCCGCCAAAGTGGATCTTCTTACCGGAGTGCCCCATGTTGATGATTGAACGGCGAATCTCCACCGCCTGCAGCTCTAGACTGCGGATTTTTGGCAGATGCACAGCGGCGTGCCCCCCTTTCGGGTCTAGAATTCGTCCACGATCTCCCTTTCGGTTTTAGCGGTGAAGATGTCGAAACGATCCCGGCTCGAGCTGGAGAATTCCGATACGATGGCGCCTTCCGGGCCTGCTTGGAACCAGTGGAGGGTGTTGGGAGCCAGCGTATACTGCTCACCGGGTTTGAGGACTATCTCATGCCAGACGTTAAATACCCCTTCCATCCCTTCAGGCACCTTGCCCTTTGGGTTAGGTGTGGGTTCGCCCTCCACATACAGGTAGACAGTGCCTTTGCGGCAGCGGAAGGTTTCCTGCTTGCCCGGGTTGCTGTCAAACGGGGGATGGCGGTGTTCAGGACAGATCTGACCGGGAAGCATATACAGTTCTTTGGCACAGTAGCGATCGTTGTTCACATAGATCACGACCTGCAGACCAATTTTCTCCAGCATGCCCAAGCCGAAGTCAGTAACCTCCATCCTCTGTTTTTCCTCTTCCGTGATCACGATCCCGGCTTTGGTAAGCTCCTCAAATGCCAGCTGTCTTGCTTGTTCAGGTGTCAATGCCATGTACTTCAGCTCCTTTAGTTTTGTAACGTTCACCGTAAGTTCAGTGAACAGGTGCACGTTAGGTTCAAAATATACTCTTATTCGTTAATGAATCATTCAACCCGCAGGCGTGAATTCCTTCTTGTATCATTGACGTTTTTGCAAAAAATATATAGAATACACGTAGTGGATAAACTGTGAGGAGGTCGCTAATACCTTGACCAAGCGCATTACGCTGAAGACCATTGCACAACATGCCGGAGTATCTGTTGGCACCGTTTCCAACGTATTAAACGGCAAGCCCAATGTGAGCAGCGAACTCCGAGAAGCAGTCCTATCCGCGGCGCGCGAACTAGGCTACCCCTATGCAGGGAGGGCTATCGAGAATTCCAGCCTCGTGACCGTGTTTGGTCTGTCCATCAAGAATCAGTACACTACCGCCACCCAGTCGGTAAGTCGGGAAGTACGGAAGACAGCGGAAAGCAAAGGTATCCAGCTGATCGAGTACGACAATGAAAATGATGTGGAACAGCAGATCCTGCAGATCGATGAAATGATCGACCGTAAAATGGAGGCTATCTTATTTACACCGGTAAAACACGATGCGTTTGCAGAGACAGTAAGCCGCTGCAAACGCCAGAACATCCCCATCATCTCCTTGACCAGAAGGCTGACGGGGGTAGAGGCAACGGCTACTTTTTCGGCGGATAATTACCACGCAGGTCGCGATTTGGCGCTTTACATAACGACAAAGCTGGGACAAAGACCAGGCAAGATCCTAGAGATTCGCACGGAAGCTGGAGACTTGAACGGGACTGAGCGGCATGCGGGTTTTGTAGACGGGATCGCTCACTGGCCGTGGATTTCCATCGTGGACTCGGCCAATATGGTGTGGTCGAAGCACGAGGCGTGGGGCGGCGCCTATGAAATCACCCGCAGAGCCCTTAAGAAGCACAAAGATATCAACGTAATATTCTGCCATGTTGATGAAGCCTTTGAAGCTGTAATTCGCGCTTTGGCTGACTGCGGCAGGCTTTATCCTTGTGACTCACCAGATCACGTCATGCTCGTAGGCGTAGACGGTTCGCCGACAGCCTTGGAATATATCCGCCAGGGCTACGCCGATTGTGTATCGGAGCAGCCTATTATCGAGATGGCCGTCATGGCAGTGGAGGCGGCAATCGAGGCTATGAAATATCCGTTCAAACCTCTTTCGTCGAGGTTTCTCCCCACGCAGCTGGTAACGGCACATAACATCGACTGTGCCGAGCACTGGGGGAAGCTGTTTGTGGAAGAGGCGGCGGTCGCGGCACACGCGTAAGAAAGGTAAACAGGTCAGAGTGCACTGGGCAGGGGATCGTCCGCTGCGGCCAGTGCATTTTTGTTTGCGCACTTGGCCACTAAGTCGTTTGTAAAAAAGATTCTAAAGTGCAATAGCAAATGCAACGG
>JAAYMI010000044.1 GCA_012521465.1 Bacillota bacterium | reverse complement strand
TCGGACCGGTGGAGGTATTAGATCCAGTCAACTTCATGCTGGATCTGCAAAAGGGCCTGGTTAGGCCAGGAAGCGTGGCTATCGGCATATCGCAGTCGGGGCAGAGTTTTGCCACTGTTGACGCACTGCGCAAGGCAAGCGAATGCGGGGCCTATACCGTGTCTGTGACCGCCAATAGCAACAGCCCAATAGCCCAAGCAGCCAAGGATATCCTGCTTATCCCCTGTGGAGAAGAGCTGATCGGCCCGAAAACCAAGGGTTACAGTGCCACGGTTGCCCTTTTGATCGGTACGGCACTCGCTTTGAAGGGCACCCAAATCACTGATGAGAGTGTGAAAACAATCAAATCGTACCTCGGGCAAAAGGACACCATTGATTCTGTTGCGGCAGCATGTCCCCGTACCAATCTCTGTTTCGTAATTGGCTCAGGAGATAACCTAGGTACAGCCCGGGAAGGCGCGCTGAAGATTATGGAGATCGCCAAAATTCCCAGCATGTATTTTGACCTCGAGGATTCTATGCACGGGCCGTTTACGACTCTGGACGACAACTCTTTTGTGGTTGTGTTGGGTATAGACTCATACATGCAAGAACGCATGGCGGGATTACTCAAGATCCTACAGCACCTGGGAGCAAAAGGCATACTAGTGACCAGCGGTACCATCTCCCCGCTGGACGGTGCTTCCGCAGAGGAGGGCAAGCTGCACTGCGATCCCGCGGCTGATATCGTTCCAATCCAACTGCTGGCGAACGAGTTTGCGATTTTGCGGGGAGAGAACCCTACTGAACTCAGCTATGACCGCACCTTTGTTCGCAGCATTACAAAGCTGTCCCAGAGCTAGAATCTCACTACCAAAGGAGGGATCAACCTATACCATTTTGCTACCAAAATCACAAAAACAAAAGGAGGATCATCATGTTTAGAAAGTGTATTTACGCAACCTTTCTACTGGTACTAGTGCTGTCGGCTGTAGTCTACGCAGGCCCATACAATGAGGCACCAATGCTCAGCGAACTTGTGGCAGCCGGTAAACTGCCTCCGGTCGAGGATCGCCTTCCTTTGGAGCCCCTCGTTGTGGAGCCTGTGGAAAGCATTGGTAAGTATGGCGGAACCGCGCATGCAGTCCACATGAATCCTGAATCACTAGAAGACGGGATCAACCTTAACCCCTATGAACCGATGCTGAGAATTGCAGGAGATTATCGCACCTTCGTTCCCAACCTAGCCACGGGATACGAATACAGGAACGACGGAAAAACCTTGCTCTTGTATCTGCGCAAGGGAGTTAAGTGGTCCGATGGGCATCCGTTTACGGTGGACGACATCATCTTCTACTTCGAAGATGTAGTGGGTAACGATGAGCTTACACCAGTCAAACCCGTCTATTGGCGTCCCGGCGGTGAGATGCCAAAACTCACTAAGATAGATGACTATACTCTGCAGTTTGACTTTGCCGTACCGTTCCCTGTTGCACACATGTACCTGCCTCACCAAACCGGTGTGCAAGGGGCGTTCTACCTACCCAAGCACTATCTGAAGCAATTTCATATCAAGTACACACCCAAAGAAGAAGTAGAGCGCCTTGCCAAGGAAAACGGTTACGACTCGTGGTGGCAGTTCTTCAACGCCAAGCAGGTGTCCACTGCCATTTCGGGCTTGGCTGACCCGGAAGTACCTGTTCTGCGGGCCTTTAGAATGGTAAGCAATGAGCCGAGCACTAAGGTTTTCGAACGCAATCCTTACTACTGGAAAGTTGACACAGAAGGAAACCAGCTGCCCTATATTGACCGCATTGTTATTGAACGCGTTGAGGACATCGAAGTCTACAACATGAAGGTTATTCTGGGCGACGTGGATTTTGCTGGGTTCAACACCGACCTGGCCAGCTATCCGGTGTACACTCTCAATGCCGAGCAAGGCGGCTACCGGGTACTCTTGTGGGAGCTTGGCTTAGCTGGAGTAGTGGGCTACTTCCCCAACTTCAACCATAAAGACCCCGTCCTGCGGGAAATCATCCACGATCTGCGGTTCAGAATGGCTCTATCACACGCCATCGATCGCGACGAAATTAACCAGGCTATCTTCTTCGGTTTGGGTACGCCAATGCAGGCGAACCTGCTGCCGTTCTCAAGCTACTACAAAGAAGAATTTGCGAACATGTATCTCGAGTATGACCTAGATAAAGCCAATGCCTTGCTGGATGAGATGGGGCTGAAGAAAGGCCCGAACGGCATCCGCCTCCGTCCCGATGGCAAGGAGCTGAGCCTGAACATCATCTTCACCGCTGGTGAGCACGGCATGGAAAAAACGTCCATCACAGAACTGGTGAGAGAGTACTGGTCTGCATTGGGCATTAACGTGAGTGTGACCTCAGTGGACACCAGCTTGCTCAAGGTCAGAGTAGACTCTGCTGACTACGATGTGACGCTGTGGCACATCGACTATACCAGTGACCACTTGCTGCAGGCTCAGCCTAAACACCTTGTACCGATGGCTGTATCGTCCAGGTGGGCACCACTCTGGGCACGGTGGTACATGACTGATGGGGCCGAAGGTGAGGTTCCACCCGAGTACATCAAGGAAATCATGGACATGTACAGAGCTACAATGAGCACCAACTCCCCAGAAGAAAGACACGCTCTCTGGACAGAAATCGCAAGGCGCCAGGCGGAGAATCTGTGGGCTATCGGTACGGTGGGTCTAACTCCTAAGCCAATTGTAATCAGCCAAGATCTCAGAAATGTACCAGAACAAGGCATCTGGGCTTGGGACTACTTCTTCGGCGTAATTGCCAGTCCGGAACAGTTCTATCTGGATAGGTAGTAAGAAGGCGGCACGGTGGCGAGCCACGGCTGCTCGCCACCGTATCCACTAACACATCGACCACTGCAAAAGGAGAACAGGTTCTATGGGCTCTTATGTCTTGAAGCGGATCCTCTACATGATTCCCACGCTGCTGGTGATCTCCGTGATCACCTTCATTATCATCCAACTGCCGCCTGGAGATTATTTGACGTCGTACATCGCAACATTGGAGCAGAGTGGAGCTATGGTGAGCGAGGCGGAGATCGCCTCACTGAGAAGGCAGTACGGGTTGGATCAACCCATGGTGGTGCAGTATCTGCAGTGGATGTGGAAACTCTTGCACGGTGATTTTGGCATGTCTTTTCAATGGAACAGGCCAGTGAGAACCCTAATTGGTGAACGGCTTGGCTTAACGATGGTGATCTCCACTGCCACCTTAGTATTCACTTGGGTGGTTGCAATTCCCATAGGTATCTACTCAGCGATGCGGCAGTATTCTCTCGGGGACTATGTTGCCACAGTTATCGGTATGCTGGGCGTGGCGGTTCCCAATTTTCTGCTGGCACTGGTTATCATGTATTTTGCTTATACCCGCTTCGGCCTTAACATCACCGGTTTGTTTTCACGAGAGATGGCGGCCGCCCCGTGGAGCGTCGCCAAGTTTGTGGACATGCTCAAGCATATCTGGGCACCTGTTATTGTGGTGGGCATGGCCGGTACGGCCCAATTAATCCGCATTATGCGCGCCGGTCTCCTCGATGAGCTTGGTAAACCCTATGTTGAGGCTGCCCGGGCCAAGGGTATACCGGAAAGGCGCCTGATCTTTAAGTACCCTGTGCGTTTGGCCATCAACCCTCTAGTCAGCACTATCGGTTGGTCTCTGCCAGGCATCATATCAGGGGAAACAATCGTATCAGTGGTTCTCAGCCTGGAGACAACTGGCCCGCTGCTGCTGCGCGCTCTTTTGAGCCAGGATATGTACTTAGCCGGTAGTTTCATTCTCATGCTGAGCCTACTTACCGTGATAGGTACTCTCATCTCTGATATTCTGCTTGCACTACTGGATCCGAGAATTCGTTATGAATAGAGGTGTTACGGACATGCGTGAGCAGCACCAAATTCAAGCCAGCACGACTGTAGATTCGTCCGCGGGCGATCGGCTGTATGGAGCAACGCAGTGGCAGCTGATTTGGTGGCAGTTTACAAAGCATAAACTCGCCGTTGGTTCTCTGGTGATTCTCGGTTTTTTCTACCTTGTGGCCATCTTTGCTGACTTTGTCAGTCCGCACGATCCAACGAAGCGCTTCAGCCAGTATATCTATGCGCCGCCGCAGCGCATCCGTATCGTCCACGAAGGCAAATTGCGCATGCCCTTCGTCTATGGATATAAACAGTCTCTGGATCCGAAAACACTCAATAGAGTATATACCATTGACAAAACCAAGATTTATCCCATAAGGCTCTTTGCTGCAGGCGATTCTTACAAAATGTGGGGCGTTATTGATGGCAACCGCCATCTTGTTGGAACAGGTGACCCAAACGTCCCGCTGTTCCTGCTAGGCACGGATCGCCTGGGTAGAGACTTGCTATCAAGAGTGATCTTCGGAGCGCGAATATCGCTGTCCATCGGCCTAATCAGCGTCTTCCTAAGCTTGTTTATCGGACTCATTTTGGGAGGCCTTGCTGGATACTATGGCGGCGCGATTGACAACCTGATTCAGCGTCTCATAGAAATACTGCGGTCTATGCCTACTATTCCGCTGTGGATGGGGCTATCAGCCGCGGTGCCGTCCAATTGGCCGCCTCTGAGGACCTATTTCGCCATTACGATTGTTCTATCGGTGGTAGGGTGGACTACGCTGGCTCGGAGGGTCAGGGGAGCATTTCTGTCTCTGAGAGAAGAAGACTTCGTGATCAGCGCGCGCCTGGCCGGCGCCAGTGAGCGCAGGATTATCTTTACACACATGCTCCCGTCGTTCATGAGCTATGTCATTGTGTCTGTGACCATGTCCATCCCACAGATGATCTTGGGAGAAACGTCCTTGAGCTTTCTGGGGTTAGGGCTTAGGCCACCGGTTATAAGCTGGGGAGTGCTTCTTAGGGAAGCTCAGAATCTCAATACAATCGCAGTACATCCTTGGCTTTTAGTTCCCGCGATATTTGTGGTCGCCTCTGTTCTAGCGTTTAATTTCATCGGTGACGGTCTCCGCGATGCTGCGGATCCTTACTCCCATCTGTAATCATCGTAGAGAGGACTGATCTCATGAGCCAAGAACTACTGCTGAAGATCAGAGACCTGAAGGTGCAGTTCAGCACACGAGAAGGCACAGTGAACGCGCTGAACGGAGTCGATCTGGACATCTACAGAGGCGAGACTTTGGGTGTCGTGGGCGAGAGCGGCTGCGGAAAGAGTATGACGGCTCGGAGTATTCTCGGGCTGATCCCCAAGGCGGGGAAAATCGTTGGAGGAAACATCGAGCTATATTTGGAAGACGCTTCAATATCGCTTACTGGTGAGAGAGCCAAAGAAAATGTCAGAAAAATCCGGGGCAAAGCCGTTGCCATGATTTTTCAGGAACCGATGACGTCGTTTAGTCCGATCCATACCATCGGGAACCAGATCGGCGAGGCCATTCAGCTCCATCAAGGCCTTGACAAAAACGCGGCCCGGGAGCGGGTGATCGAGCTTCTATCTTTAGTAGGAATTCCCGATGCCAAGCGGCGAGTCGATGCCTATCCGTTTGAACTGAGCGGCGGCATGAGACAGAGAGCCATGATTGCCATGGCTCTGTCATGTAATCCAGCTTTGCTTATCGCCGATGAGCCCACTACCGCCCTAGATGTGACAATTCAGGCCCAAATCTTGGAGTTGTTGCGCGAATTGCAGGAGCGGTTGGGAATGAGCATTATGCTCATCACCCACAACATTGGAGTCGTTGCAGCTATCTCCCATAGAATTGCCGTAATGTACTTGGGCAAGGTGATCGAAGAGGGAAGCGTGGAAGACGTTCTGTCAAGGCCGAAGCACCCCTATACAGTCGATTTGCTGAAATCAATGCCCAAACTAGGCCACAGGCAGAGGGAGAGGCTGTGGAGTATCAAGGGAACCCTGCCCGATCCCTACACAAAGGTTGTGGGGTGTGCATTTCATCCGCGCTGTTCCTCATATATGCCTGGCGTATGCGATGTGGCGGCACCGGCCTTCGCCCCCGTTTCACCTGGGCACAAAGTGGCCTGTTTTATCTACAAGGACAGCCAAAGTTGTGGGGAGGTAGAGTAATGCCGAAAACGCTTCTCGAAGTGCAGGATCTCAAAAAGCACTTTCCGATAAAGAAGGGGTTCTTTAGGAAGCAAGTAGTGGGCGCTGTCAAGGCTGTGGACGGCGTAAGCTTTACCATAGATCGCGGCGAAATCGTTGGCTTGGTAGGAGAAAGCGGATGTGGCAAGACCACCACAGGCCGGATGATCCTTAGTATCATTCAGCCTAGCGGCGGTAGGATCCTATACCACGACGAGTCGGGCGTAGTAGATGTGGGCACCTTGAACAAGCAAGAACTGTGGCGCTTGAGGCGCAAGACACAAATGGTGTTCCAAGACCCGTATTCTTCTCTCAATCCGCGCATGACAGTGCAAGAACTAGTGCAAGAGCCGCTCATCTGCTACAACATCGGCACGCCAGAAGAGCAAAAGCAAAAGGTCATTGACATGCTCAAGGTCGTGGGTCTAGACCCGAGGTATATGACACGCTACCCCCACGCCTTTAGCGGTGGACAGCGCCAAAGAATTGGTATTGCACGAGCACTCATTCTTAGACCCGAGTTGGTTGTGGCTGACGAACCTGTCTCCGCGTTGGACGTCTCCATTCAAGCCCAGATTCTCAACTTGCTGAGTGATTTGCAGGAGCAGTTCAACCTTACAATCCTGTTTATCTCCCACGATCTAGCCGTGGTAAACCATCTGTGCCACAGGACGATGGTGATGTATTTGGGTAAGATTGTTGAGATTGCACCCACTGATGAGCTCTTTGCCAAACCGCTGCATCCATACGTAGAAGTCCTGCTTTCGGCAGTTCCACGTCCTGAAGCTGGTTTTCGGTTCAGTGAGATCACCATGCGGGGAGAAGTAGCTGCTCCCTCGGAGCAGCCCATCGGCTGCCCATTCAGCCCCAGGTGTAAGTATGCCGCGGAGCGCTGCCGCAATGAAGCACCAGAGCTGAGGCACATAGGAGATACAGACTCATCCCACTTAGTCAGCTGTCATTTTGCCGAATCACTAAACTTGAGCGGCATTGCCCAATGATTTAGTCACCCACAGACGCCATATCCTGAACAGCACTTAGCAGGCGGGCCCACCCTAGGGTGGTGCATGGTCCCCTGCTATTCTTCATTTGTAAGCAAAAGATGGGAAATGTCAAGGATGAGCACGGTGAAGTTCGGTGATAAATGGCAGGATAATTCTCCGAAGTATAGAATGCTAAGACGGTGTTATATGGAGCGTTTGGCGTTTGAGAGGTGGTAGGAAGAATTGGAGTCGTAGGGAGGGCTAAGATGAGTGTCGGATGCGAGGCTCGTTACATAACCACCGCCTATTGTCTGCGTCTACTGTGGGACAGAATTTACGAAGGTTGGTCCAAATCTGCTTCGGATCAAGGCGTAACTGTTACAGAAGAGCAAGTGCTCTGGGCGATTTGGCTCATGGGTTGTGGTACCGTAACGGAAGTTGCGAGGCGATTGCGACGAGATAAGGGGACTATCTCTAAGTGTGTCTATTCCTTGGAAGAAAGCGGATTGATCATACGTAAGGCCGGCCCAGACCGCCGCTCTTACGTGTTTGAACTCTCCCCTGAAGGCGACAGAGTTAGACTTGGGCTGGCTAAGGCACACGGGCGGCATTCGG
>JAAYMI010000043.1 GCA_012521465.1 Bacillota bacterium | reverse complement strand
TGAGCTGATGTGCGGATCGAGATCGGGATCGACCTGAACACGCGAGGCTTCCAGATGCCTTGCTGACCCACTAAACTGATCTTCTGCCCCTGGAAGTAAAAACCGTTCAGCAAGGTGCTCCAACTGAGCACGTCATCGAATCGTGTCTGCTCTTCTAACCAGTTAAAGACCGCCAACCGAATAACATCTTCGCTAGTCATGGTTGGTTCCTCCCTTAACGTGGCCAATCACGCTTACCCTTTTCCTTCGACTTGGGCGGATTCTTTCCTTCTGACCGCTTACCGCAGCTTGGAGGATCCTATCTGGATTACTGGTAACGGCTCGTTTAGGGGCCGCGACTGCTATGGAGGAGTGTCAACGTGAAAGAAGTGATCGGAACCTTCATAAGAGAGTGTCCTCAGCAAAGCCGCAAAGCTGCTGATATGTTGGGTGCCATTGATGAGCTGCTGGATGACAGTGTTGAGAGCCTCAAAGCGTCAATCAGCGAAGCGATTGATCGTCGACATCTTGAAAGACTAGAAGAACTGCACGCCTTAGTGAAGTCCATTGATCGTTTCCAGCAGAAGCTACGGTACTATATAAAGCTCCTTGATGCAGGTGTAAAAGCGGAACCTGCAACCTATGAGCTGTCAACGCCAGAGGAGGAGCTTGCCACGGCGCTATCCGGCAGCCGCATTGTTGTAAGGGTATGCGGAGAGCTGATCAAGGCCGCGACCATAAAGGAGCTGCTGCAAGGTGTGCTAGAAGTGCTAGATTCCAAACGTAAGCTGGACCAGCTCCTGCCATCATTGCCCATCGCGACGAGTTCTAAACGCTATCTGTTTGCATGGGAACCTATTCATCCAAGTGGTAAGCCGTTTTTTGCACCAATGGAATATGGGGGATTCTTTGTAGAGCTTAACCGCAGCTATGAGAACACGATATCTGTGCTGCGAAAACTCTTGGGGGAAATGGGTGTGGATTTCGCTGTCGTTTGGCGGAGTGGATAAGCTCTTTGCTGAGGCTTTTGTAGGATACTTGGCCGATTTGGCGCCATCACAGACGGCACACTAACAGTCACTTTCAGTGTTCTTGGCTGTGTTTATCATTGTAGTGCTGGCACTGATTCAGCTCTAGGCGTTCGCCTCGCACCGGCCCAGCAGGGTGAAGGGGATATAATGGCACTGACTCGGTAAAAATGACACTAAAGGTGTGCAAAACTGCCCAGCGGGGTGAAATCATGGCCAAGACTACCACCGTAGCCCACCAACTTGCCGACATCCTCGCCGCTTGGGGTGTCCAATTTGTGTTTGGTACAGCGGGCGATTCCATTCTCCACTTTCTGGCTTGCCTGCACGAGCATCCTATCCGGTACGTACAGCTGCGGAATGAAGAAACTGCAGCTTATGCAGCCTCTGCCTACGCCAAACTCACAGGTAAACTGGGGGTAGCAATCAGTGATGGGGGGCCAGGCACGGCGCACATAATAAATGGACTCGCGGATGCCATAGGTGATCGCACCCCCGTTCTGGCTGTTACCGGCCAAGTTGAGTCTACGTACATCGGTACAGACCACAAACAGTACATCAATCAGCAGCAGCTGCTTGGCGCAGTGACGCTGCATTCGGAGAATCTGGGGAATCCTTTAGGATTAGCCACCGTGGTGGGGAGCCTAATCCGGGCAGCTTTTGCCCAAGCTGGGCCAGTGCACCTCAGCATTCCCAAGGATTTCTGGCAGCAGAAAGTGAGGCCGGTACAGGTAAAACCTGAACCCTATCTAGGTCAAGCGCCTCATTCTCCGGAGCAAGTCATCGATGACGCGGCACGATGGCTGAGAGGCAAGACAAGGCCTGTGCTGCTCGTAGGCCGCGGCGCCCGGCACGCCCTGACCGAGGTGCTGGCCCTCGCGGACATTCTTGGAGCCGGCGTGGTGCATACGCTGCCTATCGTAGGAGTCATGCCGCAGCACCCTCTCGCTGTGGGCGGGATTGGCGCCGGAGGCTCTGAGGCCGCGGTCAACCTCCTCGGGCAGTGCGACTGTGTGATCAAGGTGGGAGCTACCTATTGGCCGCCCGCACTCACATCGGACTCGATACCGGCACTGTCCATCGATATTCATCCCGCAAACATCGGCCGGGGGATTCCCGCGGACTTCGGGTGGTCGGTGATGCCAAAGCAGTTATCGCTGCTCTCCTTCAGAGACTCTCAGACTTCCAGCCACGAACAGATTGGCGGAGCCAGGTGGAAAAGCAGGCCTGCGATTGGAACCAACGCCTGGCGGATGAAATAGATCGGGCGCCAGCAGGGCACCCCGGCCGGGTAGTGCGGACATTATCAGAGTGGTTGCCTCCCAGTGCGGTAGTCTGCCTGGACGTGGGCGACCATGTGCTGTGGTTCAATCGCTTCTTCCAAGGCAGGGGCCAGGAGGTGCTTGTTTCTGGCCACTGGCGGGGCATGGGTTTTTCCCTAGGTGCTGCCATTGCCGCTCAGCTCGCACTGCGGATTCCCCGGTCATGAGTATTGTAGGCGATGGTGGCTTTTCCATGCTCATGGGCGAGTTCGCCTCCGCAGTGGCATTGGAACTGCCGATCATTATCCTCCTGATGAACAATGAATCCTATGCCATGGAAGCCAACGCCATGGCCGCCGCCGGACTAGCATCATTCGGTGTGAGACTTACAGATGTCCGCTACGATCAGGTGGCGGAAGCGTCTGGCGGAGTCGGACTGCGCACCACGCCGGCCGAACTGCCAGCGGTTCTAAGGGAGATAAACAGAACCACTAAGCCCGTGCTGATCGATTTGAAAGTCGATCCCATTCCGCTTCCCACAGCTAAGCTCTAGAAACAGGCAAGCATATGGTCGCGTCTCTTCCCGGTATCGCCCTCCACCTCCGTTGAGGTGGTTTTTTTGTTCCATCCGTTGACGACTATCAGCATACTGTGTATACTGTATATACACAGTATCGGGGGTGATGGCCATTGATATAATCCTCACCAACACCGGAGACGTACCCATTTATCAGCAAATAGTGGATCAGATCAAAGGAGCCGTCCTCAGGGGAGAACTGGGGGCAGATGAACCGCTGCCGTCCATTCGCCTGCTTGCGAAGGAACTGCAGATCAGCGTGATCACCACTAAGCGGGCTTATGAAGAGCTGGAAAAGGACGGGCTGATCTACACCATCCCTGGCAAAGGATCGTTTGTGGCCGGCGTGGACCAGCGCAGGCTGAACGAGTCCAAAGAGAAGCTCGTGGAGGAGAAGATTAAGGAAGTCATAGATGTAGCTGAGCGGCTGGCCGTGAGCAGAGACGACCTGAGAGTCATTTTCAACCGTGCAATGGAGGAGGAAAGATGACACCAATTCTCGAGTTGCGCAGCGTTACTAAGCGCTTCGCCGGCTTTACTTTGGAGCAGATAAACTTCGCACTGGAACCTGGGTACATCATGGGGTTTATTGGACCTAACGGTGCCGGGAAGACCACAACGATCAAGTTGATCATGAACCTCTTGCGTTTAGAGGGGGGAGAGATCATGATCTTCGGGCTGGATTCCCGCCGCCACGAGCAGGAAATCAAGCAGCGCATCGGTTTTGTCTTTGACGAAAGCCACTTCTATGAGAACCTGACGATCGCTGAGATGACCAGGCTGATCGCACCGTTTTACCGCAGCTGGGATTGGGCCGCCTATCAGAAGTACATCACTTTGTTTGACCTTCCTGAGCGCAAACTGCTGGCCCAGTTCTCCCGGGGAATGAAGATGAAGTATGCTCTGGCAGTTGCCCTGTCCCACGGGGCAGAACTCCTAATCATGGATGAGCCAACTTCTGGCCTGGACCCACTCGCGCGCAGCGAGTTCTTGGATATCCTGCGCGACGTTATTCTGGATGAGCGCCGCTCGGTGCTGCTGTCCTCGCACATCACATCAGACCTCGACCGGATCGCAGATTACGTGACCCTTATCAATGCGGGGCGCATCATCTTCAGTAAGTCCAAGGAGGAGCTTTTAGACGAGTACGCGCTGGTCAAGGGAGAGAAGTCCGTGCTGGAAGCAGGGCTGCGTCCGTACGTGGTCGGGCTTAAGGAGGGGCAGTTCGGCTTTGAGGGACTCGTGACGAACAAGGTTGAGGTTCAGCGGATCGCGGGGAGCCGTGCCGTGTTCGAGCAGCCAAATCTGGAGGAAATCTTGTTGTTCTGCGTGAGGGGGAAAGCTAATGGTCACCTTGGTGCTTAAAGATCTGCTCGTGCAGAAGAAACTGCTGGGTTTGGAGCTGGCGTATATCCTTGTGTTAAGCTATGCCTTCCGTACCATGGGCGAGTGGCTGCCGCTGTCGATCATCAGCACAGTCGGATTTATGTTCGTGATCCTCAGTGGGGCTTGGGATGACCGGGCCAGTGCAGATCGACTTTGGAACAGCCTGCCTGTTCCCAAATGGCAGATTGTAGGTTCCCGGTATCTAGCTGTCTTTGTCTGGACGGCGCTCGCAGCCGTGCTGACTTGTATCGCGCTGGTAGTGCTGCCCAAACTAGGTTTCCCTACAACATCCGAGGGCGTGAGCCTGGATAAAGCTGCGGCTGGCGTTGGAACTGTTATGGTCCTGACCAGCATCTTCCTGCCCGTTTACTTCGCATTCGGCTATACGAAATCCCGGGTGCTGAACATCCTCGTTTTTACTAGCTCGATTTCTCTGGCAGGCATGGTCTCAAACTTCATGGCTGGACGTCCGGCTTGGGTCGAAGCGGTGGCCCAGATAGGAAGCTTCAGCATGTGGGGCGCCTCTACATTCGTTGTTATCCTGCTTCTGGCTCTGTCCTTTGCCTTGTCGTTGAAACTGTATCAGCGCCGGGAGTTCTAGGCCTTTTTGCGCCGCTTTTTTGCGCCATGGTTATTGACATATGTCAGTAATGGGCTATAATGAAGGTAAATGACATATGTCATAAACAACGAGGAGGTGGAGCTGGCTCAATGGATCGCGGCCCAGTGACCGGATGGGGTATGGGATTCTGCCGATGGCCTTACCCAGGGTGCTCCAGACCTAGCTGGATTCCTCGGTTTGGCATGGGAATGAGGCGCGCTTGGGGCGGCGGGTTCGGCCATTGGTTTGGCAGAGTAGGCGCCGTTCCCGCCATGACCCGCGAGCTGCGCAGAGATTGGCTGCAGCAGCATAAGCGTTGGCTGGAAGAGCAGTTGAAGTACATTGATGAGCAGTTGAAGGAAGAGTAAGAGCGCTGGGAATAACCAGGGGTTTCCTCTGGTTATTCCCCATGATAGGGGGTGGTGACCATACCAAGGCCGATGAAATGGAGGAAAGTCTGCAGCCTACCCGATCGCACCCGCTTCGGACCGCTGGATTCTCCGCCAGGTCCTGACGGCCTCCTGACAATGACCGTCGATGAATATGAAGCGATCAGGCTCATTGACTTAGAAGGCTTTACGCAAGAAGAGTGTGCGGAAAAGATGGAGATTGCCCGTACGACTGTGCAGGGGATCTATGGCAGGGCGCGAAAGAAGCTGGCAGAAGCACTGGTGGACGGGAAGATCCTCGTAATTGAAGGTGGGGAATACCGGTTGTGCGATGGCCTCGGACGGGACTGCGGGCGCGGCTGCCGAAGACGGCGTTGGCAATCTGGAAGGGGAGGCTGGCAGTGAGAACTGCCGTTCCCGCGTGTGCGTCAGCACACACATTGTGAGATATTTGGACGAACTTCCGTGACCCTCGAGTGGAACAAGTTTTGCCGATCGCGCAGACAGTTCTTCCCATGCTTGCCCATTTCTGCTAGTCTGGAAGTGATAGGCCATACTAGACGGGGGGATTGCCGTGTACGCAGAATTGCTCGGCAAGCTAAAAGAGCGGTTTGAACAGAACATGGAGCGCCATGCCAAAATCGCGTGGGAGGACGTTTTGGCCAGGCTCCAGGCTGACTCGGGAAAACTGCGCTCGCTCCAGGCTATGGAAGATTCCGGAGGAGAGCCAGATGTGATCGGGACGGACGATGAGGGTAGGTTCATTTTCTGCGACTGTGCGGCGGAAAGTCCGGCTGGACGCCGCAATCTGTGCTATGACCGGCAGGGCCAGGATCAAAGAGAAAAGAAGGGTGTGTTTCCCGAAGGGAATGCCGTCGATATGGCCGCTGAGATGGGTATTGAGCTCCTTGATGAAGAACAGTACCGCGTCCTGCAGAAGCTCGGCCCGTTCGACACGAAGACTTCTAGTTGGCTGCAAACACCCGTTGACATCCGCGAGCGCGGCGGTGCCGTCTTTGGAGACTATCGCTACGGTCGCGTTTTTGTTTACCACAATAGTGCCGGTTCCTTCTACAGTTCCAGAGGATTTCGCGGCCTACTCCGGGTCTAACTGCCAATCACGGCCAGGACTATGGTATTGCCGGCTGGGTCTTCCACGGCAAAGCCGGAGGGGCTTTCCTTCACAGACGCACCAATTCGCTCCAGGCTTGCGGTTACCTCTTGCAGTCTATCTTCACTGGGAATAGCCAAGGTGAAGAAGTCAAGACCAGCGCTGTGTTTGGGAGGACGGGGGGCGCCTACGCCATTCCACGTATTGACAGCGATGTGGTGGTGGTATTTTGCGGTGGACAGAAACAGGGCGCTGTCCCGAAAGCGCATCACTACCTCAAACCCCAGCCCAGCTGTGTAGAATCTCTCCGCTTCCCGTAGGGAAGAGACATGCAGGTGGATGTGGCCGAGAATGGTGTCTTCCGGAAGGCCTGTCCAAGGTTGATCAACCGAACCTTTGGAGCGCAGCAAATCGTCGAAGTCCAAGGGCAGGGTATCCATGCTCACGCTCTGGCTGTCCCACTTCCAAGCAGCAGGGTCCGTATCTACATAGACCTCAATCCCGTTGCCATCGGGATCTTCGAAGTAGATCGCTTCACTCACAAGGTGATCGGCGGCGCCAAACCGGATGCGATCTTGGACAAGATGAACCGCGAAGTTCGCCAGGTCAGAGCGCTGCGGCAGCCGCAGTGCGAAGTGGTAGAGCCCTGTAGTCTTTCCTGGCTTTGGGATGACATGGGTGGGCTGAAATAGAGATAAAATGGCCCCCTTCCCGTCAGCGGTAAGCTCAGCGTTGTTTTCGTCTTGCCACAGCACGCGAAACCCAACGACGTCGGTGTAGAACTCCACAGAACGCTTCAAGTCTGTGGTATTAAGCTGAAGCTGTGCGGCATAGACTGCGGGTGGACTGTGATACGTCACGACAGCCGCCTCCTTTTGGGTGGTTTACCGAGAGAATTCCAGATCCACTGCCAAATCCCTTGTGGGCCGCTAAACAGCGGTGAAAGGGTTGGAGGGCGTGGCCTAGCTGCGCGTTTTTGGGATCCAGAAGGTCAACCGCGCTTTGCCGCGGGACTTTTGCGAGGCACTAGCGGAAACCATACCAAGCAGGACAATGATGGACCGACTACAGCTTATTGCTGACTACCACAAAGATAACCCTGACAGGGTCCGGGTAGTGAAGCGGCAACACTAAAGGCCCTAAGTTACCTTCCGCCATTCTTAGAGGTGCTGCGGCGGAACGCTGCTGAAAACGGCGTTGCGGATCGCATCACTGCCGTTGCAAGCAGCATGGAGACGCTGGACGCTGCGGAAGAGTCCTTCGACCTGATTTGGTCTGAAAAAGCCAGTTCTTGACACATCCTGCCTTAATATGGCACAATGTATTTGACCAACCGGTTAGTTGAAACGGGAGTGGATGTGTTGAGGGTACTTAATAAGGAGGACGCTCGGGAGCGCATCCTAGGCGCCTCTATCGATCTGTTTTCTCGCAAGGGTTTTGCTGCTGCCCGGGTCAGCGAAATCGCGGACTGCGCCGGGGTCAACAAGGCCCTCATCTACTACTACTTCAAGAGTAAGGAAGACATCCTCGACACTTTGCTGGGATCCATCATCTCCCACGTGTCTTCCGCCTCTACGGAGTTTATCGACACATATATCGTGCCCATGGTTAAGGATGGCCGGCTGGATATTGTTGGTGACCGCTTCGAGTTCTCTGACAGTGAGGCCATGGGGTACTTCCAAGCGAACATGGCCAAGCACTACGAGAAGCTGGTGGACTACCTGCTGCAGAACCGCGCTATTGTGCGAATCTTAATGTCAGAGTCGTTAAGGAGCGGGAAGCACGGCAGCAGTCTGTTTCGCGTCATGGAGCTGATGGACAAGAATCCCGGCAATCCGATCTACCGCTCACTGCACGCCGCAGACGAGGACTTTGAATACAATGAGGACACGGTGTTCTTTAAGTTCTTTTTCTCGTGGATTCCTTTGATCAGTATCGCGGCGTACTACGACGAGTATAAGGAGAAAAATCTTTTGTCGGATGAGAATATGAAGGAATTGACGCTCCGCTCGTTGGAGATTTTGGTTAAAGGCGCGCAGGATCGGCATTTTGTGGTGTCTTAAGTGGGGAGTGATGGCGGCGTGTAGGGATTGCTTCTCCGTCACGGTTGTTAACCGAATGGTTAGTTAAGAACAAGTCGGATTCAGGAAGGGAG
>JAAYMI010000042.1 GCA_012521465.1 Bacillota bacterium | reverse complement strand
TCCGTAACCCTTGAAAAATGGGCAATCTCTACTATTTTTTCTTTTGTATCCACGTTACGCACTCGACATGACTGGTCCACGGGAACATATCGACCGGCTGTACCTGCCCTGCCGCATACCCGTGCTGGGCGAGATAGGCCAGGTCCCGGGCAAGGGTTGCTGGATTGCAGGACACGTAGATAATCTTAGGAACATTGGCCTTAACTAGCGAATCAAGCACCACTACCTCACAGCCTCTGCGCGGTGGATCCACGATCGCCGTGTCAATCCTTCCCAACTGCCGCACCAGCCTAGGCACTACTTCTTCCGCGCTACCCTGGACAAACTCGGCCTGTACTATCCCGTTAATCTCGGCATTGTACCGAGCATCAGCCACTGCATCGGGGACCGTCTCTACCCCTATTACTCGCTCTGCACCCTTGGCTAGGTACAAACCAATGGTGCCTGTTCCGCAGTATAAATCTAGAACAGTCTCACAGCCTGTTAGATCGGCCAGCTGCCGAACGCGGTCGTAAAGCGCTTTGGTTTGCACGGGGTTGACCTGGAAAAACGACCTGGGAGAAATGGCATAGCGCAGTTCGCCGATCTGCTCGTAAATGTAATGGTCTCCCCAGACTATGCGAGTGCGGTCGCCGAAGATCACGTTCGTCACTTTGGGGTTGACGTTTTGGGCGATGCTGACCAGTTCAGGCACTGCCTCCCCGAGCCGGTCAACTATTTCATCCTGCAGGGGAATGCTTTCTGTGCGGGTAACCAGCACCAGCATGAGCTTCTTTTCACTGAAACTGGCCCGGATCACTGCGTGGCGAAATACCCCTCGGTGCAGCACCTCGTCGTATGGAGGGAGACCAGACTGCTCAATTATCTCTCTTACCGCCAAGGCGAGCTTAACCATGAGGGGATGCTGCACCATACATTCGTGCATGTCCACAATCTCGTGTGTCCCTCGCCGAAAAAAGCCCATCACAAGGTGCCCTGGACTTCCGCCCAGCGGCAGCTGCGCTCGGCTGCGGTAATGTGCAGGTCGCTCCATACCCAGAACCGGAGCGACTTCTACATGAAGACTGCCAATCCGCCGCAGAGCCTGCTCCACCTGCCCTTGCTTCCACCGCAGTTGAGCCTGATAGCGCATGTGCTGCAGCTGACACCCTCCGCACGAGGACGCGTGGGGACAGGGCGGGTCGATGCGGTCTGGAGATGCCTGCTTGATTTCCACCAGCCTGCCCACCCAGAAGTTTGACCGCTTACCGACGATTTCCACTGAGGCTGTATCGCCGGGCACAGTCTGGGGTACAAAGACTGCCGTGCGGCCGATGCGGCCCACCCCATCTCCCGCGTGATTCAGATCCGTTATTTCCACTGTCACGGGCTTTGCTCTGCTCACTTCCGCTCAACTCGCAGCATGGATAAGGGTTTCGTCGGGGGCATAGGAATTCTGACCGTGAAGTTCGCATGGGCCTCATCCAGGGTCCTTCCGAGATCACCCTCCACCATATTAGTGATAGTCTCAATCCTTACAGGACCCCGGGGTTCCATGATTTCCACGGTTTCACCTTTCCGCAGGCGGTTCTTGATCAGCACGACCGCCTCACCCCTTGCCTCATCATAGCCCTGCACAACACCCACCACGTCGTGGGTCTGGACTAACGCCGCGGTCTTGTGATGGATTCCAGCGCCGGTAGGCACAAAGAACCCTGCCCAGTACGGTCTGTGGCTCACCTTGTGCAGTTCATCCCGCAGCTCATCAGGGAGGCGGTAGTTCTCTGGATCCTGAGCGTAGAGGTCCAGTGCCGCGCGGTAAGCCCGCACAACAGTCGCCACGTAATAGGAGCTCTTCATGCGGCCTTCGATCTTGAGAGAATCCACGCCTATCTGTACCAAGTCAGGGATATAGTCAATTAGACAGAGATCCTTAGAGTTAAAGATGTAGGTACCCAGCGCATCTTCCTCAAGGGAGAAGAATTCTCCTGGTCGCTTTTCTTCCACGACCGCGTATTTCCAGCGGCACGACTGCGCGCAGGCACCGCGGTTTGCGTCGCGTCCCGTCAAGAACGTACTGAGCAGGCAGCGGCCCGAGTAAGCCATGCACATAGCACCGTGCACAAAGATCTCAAGTTCTGCGCTGATGTGCCGCCGCATCTCGCGAATCGCCTCCCTAGAGAGCTCTCGGGCTAGGACCAAGCGAGAAATCCCTGCCTCCACCCAAAACTGCGCCGCTGCGTAGTTAACGGTATTGGCCTGAGTGCTGAGGTGGAGCGGGATATTGGGCGCATATTTCTGCGCCAGCCGCAGCACTCCCGGATCAGCTAGAATGATACCGTCAACTCCGAGTTCCGCCAGGTCCTCCAGATATCCCGGCAGCTCATCGATCTCGTCATTGTGGGGAAAAGTGTTGACCGTGACGTAGATCTTTACTCCCCGACGGTGCGCTGTATCCAGGATTTCCTTTATTTCAACCAAAGTAAAATTACCCGCTTGGGCACGCATGCCAAACCGCTGACCCGCTAGATAGAGCGCATCAGCTCCGTACTCTATGGCTGTGAGGCCTTTTTCCATGTTCCCAGCGGGTGCTAGCAATTCTGGAATCTTCACACTGTTCCTCCTCAGTAACCCAACTGCTGTCGGGCGCGCACATGTTCGCTAAATGTCCGGCTGAACTGATGAGTGCCATCACCTTTTGCCACAAAAAACAGATAATCCGTTTCGGCCGGTTCCAAAACCGCCATAATGGAAGCGAGACCGGGACTAGCAATGGGGCCGGGCGGCAGCCCATTGTTTCGATACGTGTTGTAAGGGGAATCGATCTCCAGGTCGCGATAGAGCACCCGGCTCCTGTCCTCGGTCATAACATACCGCACTGTGGGGTCGGCCTGGAGGGGCATGTTGATTTTGAGCCTGTTCAGGTACACGGAGGCCACCAACGGCCGCTCTGAGTCCGCCATGACTTCCCGCTCCACAATTGATGCCAATGTGACGATCTCATGCAGGCCTAGGCCCCAACGGCCGATCTTGCCTTCCACCGCGGGATAGACTACGTCCACAAACCGCGACACCATCTGTCTGATAATCTCTTCTTCAGATTGACCGTATGTAAAGTAATAAGTATCGGGAAACAGGTATCCTTCGAGGCTGGCCACAGGAATGTCCACAGGCGGACTATCCCCAAACACTAAGGTTTTCTCCACCGCCAGCTCCATAAACCGGTGGTAGTCAGCGAGCCCCCTCTCCTCAAGCCGAGCTGCAATCTGCTTCAGCTCGAATCCTTCTGGAATGGTAACCACCACAGGTGTGACCCTGCCATCCCGGAGCTGCTCCATTATCTCAAAGGCATTCATCGAGGGGGCCAACCGGTAATGTCCTGCCTGCAGCTTCTGCCCAGTGCCTGTCAATCTCAGCAGTAGGTAAAAGAAATCTGCATCTCTCACCAGTCCCGCTTCTGCCATAAGCTGCGCGATCTGCCTACCCGTAAGACCCGGCTGTACGTTTACCAGCCGGCTTGTGTCCTCCCCTTTAGGGTCGACCGGCAGCATGGCGTAAACGATCACCGCGAAAGTACTCACTGCGGCCAACATGGCGCACAATAACAGAAAGCGGACCACTTCAAACAACACGGCCCGCTCAGTGGTGCGTAGGTTAGTGGGCATCAACTGCACCCCCTAATTCGTTGCACCTTCATTATAACCTAAACCCAGTCCGTTGACTAGATCCAGCCCTATTCCTCGTCGAGGTCGCTCCAATCCTCTTCCTCAAGAGCATCTATCACCTTCTGAAACTCGTCATCATCTTCAATGTCATAGAGAACTTCTTCGCCGTTCTCCGTTTCCACACGGAAGATCACTGCCCCCGATTCGGGATCATCTTCTGGAAGGAGTACTGCGTAACCCTTATTGTCCACCTCCAGGTACTGGACAATCGTAAAGTCAAGCTCGTTTCCGTCTTCATCGATTAGAGTAATATGATCGTCGTGCTCATGGTCATGATCGTGATTGTTATGTTCATGCGCCATAGCGAATAACCTCCTTTATGCGTAGCGTGTACTACTGTCGATCCAAATATGCCTGCAAGATCACTACCGCTGCCACTTTGTCTATGACCTGCTTGCGCTTGGCGCGGCTTACATCTCCTTCCAGCAGAGCCTTCTCGGCGGCAGCAGTTGAGAACCTTTCGTCCCAATATTCAACTGGAAGGCCTAATTCACCTTCCAACTTCCGCGCAAACGCGCGAACTTTCTCCGCCTCCGGCCCATAGCTTCCATCAGTCCGTCGGGGCAGGCCCACAACAAACTTGCCTACCTCGTATTCGTTCACCAGCGCGCGCAGTGCATTAAGATCGGCTTGCAAATTCTGGCGGCGAATTACAGTCACACCCTGAGCGGTCCAGCCCAGCGCATCACTTACCGCCACACCGATGGTGCGCTCACCTACGTCCAATCCTAAAATCCGCATTGCTGCCCCCTAGATAACCTTAATGGCAAATTCCGGACAAGAAGCCCCACAATACCCGCAGAACACACAGCTGCTTGGCTCTACCACCTCAGCCCTCCCGTCGACGATGCCTAGAGCCGAATTAGGACAGGCTGCCACACACGAGCCGCACCCGATACACCACTCTTCCACATGCAGTTTACGGTGATTATTGTCAGGCTGCGGTAGGCTGCGCTCTCCATTGAAATACCGCACATTGTGGTCCACTTCCTCCACCGACTTCATCCCCACTGCCACGGCTGCCAAGTCATCCTGCTGCAGGCAGAAATCCAAGGCGGCCGCCCAGCTGCTCAGCAAATGTCCGCCCCCCAGCGGCTTCATCGCGTAGATGCCTTTACCGTGCCGAGCCGCATGCGAAATTGCCGCCAGCATCTCGTCCCTTGTTCCTCCTTGGATGCCGATGCCGGTGAGATTGATGAGGGGCGAAATCACATCGATTTCCGGCATTTCCGCCGCTGCCCACACAGCGCCAACATAGTGCGTTGAAATGCCCACTGCCTTTACTATCCCCTCGGCCTTTGCTTCCAAGAGATAATCCAGTGCCGGCCGATGGCCCCGCAGGGTATGAATGGACTCTTGTTCGTGCAAGAGAAAGATGGGGACAACATCGATGTCCATTTCCCGGCGCGCCTGTTCCAGGCTGCGGGCCATTCTCTCCCTAGAGGGAGCGTATGACTTAGTGGCGATCACGATCTCCTCGGGTCGTTCTACTCTGCTCAAAGCTTCCCGAATGTGAGGATATGTGCCGTAAAGCTCCGCTGTGTCCAAGAAATTGACTCCTTGGGCAAAGGCCCGGCTGATCACTTCTCCGCCTTCCTTTGGTGTCATCCGCCTCTGCAAGGGCCCGATGGTGAGGGCGCCAAAACAGAGACGGGATACAACAAGTCCCGTCTTACCTAGTTCGCGATACTCCACAAGAATCTCCTTCTAAAAGTCTGGTTCTGCAATTTCTACGTTCAGCCATCTTCTAAGCCGAGGCAGATGATCGCCGGAATACTCCCTTACCTCCATGTGCCCCACAGCCGGCAGCCGCTCAGCGAGAGTCTCCAGATCGTCAACAGCAGCACCCAAGACGCTGCTAGCCACCTCGTCAGGGCTGACGACAGCGCGGCTGTACCCGGCTACTTCACACTGCAGGAACTGGTCTCCCGCTCCACCCCCGATAGCCACTGTGCGATAGTCGATGGTATGAGGAATAAGAACATGGCTGGCTGACATCAGTTTGGCGAGGGCTGCTTCCACCTCGGCGCGCAGCTTTTCCTCGTCAAGGGAGTATCCCTTTCCCTTCACTTTCGCCGTGGCAAACACTTCACCTGTCTCTTCTCCACTTGGAGTCTGCCCGTCCCATGCAATCTGTACCTGCAGCGTCTCTTCCAGCAGCCTCTTCCCTGATCCAGCTAGTTGTCGGGCTAAGGCTTCCCGGACTTCCTGATCCGCGTCGCGCTCTACCATCTGCCGGGCTCGCCCAAGGTCAGCTTCCGCAGCAACCTGCAAAACGGTGTCTGCGCCTCCTCGGGTTGGCTCTGGATTGCGCACATCGAGGTCAAAACCAACAATCCGCACAATTCTCCCCTCTGCCACATTGCCGCTGCTGCCAGGAACTAGTGCTTCGATGGGAGCCGCCGCCTGTCCAGCTTGCATGCCCACCGGAATACCCATGAAATACTGTGTTGTTACACCTGGCACGTGCACATCGGCCGCGATCAGAAAAGGGGTGTCCGATGCGGTAGTCACAATCGTGCCTCGGGGAACCGTTACACTCTCTTCACTTTGATTAATTAGAACTACTTCGCCAACCGCTTTCGAAATTCCCAAAACCTGTCTACCAGTAGCGGCGGTCCGCCTGGTAATGGTAACCTCCGTTTCCACCGCTTCGGCGGCGGAAAAACCAGCGAGGGGAAAGGTCAATGAATGCTGGAAACTGACCACTGCCGGGGTCACAACTAGTGTTACCTTAGGCATCGCCATATAGACCAAGCCTAAGGTAGCGGCAGCAATAAGAAGCAAAACCGAAAGGCGTTCGATCATCCTCCGGTTTTTGTCGCTCTGGTTCTCTCCGAGAGCGTCGTCTTCGGCAGCAGCACTCAAGTCCGCTGGCGAAACTTCGAGGCCCGCTGCTCTAGCCTGACTGCTCACTACCAGGTCATGTGTGTCCACCAGGATCTGCGTATCGAGGCGCTGGGCATACTGCGCGATAGTACGCCAGACTACAGGATCTCGCATCAGGCCCCAATCTTCGGTAACCACGAGGGTGATCTGCTCCTGAGAAGCTGCCTGAATCCTATGGATTATGGTATTTAACTCATCGCCAGGCTGGATGTGGATGATCATGCCCGTAGCGTTCCTCCAAGAAAGTGATGGGTGCTCTGCAAAACGGCCGCTTGATACGCGATGGATTTAGGCGTGACATCTTGGCGGCGGCGCAGAAACTCCTTAGGGTCGGAAACTCCGTTGACATGTTCAGGCTGCAGTAGGGTTATCTCGGGCGTCTGGGAAAACATCCCCGAACCCACAAGCTTACCGCTGCTGAGTGCCTCTGCTATACCGGGCAGGCTGCTTCCTCCACCGCACAGGGCGATGCGCGGCGGCAGAGGAGTTCCAGTATAGAGATCACGCAGCGCGATAAGGACTGCATCCAGCCAGATCCCCAGGTCGGCCTCAATCACTTCGCCAATCCCCGTATCGCCCAGCCCATCGGCATAATCTAGTTTGAGCTGCTCCGCCTCCTTGAGTGTCTTGTGCAAGCGAGCGGCGATCCCCTTCGTAAATGCACGCCCACCCATGGGCACCATCTTGGTGGCCACAATACCTCGGTGCTGCACAAGGGCAATGTCAGTGCTGCCTCCTCCCACATCGATCACCAACGCTCCAAATTCGCACGCTTCGTCCGTAAGGGCACTAGCTGCGACAGCGTACGGTTCAGCAATCATCCCTACTAAGTTCAGGCCGAGGCGGCTGGCGATGGTCCGCATGGCACCGGCATGCACCAAAGGAGCAAATGTCATGAAAATTGAGAATTCCAAATTGCGCCCGGGAAAGTCGATCGGGTTGTTCACAGGATAGCCGTCAATGGTCATGCTCACCAAAGATGCGTTAACCAGCTCAACCTCCAGTCGCTGGTAACCGAGGCGCTCCCTCATTTGCTTCGTCACACGGTCGAGGGCTTCTTTCTGGGCATCCTGCAGATGAGTGCGGAGTTCCCCAATGGTGAGGGGCTTTTCTGCTCGAGGTCGCTGCCGCTCCACTGTGCGTGATACCCCGTGCACGAACTGCCCCGCGATACCCAAAACAACATCTTTAGCCTTGACACCTGCGATTACGGCACCTTGTTCCAGAGCTTCCCTGCAGCAAGCTGTCACACCGCCAATATCGGCAACGGCGCCTCCTTCCATGTTGGCATAGTCTTGGCGCGCCCTGCCCACACCGAGTACTCTCGGGCCCATATCCGCCAGTTCCACATAGACAGCCTTGACATACTCGGTGCCGATATCGAGGGCAATCCGCACTGGTGCGCCTGAGTCCTTATTGAACGAAGGGCCGATTCGGCCGATCAAATCACGGATCATACAGCAACCCCCCAGCGACTGCCTAAGCTATTCGGCAGCCCGCTGAGGGATTCCTTCCAAGCTGATTATGCACGCTTAAACAGAATACCTAAAGTATCAGGACCGCAGTGGGTAGAAATGGTACAGCCGGCGATCGTTTCCAAAACCTGACTGAAGCGAGCGCAACCGGCCACAGTCTCCTTTACCGCCGCCACTATCTCAGGTGAGCACCCAGAGTGAGTAATAAAAACGCGGGTGAGGTCCAAATCCGTGCGGTCTATAAGGCGTGCCTTGACGTAGTCTATGAGGCACTTCTCCAGCTTACCCCGAAACTTCCTGCCTACCACCATCCTGCCGTCCACTACTTCGATGCTGGGGCGAAGTTTCAAGATACGTGCACCCTGGGCAGTTATGGCCGAGCAGCGCCCGCCTCTGGCCATGTAATCCAGGCGGCTCAACACAAAACTGGCCTCAACCTTCCCCGCATCGGCAGCGATGATTTCGCTGATCTCCTCTGCACTGCGGCCAGCATGCGCCAGCTCCGCCGCCTGCAGCACCAACAAACCGGTTCCAGTTGACAAGTTCTGGGAGTCAACCACGTACACGTTGGAAACCTCTAGAGCGGCAAGTTTGGCGTTTTGATGGGATGAAGAGAAGCCTGATCCCAAACTGATGTGGACTACTGCCTCATACTGCTTGCGCAGGTCTTGAAAATACTTGACATACTCAAACACGTTAACTGCTGCCGTTTGGCATGCCTGCCCGCTCTCAACGTAGCGAAACAGCTGTTCAGGCACGATATCCTGGCCATCCTTGAACACTCGGTCGCCCACAACAATGCTTAAAGGTATGGTATGAATGCCGTATTGGGCAACCAGCTCAGCAGATAGGTCACAGGTGCTGTCTGAACTGATACAGAGCAAAGCCCACCACTCCTTTGCAAATCCTATCTGTGCTTGGATACAGCGAAAAGGACCACCTGAAGTGATCCTTTTACTCAGTTAACTAACTCTGCAAATATACCGTGATCAGCTCTTCGAGGATGACATCCCGCTCGATCGCTGTAATTAAGGTGCGAGCGTTCCTGTGACTTGTGATAAAGGTGGGATCTCCCGACATCAGATAGCCGACAATCTGCCCCACGGGATTGTAACCTTTTTCCTGGAGCGCATCATAGACCTGGCGGAGCACTTCGTGGACAGATCGCTCCTGCTCGAACTGTGCTGAACGAAACAGTGCCGTTTTTTCATGCGACTCTGTCATGACAAGCCCCCCATTCCTTTATACCTGCTGAACTAATTCGCCAACAGTATCTAAATTCCCTCTATCTGGGAAACGAGGACTCTCTTAGCCTCTGCGAGGGCTTCGGGGAGTTTCTCCGGCACACGCCCTCCAGCCTGGGCCATATCGGGACGACCGCCACCTCCACCGCCGCATACTTTGGCTGCCTGCTGAACGATCTTGCCCGCATGCAGCCCCTTACCAGCCAGCGCTTTAGCCACCATTGCCAGGAACAAGACCTTATCCTCTGTTCTTGTACCAAGTACAACCGCGGCATTCCCGAGTTTATCCCTGAGCCGGTCACCAAGATCGCGCAGTTCCTCAGCACTCACGCTAGATACTTCCGCTACCAGAACCCTTACTCCTGCAATATCTTCTGCCCCAGCTAAAAGATCTTCAGACATGGCGGCAATGGTCTGGCCCTTTAGAGCCTGTACCTGTTTTTCCAATTCTTTCGCATGCTCCGCTAAACGCTTAAGGTGCTGCGGCAGTTCTTCAAGGTTCGCGGTGCCCAAGGTCCCGCCCATCTCCCGGAGCAAGTCCTCCTGATGCCGAGCATATGCCAATGCCTGTACACCGGCTACTGCCTCGATCCGCCTCACGCCTGAAGCTACGCTGCCTTCAGACAGGATGCGGAACATGCCAATATCACCGGTGGCCCGTACGTGAGTGCCGCCGCACAGTTCCATCGAGTAATCGCCGATGCGAATCACCCTCACCCGCGCGCCATACTTCTCGCCGAACAGGGCAACTGCTCCTTCAGCCTTGGCCTCCTCCAGCGATTTGTAGGCGATTTCAACAGGGTAATTCGCCAGAATCGCTTGGTTCACCTGGTCTTCGATTTGGCGCAGCAGACCCTGGTCTACCGCCTCAAAGTGAGTAAAGTCAAATCGCAGGCGATCTGGCCCCACATAGGACCCGGCTTGATTGACATGCTCGCCCAGAAGGTCCTTTAGAGCCTTGTGCAAGAGATGTGTCGCTGTATGGTGCCGCGCCGTGTGCATGCGGTCCACAGCATCAACTGCAGTGCTGACCTCACTATTTACTTGGAGCACGCCATCTACAACTTGACCCACGTGTACAATCAGGCCCTCCACGGGATGCCGCACATCTTCCACCCGCATCTTGCCAGTGGGTGCAGTGATCCAGCCTGCATCTGATACTTGGCCGCCGCTTTCTGCATAAAACGGCGTCACATCCAGCACTACTGCTGCATTATCGCCCTCGACGGCCTGCTCGACCACAGCATTATCCCTAATAATGGCCACTATCCGGCCTCGATCGGCTGTAACCTCATATCCCGAGAACCGCACTTCCAAGTTCCCAGCAATATCCTGGAAAACCTCCAGGCTGCTGTCAAGGTAACCCTGCTCGCCCCGGGCTGCTCTAGCCCGCTGCCGCTGCGCCTCCATGGCTTCCCTGAACTCATCCTCATTCAGAGCCAACCCTTTTTCTGCCAGAATCTCCGTGGTGAGCTCTAACGGAAAACCAAAGGTATCATACAGCTGAAAAGCTGCTCTGCCGCTGATCGTTGTGGCCTGAGCTGCCTGCGCTTCCTCCACCAGCTCCTGCAGAAGGTGCATCCCCTGGTCCAGCGTCTGGTTAAAGCGTTCTTCTTCCAGGCTGACGACACGCTTGATGTAATCAAGCCTGCTGCTGAGCTCTGGATACGCTTTGCCCATCTGCTCAACCACCAAATCGATCCCAGCGTCGAGAAATGCCGGTTTGATGCCCAAGAGACGGCCGTGCCGGACCGCCCGCCGAATTAGGCGCCGAAGCACATAGCCGCGCCCTTCGTTGCTGGGGAGAACTCCGTCCATCACCAAGAAACTCACGGCGCGCAAGTGATCGGCAATCACCCTGAGGGAGACATCTGCCTGAGCATCGCTGCCGTAAGTCTTCCCTGCCATCCGGCCAATACCGTCCACTATGGGGCGCATGTTGTCTATCTCAAAGATGCTGGTCGTTCCCTGCATCAGGGCAGCTACACGCTCAAGACCCATGCCTGTGTCAATACTGCGCTTTTCCAGGGGTGTATACTTGTCCCCTTCTTGGTGGAATTGGATGAAGACCAGATTCCAGAATTCTAGGTAGCGCTCGCAGTCACAACCAGGCTTGCAGTCGTCACTGCCACAGCCGTATTCTGGGCCCCGATCAAGATAGATCTCTGAACAGGGTCCGCATGGTCCGTGGCCCGTCTCCCAGAAATTATCAGCTTTGCCCAAGCGCACGATGCGCTCTGCGGGAATGCCTACTACCTTAGTCCAGATATCATAGGCCTCGTCATCGTCCTGAAATACGCTTACCCACAGTTTCTCTGGCGGGAACTGCAGATGTTCCGTAACGAATTCCCACGCCCACGGGATGACTTCCGCCTTAAAATAATCCCCAAAAGAAAAATTACCCAGCATCTCAAAAAAGGTAGCATGCCGGTCAGTCTTGCCTACATTATCAATGTCCGCTGTGCGGATGCACCGCTGACAGGTAGTAACCCGCTTTGATTCAGGTTTCTCCAAACCCAGGAAGTAGTGCTTGAAAGGTACCATACCTGCCACAGTGAGCAGCAGCGTCGGGTCCCCATGGGGTATTAATGATGCACTAGGTAGGATCTTGTGCTGTTTGTCCCGGAAAAAGTTCAGGTATAAATCGCGAATTTCATCTACTGTCGGATATTTCATAGCGGCCGCGCGCAGCGGTTCCCTCCCATTCTAACCATTTTGCCCTCGTTTTTTGATCTTATCGAAAGGGTTGAAAGTTGTCAACATGGGCAGGGCAGTTTAGCCCGATGAGTGGCGGTTCACTAAGAAGTACTGGAGCAAGACGCGCACGATCGAAGCCGCAGGAACCGCGACCAGCATTCCTACTACGCCTAGCAGTTCACCACCTACCAGCACTGCGAAGATTACGGCCAGAGGATGCAGGCCGACTCGTTCGCCAATAAGCTTAGGCGCGATAATGCTGCTTTCCAGTTGGTTGGCGCCTATGAAAATCGCGAGTACCCAAATTACGGAGAGGGGAGACCTGAGGAGAGCAAAGGCGGCGGCTGGAATGAAGCCAATGATGGGGCCAAAATAGGGGATGATATCAAACAAACCGGCAATAAAGCCAATAAACAAAGCATAACGCACTTGCAGAAGGGTAAGGCCAAGATAGATCACCAGCCCCACTATCCCCGAGACGAGGAGCTGGCCGCGAAAGAAGCCGTTGAGGGCGCGGTTAACATCCCGCAGTACCGTTTTGAGCGGAGTGCGGTACTGCAGCGGAACATAGAGAAACAGCCGTTCGCGCATCTCTTCGTGGTCCCGCAGCATGTAGAAGGCCAAGATAGGCGAGAGAAAAAAACCAGCTAAGTGGGAAATCACTCCCAACAGCCCTTGGGCAAGCCGCGCCGCGAGATCTTCCAGCAGTACCTGGGCGCGTTCTGTTAAACCGGCCACGATTTCCTGGGCTACGCGGGGCAGTGCGATGCGTTCTAAGCGCTGCATGGTTTCCTGCCCCAGTCCCTCCAATTTCTCTGTCTGCGATGGGATGAGCGAGATAATCTCTTCTACCTCGCGGACCAGCTGCGGGAGCGTCACCCACAAGGCCACTCCCAAGACAAAGCCGATCACCGTGTAGACCAAAAGGATGGCCGCGGCGCGGGGCACAAAGCGCTGCTCAAAAAGCTGCACCAAAGGATAAACCAAGTAGGCTATTACCGCTCCCAACAAGAACGGGGTCAGAATTGACCTGACCCTGATCACAAAATAGATTGCGGCCGCCAGCGCCGCAAGCAACCACAAGCTACGCCGCACGATCAGCCACTATTCCATCCACGAATTGGCCCCACTTTGTACCAGCCCTCTAGCTCGCCGCCACAAGTTCTGACCAGTCATGCGAATCTGCCGGGATGCGGGAGTTTGCTGCATGGTGATGCCAACATACAGCCCAACCACCATCCCGATTACGCCTGCCAGGACTACACTGCGAGTGCTCATCACGGAATCACCTCTCTAGCAGTCTTGCTAGTATCTTGCCCAAGGCGGCCAAAAAAACACCGCGGCCCCTTACTGGGATCGCGGTATATTTAAACCATTTCTGCTGCGGTAATCCTGGATAGCTGCGTGCAGTGCCTCCGCCGCCAGGTTGGAGCAGTGCATCTTGATTGGCGGCAAGCCGTCGAGTGCTTCCGCGACTGCCTTATTTGTTATCTGTTCGGCTTCCTCCACGGTCTTGCCGATGGCCAACTCCGTGATCATACTAGAGGTAGCAATAGCAGCTCCACAGCCAAAGGTCTTAAACTTAATGTCCGTGATGATATTGTCTTCCACCTTAATCCACAGCTTCATAATATCCCCACAGCGAGCATTGCCCACCTCGCCGACACCGCTGGCATCAACTATCTCACCCACGTTACGTGGATTCTGAAAATGGTCCATTACCTTTTCTGAATACATTTTTCAAAACGTCCTCCTATGCACGGTATAAGGGCGACATGGCCCGCAAGCGTTCCACGATCTGCGGAATCTCAGCTAGTACATAATCAATGTCCGCGGCAGTGGTTCCCCTGCCTAAAGTCAAACGCAGTGACCCATGGGCTATCTCATGGGGAAGGCCCATCGCCAGCAGCACATGGGACGGCTCCAATGAACCAGAAGTACAAGCTGAGCCGCTTGAGGCAGCCACTCCCCGCATATCCAGTGTCAAGAGAAGCGATTCGCCTTCTATGAATTCAAAACAAACGTTGACGTTATTGGGCAAGCGCTGCGTGAGACTCCCATTTACCCGGGTATGTGGTATGGTTTGCAGTCCCTCAATCAGTCTGTCCCGCAGAAGAATGAGCCTGGCGTTTTCCTTTTCCCGCTCGGCATGCGTTATTTCCAATGCCTTCGCCAAACCCACGATTCCGGGCACGTTTTCGGTCCCGGCTCGGCGCCTGCGCTCATGTGCACCTCCGTGGATCAACGGGCTTATCCGGGTGCCCTTCCGCACATACAGCACGCCCACGCCCTTTGGTCCGTAAAGCTTGTGCGCAGACAGGCTCAGAAGGTCAACATGTAATCGATCAACGTTGATATCTAGAACCCCGGCTGACTGCACAGCATCGGTGTGGAATACTGCCTTGCTGTCTTTGACAATCTGCCCAATTTCGGCGATGGGTTGGATTGTACCCACCTCGTTGTTAGCGTGCATGATGGTAACCAGAATTGTATCGGGACGGAGAGCCGCCTCAACAGCCGAAGGATCAACCAGGCCCTGCGAATCCACGGGTAAGTACGTGACTTCAAACCCTTCCCGCTCCAGCCAGTGACAGGTCTCGAGAACGGCGTGGTGTTCGATGGCACTCGTGATAATGTGCCGGCCGCGTTCACGGTTCGCCCACGCCACTCCCTTGATGGCCAGATTATCCGACTCAGACCCACCCGCGGTAAAGACTATCTCTTCCGCCAGGGCTCCCAAAATCTCGGCGACCGTATCCCGGGCCTGATCCACAGCCTGGCGAGCTGTGCGCGACCAGCTGTACACCCCGGAAGCGTTACCGAACTCATGGCTGAAGTACGGCAGCATCGCTTCCAACACTTCTGGCAATACTGGAGTGGTCGCGGCATGATCTAAATAAATCCTCTGCATCAGACATGTTCCTCCTCGCAGAGCAGTGATTCCTGCACCAAAGACGCCAGGGTTGTTGTATCTAAAACCCGTTCCATACTGTCTTGGAGGCGCTTCCACATTCGCCGCATGGCACACGGACCCAATACCCCGCAGTCCGGTTCTGTATTGGCTCTATCCAGGCATTCCATCGGAGTAATGGGGCCTTCCAGCACTCGGAGAATATCACCTACGGTGATCTCTTCCGGCGGGCGCGCCAGTGAATATCCACCTTGGGCACCCCGGACGCTGGTCACCAAACCAGCCCGGCGAAGAT
>JAAYMI010000041.1 GCA_012521465.1 Bacillota bacterium | reverse complement strand
TTCCTGGCTCGGACAAGCACAATGCTATTGTATTGCGGGAGGTCTCTTTTTTCAAAGTACATCCTTACTCATTACAGGAATGCTTCTTCATGCTTGCCGTGGATGGCAGCGGATAATACCGAATATACCAGTTCCCACTGCTGTCTGTGCTTTTCTAGCTCGAGCCTTCCTTCGGGCTGCAGTCTGTAGTACTTCCGCCTGCGCCCTGTGGCTGACTCCTTCCAATAGGACTCAATGAGCCCTTGTTTTTCTAGGCGGTGGAGGACTGGATAGAGCATCCCTTCGGTCCAAACCAGTTCATCGTTGGATGCGGCTCTGATGGTTTTGATAATCTCGTAGCCGTAACTGTCCTGGTGTTGGAGGATCGCTAAAACTAGCGGGGTGGCCGAAGCCGCGGTTAGATCCTTAGATACATCCATGAGAACCTCCTCTGGGTATACCTAGAAGTGCTATGTATATTCCTGCCAAAAGTATACCTAGAACTTCTATGTATGTCAAGAAAGAACTGGCGCGCCGATTTGCAGCGGCGCAAGGAGATGGGATATCTTGGTAGAAGTTATACCACAGGAGATAGATATAGTGGCCGGCGTAGAGATTGACATGGTTGTCAAAGACAGTCTGGCGGCGCTAGCGTTATAGTTCGCAGGAAGATGGGAGCAGTACGGCCGTGCTGAGAGCAGCTTATGAAGTACTTATTTGAAACAGAAGCCAAGAATTATGAAGACTTTGCCAGTGGGCGGGTGCTGTACAACCGCAAGGGGGCGACCGCCTTTCCTGTGCGGCTGGGAAGCGAGATTGTTCAGCGCTGCCTGGCGCACATTCGCCGAGTGGGACGGCATGGGCCCTTTACTCTCTATGACCCGTGCTGCGGAGGAGCATACCTTTTGACTACCATCGCGCTTCTCCACGGTAAGGAATTTGCTTTACTTATGGCGTCAGATATCGATGGAGAGATGCTGGAGCTGGCCCGGGACAATCTCTCCCTCCTAACCCTTTCGGGGATGGAGAGACGTATTGCTCAGATCAATGACGATCTGCGCCTGTATGGCAAGGATTCTCACCGCGAAGCATTGGCAAGTGCTGAGCGCATCAAGGAGTTGGTCAAGAGACTTTGTCATCTCACCGTGAGGTGCTGGCAGGCAGACATTCTTAAGCCGGGTATACTGGAAGCTGTTCCACCGGGCACGGTGGACATAGTGATCACCGATGTCCCGTATGGCAGCATTGCCAGCTGGTCCCAAGAGGTGCAAGATCCTATTTCAGTGATGCTGGGAAATCTGCGTCCGGTTCTCAGCGACCAGGCTGTGGTGGCATTGGTGACACCGAATAGGCAGAGGTTCAGGACAGAGGGGTATAGCAAGCTGGAAGGATTTAGAATAGGAAAAAGGGCGGTGGTGCTTCTCGCGCGAAACGATTAGTGTCGCTGTGCCGTAGTGAGAGGAGAGGTTTGAACTTAGGAGGTGCGAACATGTTGAAACGGAGAGTTAGCATGCTAATTGTGTTCAGTGCGCTAGTGGTGGCTGCCAGTGCCGCTTCAGCGTTTACGCTACCGGAAGGCTTTGTGTACATTACCGATGTTATCCCAACAGCTCTACTAGAGATTCGGTACTATGGGGAGAACAACTTCATGGGGACACGCGTCGACGGCTATGAAGCACCGACGGCGATTCTGACTGCAGAGGCCGCGGCAGCCCTAAAGGTAGCTGCGGATATCCTGGCCGAACAGGGCTACCAGATCAAGGTATTCGACGCGTACCGACCGCAGCGGGCGGTGAACCACTTTATGCGCTGGGCCCAAGACCTAGATGACCAAAAGATGAAGGAAGCTTTTTACCCTGATGTGGACAAGTCCCTCCTGTTTGAGTTAGGCTACATTGCCGAGAAATCAGGCCACACTCGCGGCAGTACGGTAGACTTGACGTTAGTGTACATGGCCACCGGCGAGGAGGTGGACATGGGCAGCGGCTTCGATCTTTTAGGGGAGATTTCCCACCATGATACTGATCTAGTCGGTCCCGCACAGCTGGCCAACCGCAACATCCTGCGTGCTGCTATGGAGGCCGCTGGATTCATCGCGTATCCGAAAGAGTGGTGGCACTACACTCTGGCAGATGAGCCTTATCCCGATACTTATTTTGATTTCGAGGTGAATATGGAGACCAAGCGGAAAGAGAACGTGTTAGATGAAGCGATGTTGAGAGCCATCGAGCAGGCCCGTTCCACCATGCGGCAGGATGTGGGTGGTCCGTTCGGCGCAGCGATCATTAATGCCGATGGCAACATTGTCTGTGTGGCCTCCAACAGCGTGCTGCGTGATCACGACCCCACCGCCCATGGCGAGATAAATGCAATCCGCTTAGCGGGTAAGCTCTTGGGCACTCACGACCTAAGCGGCTGCTGGCTTTACACAACTGCTTATCCGTGCCCGATGTGCCTGGCGGCCATTATGTGGGCCAATATCAAGACGGTGGTGTACGGCTGCCGCGCCCAAGATACAGAGGAAATTGTAGGCTTTCGTGATGCTTTTATGTATCGCTTTATAGAGGGCGGAATGAAGGACACGTCCGTGCTAGAGATATCGGAATACGGCCGGGAGGAATGCCTGCCGCTGTTTTGGGAATACGTGGAACGGCAAAAACAGATGTATTAAGGTGATTGATCGGCAGGAACATTTGATTGTGCTGTAGGGCGGCCTTTTGCGGCCGCCTTTGTTGATCCCTCCAGCGTGTAGAGGTAATGGGGTAAGCATAAGCGAATAAATCTATTATTAGTCACAGATAGGGTTGGCAGACCATGAAGAAACTTGTGCTTGGGATATTAGCCCATGTGGATGCAGGTAAAACCACATTGTCCGAAGCTCTGCTCTATCTCGCCGGCAAAACCCAACGGTTGGGGAGAGTAGATAATAAAGATGCCTATTTGGACACCCATGCCTTAGAGAAGGAGAGGGGTATCACTATCTTTTCCAAACAGGCTGTGTTTGAGGTGGGGGATGTACAGATCACCCTTCTGGATACCCCTGGACACGTAGATTTTTCCACCGAAATGGAGCGCACACTCCAGGTGTTGGACTACGCCATCTTAGTGGTCAGCGGTGCCGATGGCGTACAGGGCCATACCAGTACGCTGTGGCGGCTGTTGGGCCTGTATCAGGTACCCGTGTTCATCTTTGTCAACAAGATGGACCAGCCTGGAACGGACAAAGCTTCCCTGATTAGGGAAGTACAGGCTCGGCTCGATGCTGCGTGCATTGAGTTTGGCGAAGCTGTGGATCCCCAGACATTTTACGAACAGCTCGCCGTGTGTGATGAAGGGCTGCTGGAAGCGTATCTCTCTGAGAACCGCATTTCTGACTGGGACATCAGGCGAGCTGTGCGTGAACGCAAGGTTTTTCCCTGCTACTTCGGATCGGCCCTCTACCTCAAGGGAGTGGAGTGTTTCCTACACGGAATTGTGCAGTATGCCGCAATTCGCCACTATCCGAAGGAATTTGGGGCGAAGATCCTCAAGATCTCCCGGGACGAACAGGGCACCCGCTTAACTCACCTCAAGATCACCGGTGGCAGCCTGAGAGTACGGGATGTGCTTACTAACGGTGAGTGGGAAGAAAAAGTCAACCAGATCCGGGTTTACTCTGGCTCGAAATATGAGGTTGTGTCAGAGATCAGTGCAGGCTCTGTCTATGCAGTGACCGGACTTACGCAGGCGCGGCCCGGTCAGGGCTTAGGCCGGGAGTTGGGCCAGTGGGCACCGGTCTTGGAACCGGTGCTGTCTTACCGGGTTGTGCTCCCAGAGGGGTGCGAGCCGCGGGTCATGCTCCCAAAAATCAGGGAGTTTGAGGAAGAGGAGCCAGTACTGCGAGTGGTGTGGGATGAAGAACTGCAGGAAATCCAGATGCAGATTATGGGCGAGGTCCAAATCGAGATCCTCCAGCGGCTGATTGCCGACCGCTTCGGGGTGCTGGTATCCTTTGACGAGGGCCGGATTCTGTACAAAGAGACTATCGCGCACCCCGTCGAAGGAGTGGGCCACTTTGAACCGCTGGGTCACTACGCAGAGGTGCACCTTTTGCTGGAACCACAGCCGAGAGGCAGTGGGCTTACGTTTGCTGTGAACTGCAGCGAAGATAGCTTGGCCAAGAACTGGCAGCGGCTGGTCATGACGCATCTGGCGGAAAAGACTCACAGGGGGGTTTTGACTGGCTCGCCCATTACAGATATGAAAATCACCTTAGTGGCGGGGCGGGCGCACCTGGACCACACCCAGGGTGGCGATTTCCGGGAAGCTACCTACCGGGCAGTGCGCCAAGGCTTGAAAGAAGCAGATTCAATTCTGCTGGAACCCTATTATGCTTTTCGGCTGGAAGTACCCGACAAGCTAGTCGGTCGGGCAATCGCCGATATGGAGGTCCTGCAGGGGACCTGGGAGATTGTGGGCACAGATGGGGAGCTCACAGTGCTCTCAGGGCGAGCGCCTGTGGCAACCATGCGGAACTACGCCCGGGAAGTGTCAGCGTACACCCGGGGTAAGGGGAGGCTGTTCATCAGCCCCGCGGGATACTATCCATGCCACAATCCAGCAGAAGTAGTCAGCAGCATTGGCTACGATTCTGAGAGTGATGTGCATAACCCCACCGGTTCCATCTTCTGCTCACATGGGGCAGGATTTTTCGTGCCGTGGGATCAGGTCAAGTCCTACATGCACATCGAGGCGCAGCTTAAGCCCGAACGCAAGGCGGTATCGCCGCCAGCTGTAGCTCCAGTTCGGGGGCAGCCACCAGAAGCTGGCGATGATGATTACCCGTATCTTCAGACAACAGGCAATTTGGGCCGGAAGTCGAGCTGGAAGGAGCGGACCGCACGGCAGAAAACGGAAAGCAGTACAGGGCGGCCAGCGGATAGCCTGCCAGGACCAAAGGAGAACTACCTGCTCGTGGATGGGTACAATGTAATCCATGCCTGGCCAGAACTGCAGCGGCTTGCCCAAGAGGATATGGATGTGGCCAGGACGCGGCTCTTGAATGCTCTCAGTTCATTCCGAGCTGTAAGTTCCTATCGCATTATAGTGGTGTTCGATGCTTACCAGGTGAAAGAGCGTCAGCTGGCAGAAATCATGGACTATCATAATATTCATGTGGTATTTACGAAGTCAGCTCAGACGGCCGATCAGTATATCGAGAAATTCGCTTTTGACCACCAGGGTAAGTACAACATTACCGTCGCCACCTCTGATGGACTGCAGCAGGTGATCATTCGCGGGGCGGGCTGCGCTCTCTTGTCTGCCAGGGAGCTGAGAGAAGCCATGGAGAGCGCCCTGGAGCATTCCCAGGCATCGTACAGGAAGAAAGAGGGGGCGGGGAAGGCTTTCTTAACGGAGATGCTTTCCACTGATGTTGTTGAGCAGATGACCGCACTTCGAAATAAGGAACAAACAAATAATCAGGATGCTCTGTAAACCTTCGCAGGATTCTGACTGATAAGAACGAATATCATTCTTATTGCCAATCTCATGCAGTGGGAGTGAACAAAGTGAAAGGGATGCGAGCGGCTGCGGGCAGGATCGGCTTGCGGACCAAACTGTTTGCCGGGATCATTACGGCTCTGGTTATTTCTGTGATCCTCGTAGGGGTTTTTGTGTTGGCCAACCAACGGCGCCTTCTCCAGACCATGGTGGCGGACAGCCTGGCAGCTGCTGAACGGGTGGTAGAGAACAAGCTCTTGGGCAAAGCAGAGCAGGCTCTTGGCATTTCTCTGGCGGTGGCAGCTATGCCTGAGATAGTCACTGCTGCAGTGGACCAAGACCGCGCTGCGATTGTGGACACAGTGGTGGCCATCTACGAACAGGTGCACGCCGCGTTGGGAGTGGACGTTCTGCACGTTCGAGCCCCCTATGATACCTCACTAGTGCGAGGGCAGAATCCCAGCCTATACGGGGACGTGCAGAGCCGCGGAGGCATCCTAGATTCCGGTAGCCAGGGACGACCGCTCCTGGGGTTTGACCGCGGCCCATTTGGCATGGGTATGCGGGGCTGGGCACCCATTAAGCACGGCGGTGTGGTGGTTGGCACAGTCGAAACCAACATCCCCTTTACGGAAGAACTGCTTCAGGATATTCATGCTGCCGCAGGTGTGGAGCTGGCGGTGTTTGTGCCCAGCGATGGGGGTTACTCTCTGCTGACAGCCACCCCTGGGGTCAAGGCTGTGTCAGAGCTGCAGCAGCTGGTGCCGGGGGCCGAGGCGGAGCGAGCTGGAGGAAACTGGGCCCACAGCTTCCTGCCCATCATCAGCTACGACGGGGCCGAACTCGCGATGGTGGCAGTTGCTGTCAACACGGCTGGTTACCAGCAGATGATCATGCGCCAGAGCTTGCAGCTGATTGCTGGACTCGCAGTTGGCTCGCTGGTGTTTATCGGGATTCTTTCCTATGTGCTGCGCAGGATCTTGCGGCCCCTCCAGGCCGTGAGTGAAGCAGCAGATGCCATCGCGGACGGTGATTTTACCGCAAGACTCCCAGAAGTAAGCGGTTCAGATGAAGTAGGCCGCTTGGTCTGCGCGTTCACGGGTATGATCGGTTCGCTGAATGAGATGATGGGATCTTTGACTGCGGCCATCAATGAAATGAGCTCCGCCAGCCAGCAGCTGGCATCGTCCACCGCGCAAGCACGGGTCTCAATGGGATACGTTTCGCAGACGGCTGATGAATTCAACGCTGCCGCCGCGGCAGTGCAGAGCATTTCCGCAGCAGTCAGCGATATCGTAGAAGCCGCCCAAGAAGGCAATGCAGTGGTGGGAGAAGCTGTGAATGGCACGGTGGAGCTTCGGGAAACCATGGGCAGGCTTACTGATTTCATCCACGTCCTGGCACAGCGCTCTGAAGAAATCGGGCGGATCGTGGAGGTGATCAGTGGCCTCGCCGAGCAGACCAACCTCCTGGCCCTGAACGCTGCCATCGAGGCCGCTCGGGCTGGGGAAGAAGGACGCGGCTTTGCGGTGGTTGCAGAGGAAGTGCGCAAGCTCGCGGAGCAATCTGCCCGAGCGGCGAAGGAAATCAGCGAGCTGATTCTATCTATCCAGCGGGAAACGCAGGAGGCCGTCGCTGGCATGGCCCAAAGCTCGCAGCAGACGGATCAAACCAGTGAGCGCGTGACAAAGAGCGGGAGGGCTCTGCAGCGTATCATGGAGACGATCGCCACCGTTACTAACCTGGTAGAACGGGCGTCCCAGAGCATCGCACAGCTAAATACCGCTAGTCAGGAGATCAGTGCTGCCGCTGAGGAACAGTTCGCTGTTATGGACCAGATCGCGGATATTGCCCAGACTCTCAATCAGATGGCGGAAGGGCTTCAGGAACTGAGCGGAAAGTTCAGAATCTAGCGCATCAGCACGAAGGCGCAAGGTTTGCACCGCTATTGAGAATATCGGTCCTTCGTGTTAATATGGATTAAATCCCTAGTAAAATCCGAGGAGGGTTAAGGCATGCCGTGGCATCCGTCTTTATCCGTAGGTATCGAGATGATCGATGAGCAGCACAAGCAGTGGTTTGACAAGGCTGAAGCACTGTTTGATGCCGGAAGAAAGGGACAGGCGAAGGAATACATTGGGGAGCTGCTGCAGTTCTTAGACGACTATACTAAGAAGCATTTTGCGGACGAAGAGCGCTATATGCTCAAAATCAACTATCCGGGTTATGATGAGCAGAAAAAGGCGCATACGGCCTTTATTGGGCAGTTAAAGAAGCTGCGCGAGGACTATGACACTTCCGGGGGAAGTCTGACTGTCATTATCCAGGCGAACAAGATGGTGATTGACTGGCTCACAAAGCACATTTCCAATATGGACAAGAAGATCGGCGATTTTGTCCGTGAGAAGTAAAGAGGGGCAGGGCAGAACGGGGTGCACTCACATATGAGGGCACCTTTTTCTATTTGAGCCTCAGCGGGAAGCGGAAAGAGGCTCATGCCTACTGTATTGAAAAAGGTTATCATAAAAAAAGTAGATGATTCCTGCTTAACCTATTGACTAGTCCTAGGAATGTGGTATAGTAAAAGTGGATTGCGAATACATTCACAATCACAAAGAGGGGGGATGTGCTGCAGTCAGGAGTGTCGTAAGATGTGCCGTGCGGTCCATCTACTCAACAAATGCGCGAGGGAGGAGCATCGATTTATGAAGCAAAGAATCAAAAAAGCGCTGCTAGTTTGCTGTTGCCTAATATTAGTGAGTGCGTTAGCCTGGAGCGGCAGCGCGCAGCAAGTAGAAACCCTGGTTGGCAAGGCGAAAGGCTTTGGTGGTGAGGTAGTTGTTACAGTAACCAAGCAGGGTGATAAGATCCTGTCAGTTGAGGCTGTTGGTGAAAGTGAGACACCGAGAATTGCAGGGCCTGCCTTGGAACAGATTCCCGAGAGAATCGTAGCTGCTAACTCACCCGATGTAGATGTGGTGAGCGGCGCGACCGTTACCAGTAACGCCATTATCTATGCAGTGAAGAATGCTCTGGATCCTGTGAACTATCCATATCCAGTGGAAGAAGCCAAGGCAGCGGCACCAACTGCGGTGACGGCAGCCGAGGTGTATCAAGGCTTCGGTCTTTCAAACCTGCATAGGATTGGGCCTGGTTCAGATGACACCGGCACGCCTGTTTACAGCTTCAACCAAGTTATGGCTTATGCTTTGTTCGATGCAGAGGGCAGAATCCTGTCTCTGTACATTGACCAGCTGGAAGTGGCCACCCCCAACTATGATGGTGCCGGCATGCCTCACTTCAGCGGTTTCCCCGGCCAAGGCGGATACAATTGGGATGTTGACCACGACGGCAAAGTCGATGAAAAGACACCAGACACCGAACAGACCTTTGCCGCCGAGATCGCCGGCTGGAAGACCAAGCGGGAGCGCGGCGACAGCTACCGCATGGGAACTGGTACATGGGCTCAGCAGATGGACAAGTTTGAGCAGATCTTTGTCGGCATGACCGTTGACGAAGTGGAAGAGTGGTTTGCGAAGTACTGCTCCGACCGCAACGGCAGGCCGCTCAAGCCCGATTCCACCAACGAACAAGACAAGGCCAAGTTCGATGCACTCACTGACGCAGAAAAGGCTATGCTCGCTGACGTGGTAACTGGTGCCACCATGAGCCTGAATGACTCGCACGGTAACATCATTGAGGCTATCCGCAAGGCTTATGCGAACCGTGTTCCTCTGGACATTGAGGGTGCCGATTACCAAGGTATCGCTCTATCCAGCACCCATCGCATTGGACCTGGTTCCGATGACACAGGGACACCGGTTTACAGCTTCAACCAGGTATTTGCTAACACCCTCTTTGATGAGGACGGCCGAATTGCTGCTATCCGCATTGACCAGCTCGAGGTTGCTACACCCAACTATGACGGTGCTGGCATGCCTCACTTCAGCGGCTTCCCGGGCCAAGGCGGATACAATTGGGATGTTGACCATGACGGCAAAGTCGACGGCAAGACTCCCGATACCGAAGACACCTTCGCCGCTGAGATCGCCGGCTGGAAGACCAAGCGCGAGCGCGGTGACAGCTATGTGATGGGAACAGGCACCTGGGCTCAACAGATGGACAAGTTTGAGCAGATCTTTGTGGGCATGACCGTTGACGAGGTAGAAGAATGGTTTGTGAAGTACTGTTCCGACCGCAACGGCAGGCCGCTCAAGCCCGATTCCACCAATGAACAGGACAAGGCCAAGTTCGATGCACTCACCGATGCAGAAAAGGCTATGCTCGCTGACGTAGTAACTGGTGCCACCATGAGCCTGAATGACTCGCACGGCAATATCATCGCCGCGATCAAGAAGTCCTTCGAGAATAGGCGTGCTATTGACCTGACAGTTGAGAAGTAAAGGCAGCCACGAGGCTACCTGCAAGTAGAACGACCGATGGCAGTCCGTCTGGACTGCTGTCGGTTTTTTTTTCGGGGGCAGGGTTCGCTTCCTGATACGTCAAATACTCACATAATGGCAGAATCTGAAGAAGCATTGCGGAGTGGCTGGGTGTGGGCAACGTAATCACTAACGACAGAGTGACACTCCTAGCCAGTTTGCGAGAATCAATACGTCGCGCCGACCAAATTAAGTTTGTAGTGTCCTTTGTTCTGGAGTCCGGTGCGCGCTTGCTCCTGCCTGATCTTAAGGATGCCTCAGCTCGTCGAGCGTCAATACAGATTCTAACAAGCAACTACCTAAATGTGACAGAACCTTCAGCCCTGTATCTGTTAAAGGATGAGCTAGGAGATCGAGCCGACATTCGCCTCTTTGAGTCGGACAGTGTCGCGTTCCATCCCAAAACGTATATCTTTATGCGGGGGGACCATGGCGAGATCTATGTTGGCTCATCCAACATATCAAGAAGTGCGCTGATAGACGGCATTGAGTGGAATTATCGCCTGCTTTCCCACGTGAAGCCAGAGGATTACCGAGAGTTCATCACCAACTTCGATCGCCTATTCTCCAGGTCTCGTCCCATCGATGATGAATGGCTCAAGGAGTACAGCCTGTCCTGGAAACGCCCCCGGTGGGTGGGACGGCCTCGATCGGGGCAGGGGTCCGCTGGCGTCTTTCCAATGGGGGCGCAGATCGAAGCGCTGCACTACTTAGAACTATCCCGTCAAGAAGGGTTTGGGCGGGGCATGGTGGTGATGGCCACAGGCGTAGGGAAGACCTATCTCGCGGCCTTTGACAGTCAGAGGTTCCGCCGTGTGTTGTTTGTGGCCCACAGAGAAGAGATACTGCGTCAGGCCTACGAGACGTTCCAGATGGTGGTTCCCGCTAAGCCTATGGGTGTCTTCAATGCAGCCGAGAAAAACACAACAGCCGACATTATCTTCGCATCAGTGCATACGCTTGGTCAGGCTAGGTATCTTCAGCCAGCATACTTTGAACCAGACCATTTCGATTACATTGTCATCGATGAGTTCCACCATGTTGCTGCACAGAGCTACAGAAGAATCGTCGATTACTTCAAGCCTCACTTCTTACTGGGCCTAACAGCAACACCCTTCCGCATGGATAACCAGGACATCTATGAGTTCTGCGAGGACAACGTCGTCTATGAGATAAACCTGCACGAAGCTATCAACAAGGACTACCTGGTTCCTT
>JAAYMI010000040.1 GCA_012521465.1 Bacillota bacterium | reverse complement strand
CTCAAGCGTGGATTGAATACCTCATCCAAGCCGGTGTTGATGAAATACAGCGAAACGATCATCAGTGTTAGGATCAAGCCTGGAATGATGGTCCACCACCACATGCCCAGATGCAGGGCGTTCCAGTTGACCGCATTCTGCAGCACGAGACCTAGGGAGATCCCCCGTGTGGGTCCTAGACCCAAGAACTCCAGACCGACAGAGGACAGGATAGTGCCGTTAAACTGCAGGATATAGACCATAAACACATAGGAAAACATGTTGGCGGCAATATCTTCGCGAATAATGCGGAAGGTAGGCGCCGCCGAAATGCGGGAGAGGTTGACAAATTCTTGACTCTTCAAAGAAAGAGTCTGGGAACGCACTGCCCGGGCAGTCCAAGGCCAAGCTGTTGCCGCAACAATCACTGCCTGGGTCACAATGCCGCGGTACGGCAGATAAGCCGAGAGAATAATCAGCAAGGCTAGGGAGGGGATAACCATAAAGATGTTGGTGAGGGCCATTAGACCTTCGTCGGGAGCTCTCCCGCTGAAAAAGCCAGAAACAAACCCCACAACTAGACCTATGGCCGAGGCCATTGTACCTGCGAGAAAACCCACCAGTAAGGTAGAGCGCAGTCCGTAGACTACCTGGGTAAAGACATCACGCCCCATGATAGTGGTACCAAACCAGTGCTGTTTGGACGGGGGTTGATATCCCATCCCTGCAAACTCCTCATAGTCATAGGGAGTAACCATAGGCCCAACGATAGACAGGACTACTATGCTGAGGAAGATCACGGCGCCAAAAATGACTTTTTTGTTGGTAACAGCGAAGTAGAGGTTCTCGTGTCGCTTCCAGAAATCCTTGACTGCCACTACTACACCTCCCCTGAATAGGAATGGCGTACCCGCGGGTCTATGAACATGTAGATGATGTCAATGGTGAAATTTGCGAGCAGCACCATACTGATTAAGAACAGGAAACAGCCCTGGATTAGGAAGTAATCGTTTTGCTTGATGGCCTGCACCATGATGTATCCAAGCCCTGGGTAAGAAAACACCATTTGGGTGAGGACGGCTCCAGAGACGATGGTGCCCAGACTTATCGCAAGGCCCGTGACTTGGGGAAGGATGCCGTTGCGAAAACCGTAGCTCCGTACCAGGCGTTCGCTGGCACCAAGTGACTCCATGTACTTGGCGTAGTTGGTGTTGGTCTCATAGATAATCATGTTGCGCATGCCGATTGCCCAACCACCCAGCTGGACCAAGAACAGAGTAAGGAAAGGCATGAACCAGTGCAGGATAAAGTCCCAGATAAAGGCGAGGTTCCACCCGGGTCGCATGGTGGCACTGTAGGCATGACTGGTGGGGAATATGCCCAAGACAATGCCGAGCACATACGAAACAACCAGAGCAAACCAGAAGTACGGGGATGAGGTGAGGAAATAGAAAACCGGCATCAAGAAGTTGTCGGCTTTCTTGTTTACGCCGGAAAAGGCCCCCAATTTGTTGCCGATAATCCAACTCAATACGATCGCTGGCAAGAGGATGATGAAATCATAGATAATGGCTCCGCGGATGATGTCAAAGACCGGCTTTGGATATTGGCTGATACTGATCCCCAGTTCTCCAGCAAACAGGGATTTCCAAAAACCAACATACTGCTGCGGCAGGGATTGGTCGAGCCCAAAGGTTTTCACAAAGAAACTCTCGAGGATCTCCCAGCCTCCTTCCATGACGGTAAACCGTGAGAGAAGCATACTGACAGGATTTCCGGGAGCAAAGCGGGGGACAGCCCAGTTGAGAGTGACCGCAAAGACAAACGTGATGAGATAGATAATAATCTTCCTGGCAAGATACCGACCCAAGATAACCCCTTCCTTTCGGGAGACTGCTCTTAAGAATGTGTCCCGGCAGAACCGCAGTTCTGCCGGGAACGGTGTGCGAGTCTGTTCTGCACTATTGTGCAGGCTCGAGATTGATCAGCATGTCAATAGCACCGAACTGCCACTGATTACCCCAGGAGCAGGGACGGCCGATTGGATTGTTTTCGGTTGGCCAGTTCGTCCAGTACTGGGAGGTCATCTGTGCCCACATGCCGTTGAGCCAGAAGGGGATAGAAGGCATATCTACGAGCAAGATCTCCTGAATCTTAGATGCGACAGCCAGTGATTCTTCGCTCAGAGGCGGCAGCTGATTGAACTTGGCGATCAGGTCAAACAGTTCGGGATTGTCATAGCGGCCGTAGTTGCCTTCCGTGACGTACTCCCGATTGATGTTATGGTTCGCTACCCAGTTCCAGTAGGAATAGGGAGAACCGGAGATTCCGGAACCGAAGTTGTTGATCAGCATATCGAAGTTGCCGGTTTGCATGCGCTGCTCATAGACCGAGTAGTCTGGAAACGCTGGATTGGCGTTCACGCCGATGGCCCGGAATGCTTCAGCGATGATCCGAATGGATTCCATCCAGTCGGTCCAGCCCGACGGTACAATGATATCAAACTGGATGGCGCTGCCATCAGGCATGTCGATCCAACCGTCACCATTTTGGTCGGTGTAGCCAGCTTCAGCCAGCAGCTGTTTCGCCAGGTCTGGATCATACCAGAAACCATATTCTTCCGCGACCTCAGCATCGCGGTATTCGGTCCAGCCGCCGAACAACCCAGTAGAATCGCACAGGGGCACCATGTTCTCAAAGACCCGCTCCACAATGGTTTGCGGATTCACGGCGAAGGCAAGTGCTCTGCGGAAGCGGGCGTCATCGAGAGGTGGACGCTGGGCGTTCAGGACAAGCACTGCTACGTTTGCCGGAAGCATGTAAGGCGGTCCATCGAACCAGGTGGTCAAGCCAAAGTGATCCTTAATTGCCGGGACGCCAGGGATGAAGTAGTTGCTCAGATCGAGAGTCCGCTGCATGAGCATGCCCAGGGCAACGTTGTTTTCGTAGATGATCATGTCTACGATTTCCTTGGGCTTGGGCAGGCCGAATACTTCGATGCCCCACCAGTTGTCATCCCGCACCCAAACGTTGCGGTCAGCACCAGCCATGAGTTTCTTGTACGGCCCACTGCCTACGGGGTCGTCATTGGCGATGACCATTAACTGGTCTCCGGGTACATCTTTCCAAATATGTTTGGGGATGATCGCCCGGCTGTAGAGTTCAATCTGCCACTCTTGATAGCTGGGATTCTCAAACACAAACTGCACTGTGTCGAGAGATAGGGCCTTGACTTCCTTGAGCGTGCGCCAGATCGGTGTATAGGTTAGGTTGTTATCCCGGGCAAGTTCATAGGTGAACACTACGTCCACCGCGGTGAGAGGCTGCCCATCGGACCAGTAGATGCCGGGGCGCAGTTTCACTTCATAGACATTATCGGAGATCCAGCGGCCTTCCTCCGCTAACCAAGGCTTATGCTGGTTGGTTAGGGGGTCGTAGCCGAACAGTGTTTCGTAAACTAGGCCGAGTGTTCCGTTCGTGTTGTTGGGATTGAGGGGATTCCAGCTTGTAGCTGCACTCCATGTGCCGCCGCCGACGATCAGCGTTTCATGCCGTTCGGCTGCGAGGGCCGTGACGCCAAAGACCAACGACAAAACGACAGCCAACACAATCCATCTTGCCTTCATTCACAACACCTCTCCTTTGTTTTTTATGTCTGCAAATCCCAAGGTGTCTTGGGATTAGGACCGCAGAGGCAGGTGTTAAATTTAAACGCTTAAGCAAGAAGTCTGCGACCAAATAATGCACAAAGATTGATAAACGCGTATTATTTTGTTTTATAATTTCTGTTCGCGATGGCAAATTCCTTCTGCTTGAGACAAAATACCCACAGTGCTGCCCAATTTTGGAAGCGGAAGGAAAAATCGAGAACTTGCAGAATGAAACAAGGATAGGCGGCTGGACATGTTATCTCTGATTTAATACATGCTTAAGCGATTAAGTGGAGGGTGATGAGGTTTGAGTGGAGATCTGAAAATCATCGGTGAAGTGCTGCCCAATATTCCTTGGCAGGAGCGCCCGGAAGGGTGCAGAGACGTTATCTGGCGCTACGACCAGAATCCGGTAATCCCTCGGGACCTGATTCCCTGTTCCAACAGCATCTTCAACAGTGCTGTGGTTCCCTACAAAGGTGAGTTTCGCGGCGTTTTTCGAGTAGATAACAAGGCCAGGGAAATGCGCATTCACGCTGGACAGAGCAAGGATGGCATCAACTGGACCATCGAGCACGAACCGATTCAGTTTAACTGTGATGACCCTGAAATCGGGCGGTTCGTTTACGGCTATGACCCGCGGGTCTGCTGGATTGAGGACAGGTACTACGTTACCTGGTGCAACTGGTACCACGGACCGACCATTGGCGTGGCCTACACCTATGACTTCCAAGAGTTTTATCAGCTGGAAAACGCCTATCTGCCCTTTAACCGCAACGGGGTACTGTTTCCCCGTAAGATCAACGGCCGGTATGCCATGCTGAGCCGCCCGAGCGACAACGGTCATACACCTTTTGGGGATATTTTCTACAGCGAAAGCCCAGACATGGTCTATTGGGGTAAGCACCGGCACGTGATGTGCCCCGCAGACGGCTGGCAGTCCACGAAGATCGGTGCAGGGCCTATTCCCATCGAGACAAGTGAAGGATGGGTGATGATCTACCACGGAGTGCTCACGTCGTGTAACGGGTTCGTCTACAGTGTGGGAGCTGCCCTTTTGGATCTCGACGAACCGTGGAAGGTCATTGCCCGGACGCGGCCTTATATCTTGTCGCCCCAGACTCTCTATGAATGCGTGGGCGATGTACCGAATGTGGTTTTCCCCTGCGCTGCGTTAGTGGACAGCGCCACAGGCAGGATGGCCATGTACTATGGTGGGGCAGACACGGTCACTGGTTTGGCGTTCGGCTATGTGCAGGAGCTTGTGGAGTTCATCAAGGAGAATTCGCTGGTGTAGGCGTGAGTCTGAAATGATGGGGTGGTTGGATTGCGTGCCACGATCAGCGACGTGGCCCGGCGCGCTAACGTTTCCACAGCAACGGTCAGCTATGTCTTGAACGGTTCCCAGCGCGTTTCCGAGGAAACTAGGGCGCGGGTACTGCAGGCGGCCAAAGAACTAGGCTATCAACCCAACGCGCTGGCCAGGGGCTTGGTGAAGAACCAGACACGCAATATTGGTCTCGTCATCCCCCGAACGGCGGAGTACGTTTTTTCCGATCCTTATTTTGCTGAGCTTCTCAAAGGGATCTGCACAGTGATAGCCCGGGAAGACTACTTCCTGGTCCTTTCACTGTTGACGGGGGTAGAGGATTTTGGCCGGGTAATGACTGGCCTGATCAACCAGCGGCGGGTTGATGGGGTTATAATGGTCTGCACTGCGCGGGACAGCGAGGAAGTAGCCCGTCTGCAGACTGCCAATATACCCTTCACCCTAATCGGTACTTGCTATCTTCCGGAGGTAACCTCAATTGATGTAGATAACGAACATGGAGCCTATCTGGCAGCCCGGCATCTCCTGGATCTCGGCCACAGGAGAATCGCGTACATCGCAGGCGACATGCGCTACGAGAACGCTGTGCAGCGCTATAAGGGGTTCCAGCGGGCGCTGACTGAAGCAGGCTGCCAGGTGGCTGATGTGTACCCTGGCGATTTCACGCAGGCAGCGGGTGTTGCGGGTGCCCGGCACGTACTGCAGAACAACCCGGAAGTCACTGCGATCGCCTGTGCTAGTGACCTCATGGCTCATGGGGCGATGAGCGCAGCACGGGATTTGGGATACAGCATTCCCCACGATCTGTCCATCGTGGGGTTTGACGACATCCCTCTTTCCCAGGAAAGCGAACCGAAACTGACTACCGTCCGCCAGCCCATCGCGCGCCTGGGCTTTTTGGCAACAGAGCGGATCATTGCCATGATCGAAGACCGAGAAGATCCCGCCGAAGGGGACAAGCAGGTCTTACAGACGGAACTCGTTGTACGGTGTTCCACCGCCCGTCCTCGCGAGCTTAAGACCGGGCGAGATAATTGGTGATAATGTCCAGTACGCCTTCCACCATGGAGTATGGTGAGACGTATTCGGCGATGGACTGGACATTCGGGGTGCAGTTTGCAGGGGCTGCCGCGTGGCCAGCGGCCTTGAGAATTTCCAAATCGTTGTCGGCATCACCGATGGATACAGTATCGGTTACTGCAGCTCCCGTTGTTTCTGCCCAGAAGGCTAAGCCCTGTGCCTTGGTGACCCCTTGGGGAATCACCTCAATGGAACGCCCGGAGAACTGGATTTCTACGGGAGCGCCAAGCAGAGCGTCCTTGAGCTTAGGCATCAGGTCACCGAACTGGCCAGGATTTGTAGAGTTCACGCTGAACATCACGTCTTTGCCGAGCTCAATCAGGGCATCAGTGCCAGCGATCAGTTCTTCGATTGTTCGGCGGATATGGGGACGCTCTTTCATAAACTCTGGCGGAATGTTGGGATGGAGCATACCCCGTTTGGTCAAAGGGTCAAATAGCAGTGAGCCGTTTTCACAGATTAGGGGGCTGGTGATGGTCAGCTGCCGGGCGAGAGCTTCCATAAATGTGGCAGGCCGTCCCGAGCAGAGGGTGAAAGTAAACTCCCTCTCGCCGATTCTGTCGGCCAGCACAGCAAGGGAACGAAAGTCCCATTTGTGTCCTCGTGGCGGCACCAGGCATCCGTCAACATCGCAGATAAACGGTTTGCGCATGCATTTCTCTCCTTCTGCAGTTCTCGCTTAATTGTATCCAACGGCGAAATGGCCTGTCAACCTGGTAGGAGTTTTCTGGTTTTGCGGGAAGTATATATGCAAATCTCCGGGTCAAGGAGGGTATCGTATGGAGAATTTTGTGTTTTCGAACCGTACTAAGATTATCTTCGGGCGGGGCACTGAGCAGCAGGTAGGCGTGGAAACTGCCGCCCTGGCAAAAAAAGTCCTGCTTCACTATGGCGGCGGTCACATTGTGCGCACAGGCCTGAAAGCGCGCGTTGAAGAGTCTCTCAAACATGCTGGCGTAAGTTACATCGAACTGGGCGGGGTGCAGCCGAACCCCCGTCTCAGCCTGGTGAGGGAAGGCATCAAGATCGTTCGGGAGCAGGGGATTGAACTCATTCTGGCGGTAGGAGGCGGCAGCGTTATTGATTCTGCTAAGGCCATCGCCTTGGGTGCCCGCTATGACGGCGATGTGTGGGATTTCTACACCGGTAAGGCAGAACCTCAAGATGCCATGCCTGTAGGGGTCGTCCTGACCATCCCCGCAGCAGGGAGCGAGGCCAGCACAGGAACGGTGATCACCAATGAAGATGGCTGGCTGAAGCGCGCCTGCGACCATGTGATCCTGCGCCCACGGTTTGCCATCATGAATCCCGAGCTGACTTACACCCTGCCGCCCTATCAAACGGCGTGTGGAGCCGCAGACATGATGGCCCACATTATGGAAAGGTATTTCACCAACGTGCGGGAAGTGGATCTAACTGATCAGCTGTGCGAAGCGGCGCTGCGCAGTATCATCAAGTACGCTCCCCGTGCCCTGGAAGAGCCAGAAAACTACGATATCCGTGCCAACATCATGTGGGCGGGCACCATTGCCCACAACGACCTTTTGAGCACGGGCCGCATTGGGGACTGGGCGTCACATATGATCGAACACGAATTGAGCGGAATCTACGATTTGGCTCACGGTGCGGGCTTGGCCATCGTCTTTCCTGCCTGGATGAAGTATGTCTATCAGCACGATCTTCCCCGGTTTGTACAATTTGCTGCTCGCGTTTGGGGTGTTGACCCGGATTACCATAATCCAGAAAAGACTGCTTTGGAGGGCATCCGGCGTCTGGAAGAATTCTTCAAGCGCATCGGGCTGCCGACACGATTGGCGGACGCGGGCATTCCTGCCGATCGTTTGGAGGAGATGGCTGCCAAATGCACAGCCAATGGGTCTCGCACTCTGGGGAGGTTTGTAGAACTGACCAAAGAAGATGTCCTGAAGATCTATCAGCTAACTGTTTAGCTCTGCAAAACGGCCCAGGCTAGCCTCCTTGCTAGTCTGGGCCTAATAGGTTGCAGGGCCGGCCTACCCTCTCCTTTTTCCCTCTCTTTTTGGCAGAAGATCCTCCAAGCCTGGCACAGCCTGGGAGATCTGGGAAACCAACTCTTCCAGTTTCTCTGGTTCTGCTTCCCTCACTTTTTCCAGGATTTGTGGTAATGCCGCAGTCAGTTGATTTAGACTGGCCTTATCCACGCCATGTTCACCTAACAGTGACATGAACGATGGATACGCAGAGACCAAGCCAGGCAGCAGTTTCAGCAGCGCGTCAAAGGACTGATTCGATCCAGTACCGCCAACAGCCATTGTCTACACCTCCTTTGCTTCTATGATATTAGTCCCCTGAGATTTGGCTGTCAGGAATGTGTTCCCTATTCGTGAACTGGGAATAAACTAAGAAGAAGAGATGGGGCGTGCACCCCATCTCCAATTCGCTAAGCAAGGAGAATCACAGCTAGCACCACGATGAGAATTAAAGCTACAAAAACGATGAAGGTCTCCTGAGCGTCGTTCAAATCGCCACCTCCTTGAAGCGTGTAGTTGAGAGTCTGCACGCTCTCACTTCAAGGTATGTCAAGGCCGGGCGAATGCTGTAATTCTGCCATCCTATTTTGCAAAGTGGGGAACTGCATCCCCGAGAGGAAAAGGCCCAGACTGTTGTTCAGCTAGTCTGGGCGTTATCAGCGTGGACTATCAGGTTCTGGCGGCGATGATCACCAATGCTACCAGGAAAAGGATGAAAATCACCATTAAGGGATCAAGCTGACAGCAAGGAGCCGGTCTACCCATCTTTCGTCCCCCCTTGTTGTGGTAGTACCCCTTCTAGGCCTGGAAACGTCTCTGTGATGTGAGTCAACAGCTGCTCAAGCTGCTCGGGCGTTGCATTGCGTACTTCATCGAGGATCTGCGGCAGGGCCGTCACCACTTGGGTGAGGTCGATCTTTCCGGTACCTTGTTCGCTGATCAGTGCCATGAATGCGGGATACGCAGCAATAATGCTTGGCAGGACCCTCAGCAGTGTGTCAAAGGTTTGGTTAGCGCCATTGTTACCCGCGGCCATTCAGATACACCTCCTTTGTTCCTATGATATTAGTCTCAGGGGCAATAGCTATCAGGAACTCGTTCCCGATTTTCCAGGTACTCATATACTAAAAAAGAAGAGATGGGGACTTAACCCCATCTCCCTTTCGCTAGGCAAGGAGAATCACAGCCAGTACCACGATGAGAATCAGCGCTACGAAGACGATGAAGGTTTCCTGCTGGTTGTTCAAGGTGCTACCTCCTTGGAGCGAGTACTCGAGAGTCGCCTGCTCTCGTATTAGGGTATGTAAGCTGGAGTTAGGCGCTTTATTACCGCTGTCCTATTTTACCCACCTCAGGAGTGGTGTCCTATGATCTTGATGGGTTTACTCCTCAACAGAACGCAGCGGATTCCATATTACCAGAAACTCTCGACCAAGTACGGCTTTCGGGTCTTGCTGTTTGGGGAGGACACCATAAACTGGCAGGCACGGACCGCAGCCGGACTGATTCTCAGCCGCGGAACGTGGACCGAGGGGACCTATCCGCTGCCCAACGCCGTCTACAACCGCTGTTACCCAGAAAAACCAGAGGTGATCGCGAGACTTGAACAATTTCTCGGCGAGGGGCGGGTGTTCAACACCCGCACTCTGTTTGACAAACTCGATGTGCACCAAGTCCTGACGGGCAGTGCAGCTCTCAGGCCCTTTCTGCCCGAGGCACACGAACTGGTGCCCGAGCAGCTTGCAGCTCACTTGGCCGATGGCAGGAAATGGGTCATCAAGCCGAGACGGGGCCAGTCAGGACGGAACGTCTATCTGCTGGAGCCAGCGGGAGAGTTTGTTCTGGTGACCAGCAATATAAATATCCCCCTGCCCATTCCCAAGGGAGAGCCATTCTTGGCGCTTGTGGAGCTCCTGCAGATGGGGGAGAAATATGTAGTCCAAGAATATGTGCAAGGGGCAGTATTTAGCGGCGGAGTTTTTGATGTGCGGTTTGTGGTTCAGAAAAATGGTCGCGGCGTGTGGAATGTGGCTGGACAACTGAGCCGCGTCGCCCGGGAGGGGAGCTTTATCACGAACCAATACGCGTCCCTTTCCTATCCGAGTCGAGTGCTCTCCAGCTTCGGGAGTGCCGGAAAAAGGATTCTCGCCCGCATGGGCAAGCTGGCCAGATTGGCTGCGGTTCAGCTGGACGGCCCCCTCGGCAGGTTGGGGGAAATCTGCGTGGACTTTATGGTGGACGCAGAGGGTAGACCGTGGATCATTGAAGTGAACGGCAAACCTGATAAAGGTCTGTTCCACGAATTCGGGGATGAACAGATGCTGGAACGGATATACCTAACTCCCTTAACCTATCTGCGCAGGCTCGGCCTGTCGGCTCCTGAAAGGGGAAAAGGAGTTGGCAGCACTGCAGGGAATATATGACTAATGCACTATTAGAGGAGGCTCGGAGTTGGAGAAACTTAGACTAGAGGATTTTACGGAATACCGCTTTTTGTCTGGGATTAAGTACAATCGCACAGGCGAACTGGCCTGTTTTGCCGTGCACAAGGCCGATCTCGAGGAGAATAACTACGCGTCCGTATTGTGGATCTATGATCAAGAAGGGAACAAGCTGTACCAGCTGACTGGACTGGGTGAGGAGCGGAGCTTTACTTGGCTGGACGATGGGGAGCATGTGCTGTTTGCTGCTAAGCGCAGTCGCAAAGACAAGGAAGCGGCCGAGAAGGGCAGGAAGGAGACTATCTATTACAAGATCAGTACCAGGGGAGGAGAAGCGCAAGAGGCGTTTCGCATCCCCCTGCAGGTGAAAGAGCTATTGGAGCTGGAGCCAGACAAGTTTCTGGTCCTAGGCACCATCAACCTGGCCAAGCCCCCTGCCTACAGTTTGAGCAGAGAAGAGCGCCAGGCTCAGGAAGAGCAGGCGCATGCGGAAAGGTACTGTGAAATATTGGAAGAGATCCCCTTTTGGGCGAATGGCAAGGGGTTTGTCAGCCTCGAGCGGACGCACGCCTTCCTGTTCACGCCCAGTACGGGCCAGCTGGTGGATCTTACACCAGGTCCACTGGATATAGCTGCAGCCACCTTGAATGAAGACAAGACCAAAGCCTTATGTGTGGGCCAAGAGTTCCAGGGGAAAAGGCCGCAGACCAGCTCCTTATACGTCTTGGACTTGGTAGAAGGCCAGTGCCGGCAAGTGCCGGATTCAGAACCCTTCCAGTACAGGTATGGGCATTTCCTCGGCGATGGTACCGCATTGGCCACCGGCAGCGCTATGCAAAGCTACGGCCTCAACGAAAACCCCCGATTCTATCTGGTGGATCTTTCCACTGGCCGGCGCCAGCTTCTCACACCAGACTGGGACCAGAGTCTGTGGAATTCGGTGAATTCGGATTGCCGCTACGGGAACTCTGAGTCGCTTGTGTTCCACAGCGGATACCTCTACTTCATCTCCACTGCAGGAGCCGACTCCCACCTCTACCGCATTGGAGCAGATGGGGAGGTGGAACAGCTTACCAACCAGCCAGGCTCCGTCGATGGATTTACGGTTCATGGCAGCAATATCCTCCTGATTGCCATGCGGGAGGGCAAGCTTCAGGAGATGTATCGTCTAACCCATGGTGAAGAGAGTCAAGTGACGCATTTTAATGAGTGGCTGGCGAAGGAGCGCTCCTTGGCTTCCTTGGAGCACTTGGTGGTAGAGACAGCACCAGGAGTGATGATCGACGGTTGGGTTATGCGCCCTGTGGATTACGACGAGGGAGGAAAGTACCCTGCCATTCTCAATATCCACGGCGGTCCCAAGACGGTCTACGGCACTGTGTTCTTCCATGAAATGCAGTTCTGGGCTAACCAAGGATACTTCGTGTTCTTCTGCAATCCGCGGGGGAGTGACGGGAAGGGTAATGCCTTCGCTGATATTCGGGGGAAATACGGCACGATCGACTACGATGACCTCATGACCTTCACAGACGAGGTGCTGCGCCGCTTCCCGGCGATTGATGCCAACCGTGTGGGTGTAACGGGTGGTTCGTACGGTGGCTTTATGACCAACTGGATTATCGGTCATACGGATCGCTTTCGGGCGGCGGCTTCCCAGCGCAGTATCTCCAACTGGGTGTCCATGGGCTGGACCACGGATATCGGATACTACTTTGCTCCTGATCAGATTGGAGCCACTCCCTGGAGCGACCTTGAGAAGCTGTGGGAGCATTCCCCATTGAAATATGCGGATCGGGCCAATACGCCCACGCTGTTTATCCATTCCGATGAAGACTACCGCTGCTGGCTTCCAGAAGCACTGCAGATGTTCTCGGCTCTGAAGTATCACGGGGTGGACGCTCGCCTGTGCATGTTCCGGGGCGAAAACCACGAGCTCAGCCGCAGCGGCAGGCCCAAGCACCGCACCAGGCGGCTCCAGGAAATCACCCAATGGTTTGACAAATACCTCAAAGAGAGTTAGGGCGGACTAGTTTACGGCGCAGCACTATAATGGGGCGGACTATGCCGTGGGTGACGCTGTCGAGGGGCTGATTGAAGTCCCAATCGTTCCACCAGCCCACCAGTTCGAATTGGTGCATGTGTGATGCCACCAAGACGAACTCTTGGGGATAGATAGCGCGGCGGATATTGGAGTGCTCTAGGTGGAGGCGCTCCCTGCCCTCTCTCACTTCCGCGGACAAGCTTTCTCGGTAGTGCTGGCGAGCAGGATGGAGGAGTCGGGTAGTGTAGCGCACCCTTACCTCCACCCCGTCGCGCCTGCAAGTCCAGGCGTCGCTCGTGTTGGTGAGCGGCGAGAAATCGATGCACCAGTCAAGAAAATACAGCCCACCCGGCTTCAAGACTCGCTGCACGGATGCAAAATGGGAGATGAGCTGGGCAGTCGTCTGGACATAGAGAGAGCCTAACATGATGTAGGCGAAGTCCACCGGCTCAGGTACGGTGAAGTCTGCCAGGTTCCCTTGAATGAATTTGGCCTTGAGGCCCCGAGCCGCGGCTTTCTCGGCAGCGTAGGCCAGCATGGTTGAGCTGAGATCCAGCCCCTGGTAGCTGTATCCTAAGGACAGGATATGTTCCAGGTGCGGGCTGTGTCCGCAGGCGATCTCCAAAACGTTCGCTACCGGGATGTGCGAGAACTGCTCAATGGCGCGCTGCATCACTGCTGCCTCGCGGCCAGTATCGCGGTACGAGAAGGCAATGTCGTAGTATTTGGGGTAATCATAGATGCTTGCCAACGTTTCACCTTCTTAGTTTTCCGAAATCTTAACAGTCAGGAGTGAACTGCATGCAGACAGAACAAGCCACTTTTGGTAGTGGGTGCTTTTGGTGTTCCGAGGCTGTCTTTGGCAGCCTCAAAGGCGTAATCAGCGCTGAGCCCGGCTATTCCGGCGGACATGTACCGGATCCTACCTACGAGCAAGTGTGCACGGATACCACCGGCCACGCGGAGGTGGTGCGCATCACGTTCGACCCGGCCGTGATCAGTTATGAACAGCTGGTGGAGGTGTTTTTCAGCACTCACGATCCCACTACGCCGAACCGCCAGGGTGAAGATGTCGGGACCCAATATCGTTCGGTGATCTTCTATCACAGCGAAGAACAGAGAGATATTGCTGAGCGCGTGCGCGAGAAAGCAGCCAAGCGGTGGGATTCTCCCATTGTCACAGAAATCAGCCCGCTGGCAAATTTCTATCCCGCTGAGGACTATCACCGCAACTACTTCGCCAATCACCCGGAGCAGGCCTACTGCCGGATGGTAATTGCTCCCAAAGTGGCGAAGTTTCGCGCTAAGTATGCCCAGCTCCTCAAAGGCTAGACACAGAAGCACCCAACCTGCCTAAGCCGGTTGGGTGCCGTCTCATTTCCGAATGGGTAGATTCAGGGTGGCAAAATAGTCGGCAGGTGTTTCAGCCCGGCGGATCAACTCGACCGTGCCGTCAGTTCGCAGCAGCAGCTCGGCAGAGCGGAGCTTACCGTTGTAGTTGTAGCCCATGGAGAAACCGTGGGCACCGGTATCATGGATCACGACAATGTCCCCGATGTCGATTCGGGGAAGTGGCCTGTCTATGGCGAACTTGTCGTTGTTCTCGCACAGCCCTCCCACCACATCGTAAACATGGTCGCAGGGCCACTCTTCCTTGCCCGCGATGGTGATGTGGTGATAGGCACCGTACATTGCCGGGCGCATTAGATTGGCTGCGCAGGCATCAAGCCCGATGTAGTTCTTGTAGGTCTCCTTCTTGCGAATGGCAGTGGCCACCAGGCACCCGTACGGGCCGAGCATGTAGCGGCCGAGCTCCGTGACAACCGCCACGTCCTCCATACCGGCCGGCACCAGGATATCGGCATACGCCTGGCGTACACCTTCACCGATCGCTGCAATGTCGGCGGGCTGATCGTCGGGATGGTAAGGGATACCGATACCTCCCGAAAGATTGATCAAGCTGATCTCTGCCCGGGTCTCTTGGTGGAGCTCCACAGCGGTCTGGAAGAGGAGACGGGCCAGCACTGGGTAATAGTCGTTGTTTCTGGTGTTGCTGGCCAGAAATGCGTGGAGACCGAACTTCCGCACTCCCAAATCCATTAACCTTCGGTACCCTGTTGTGAGCTGTTCCCGGGTGAACCCGTATTTCGCCTCGGCTGGAGTGTTCATAATCTCGTTGCTGATGGCGAACTTCCCGCCAGGATTGTAGCGGCAGGAGACCAGTTCAGGAATGTGAGGCAGGTGCTGGAAGTAGTCGATGTCGCTGATGTCATCTAGATTCAGAATGGCGCCGAGTTTGTGGGCAAAGGAAAAGTCTTCGAAGGGTGTCATATTAGCAGAGAACATGATTTCCTCACCAGAAAAACCCACTGCCTCGGCGAGCAGAAGCTCTGTTAAGGTGGCGCAATCAACGCCGCAACCTTCCTCCTGCAGGATTTGGAGGATGCGGGGATTGGGAGTGGCTTTTACGGCGAAATACTCCCTAAACCGCGGGTTCCATGCGAAGGCTTTGTGAAGCCGCCGAGCATTCGCACGGATCCCAGCCTCGTCGTAGAGATGAAACGGTGTAGGGTACTGCTCAACAATCTGCCGAAGCTGCTCGGCAGTAACAAAGGGCCTTTTCATGACAGGTATGATTCACCTTTCCAACTAGGAGATCTGCGCAGCGAGTTCTAAGGCCACTTCCATCATGGCAGTAAAGCCAACTTGGCGCTCGTGAGCTGAGATTTCGCGGCCGCTGTGCACCTCATCAGATACGGTCAGCATGCACAAAGCCCTCTTCTTGGCCCGAGCGGCATTCATGTACAGAGCAGCGGCTTCCATCTCCACAGCCAAGACCCCCATCTTCTGCCAATCCAGCGTCGCTTGATGATCCGCGTAGAAGAAGTCGGAGGCCAGTACGTTGCCTACGAAATAGCGCAGGTCCTTTTTGCGAGCAATCTGAACAGCGGCTTCCAACAAGTCGTAGCTAGCGATCGGGGCGAAGGTCCCAGGCAGGCGATATTGAGAAGCATAGTTCGAATCGGTACAGGCTCCTTGGGCAAAGACCAAGTCCATGAGCTGTACACTAGGATCGATCGCTCCACAGGACCCTACCCGGATGATGTTTTCGACACCGTACATGTTAAAAAGCTCGTAAGTGTAAATTCCGATTGAGGGTATCCCCATACCGTGGCTTTGAACTGACACGGGAACTCCCTTATACTCGCCTGTAAAGCCCAGCATGCCGCGCACTTCGTTATAGCACTTGACGTTTTCAAGGTAAGTCTCAGCAATGAACTTCACCCGAAGAGGGTCTCCTGCCATCAGCACGGTCTTGGCGATATCTCCTACTTGGGCAGCATTATGCGTTGTAGGCATAACCGATCCTCCTTTGTCTGGTTTGTCACTCTTATATCTTTGACACTCCTAGAACTCTTCCTGCCGCCGGACCGGCGGCCTTACAACTCTGGCGCCTGCGGCAGGATTTTCATTAGCGCTTAGGCAATAGGGTTGACATAAAGTTAAATGCTGGTTATGATTACAGTATACTACCATGGTAGTCTAGAAGGAGTCGAGTTTAGTGGAAGCAGCGTATGCAAGTAGGAGTTCTGCCCGGGAGATGGTGTACCGTTCCCTGCGGCACGATATTCTCCACCTCATCCTCAAACCAGGCACTAAGATGTCGGAACAAGAGGTCTCCGAACGGTTCCACGTCAGCCGCACCCCGGTGCGGGAGGTGTTTGTGCGCCTTTTTCAAGACGGCCTGGTGGAGGTTTATCCCCAGCGCGGCACATATGTCTCTTTAATCAACCTAGCCAATGTGGATGAAGGCCGCTTTGCTAGGGAAGTCCTGGAAATGGCTGTTGTGCAGGATGCATGCGGGCACTTGACCCGAGATGACATTATCAATCTGGAATCTAATTTGGCGCAGCAGGAGATCTGCCACGATAACCAGAGTTATCTGCAGATGCTTTCCCTTGACGATCGGTTCCATGCTGCATTGTTCCGCATTTGTGGGCGGGAACGCACATGGCAGATGATCAGCCAGCTGAACAACGATTTCTTTAGGCTGAGAGTGCTGCGTTTGTCGCACCACCATGATTGGGACAGGATTATCGCTCAGCACAGAGCAATTCTTGATGCCGTGAAAGAGAACAAACCCGATACTGCCGCCCAGACCATGCAGGAACACCTCCGCATGGTGATTGTGGAAAGAAAGCGGCTATTGCAGGAGTTCCCGGATTACTTCGCACAGCCATAAGGTGGGATGATCATGAAGATTGTGGACATAATTCCAACCACCGTCAGTGTTCCCCTGGAAGCACCACTGCGGCACAGCAACGGTGAGCATTGGGGTCGCTTTGTGCGGACCATCGTGGAAGTGGTTACGGACGAAGGAATTGTGGGCTTAGGGGAGGTGGGAGGTGGCGGAGAAGGTGCGGAGCTGCAGTTTAAGCGTTTGAAGGATTACCTCATTGGTCACGATCCCTTTCAGCTAGAGGCCCTGCGCTACAAGATCTGCAACCCCACGGCCAGCCTCTACAACAACCGCCTGCAGTACATGGCGGCAATCGAGTTTGCCTGCCTGGATATCATTGGCCAAAAGCTCAATCAGCCGGTGTACAACCTCATCGGAGGGAAGCTGCGCGACAAGATATCGTTCGCCAGCTACCTGTTCTTCCGCTACGAAAACCAGGAGCTGGGCATCGAGGAAGTGCGCACTATTGAGCAGCTGGTGAGGCATACCCGGGCTTTGAAAGAACGCTGCGGGTTCAGGACCCATAAGCTGAAGGCAGGAGTTTTCCCGCCTGAATATGAACTGGACGCCTACAAAGCCTTAGCTGCAGAATTTCCGCAGGATCACTTCCGCATTGATCCTAATGCCTGTTGGAGCGTCGAGGACAGCATCTGGTTCGCTAAGCAGATCGAATCTATCCGCAATGATTACCTGGAGGATCCAACCTGGGGCCTAAACGGTATGCGCAGGGTGCGGGAAAAGACTACCATTCCCCTCGCAACGAATACGGTGGTGGTCACCTTCGAGCAGCTGGCGCAGAACGTCCTCAATCCAGCCGCAGACGTAATCTTACTCGACACCTGTTTTTGGGGCGGCATCAGAGCGTGCGTGAAAGCAGCGGCCATATGTGATACCTTCCAGCTTGGCATCTCGGTCCACTCTTCCGGCGAACTGGGCATTCAGCTCAGCACGATGCTGCATCTTGCGGCTGCTCTGCCCAATCTGACCTTCGCCATTGATGCCCACTACCATCAGCTCTTGGACGATGTGATTGCCGGCGGCAAGATGGAGTACAAGGATGGTCAGATCGCTGTGCCCGACGAGCCGGGCCTTGGGGTCAAGCTTGACCGTGACCGCCTGCAGGAGTACGCGGAGCAGTTCAGAAGACAGGGAGCCTACTGCTACGACAGGGATTCCCGGCGTCCTGATTGGTATCCGCTGCTGCCAAACGATCGCTGGGCAGATCCAGAGGTTCAGTAGAGCCGCAGCGCATGCTTAAGTCCCCCGCAGGGGCCATTCCCTACCGGATGCAGCCTGCATATCTTAACACGAGATATGGAGGTGTGGGACGGAAGGGGGGAAGAGAATGAAGTCCACGCCAGTGCTTCCGTCGGTGGAAGGCGGATTCGTGCTTCCTGAAGATGAGTACACGGACCAGCAGCTGGACGAGATCAAGCTGCTGGCCCGCTTAGTCCATGCCGAGGCTCGCGGCGAACCATATTTGGGTCAGGTGGCAGTGGCAGCGGTGGCACTCAATCGACTCAGGCATCCTGACTTCCCCAACACCGTGTGGGGAGTAGTCTACCAGCCGCGCCAGTTCGAAGTGGTGGCCAATGGCACCATCAATATGCTGCCCAACAATACTGCTTATGAGGCAGTGCTCGAGGCTCTTTCAGGGCACGATCCCACCGATGGAGCCTTGTTCTTTTGGAATCCGCGCAAGGTCCCCCAAAGTAGTTGGGTATGGACCAGGCCCATCAAGATGCAGATCGGTGACCATGTTTTTGCTTCATAACGAAAAAGCCCCCACACAGGGGGCTTTCGTCATGCGCTCTTAGAAGTTCTCGGCCATGCGCTTGAACATGTTGTAGCGCCGGCGTACGTCTTCTTCTGCAGTCTTGAACAGTTCGTCCGCAACCTCCGGGAACTGCCTGGTGAGTGAAGAATAGCGGACCTGCTGCATGAGGAACTCGCGGAACTTGGTGTAATCCGGTTCCTTAGAGTCAAGGATGAACGGATTCTTGCCCTCAGCCTCCAGGCGAGGATCGTAGCGGTACAGGGTCCAGTAGCCCGCTTCTACCGCCTGTTTACCAGCCTCAACGCTGCGGCTCATATTGATGCCGTGGTTGATGCAGGGGGAGTAGGCGATAATCAAGCTCGGGCCATCGTAGCTTTCCGCCTCGATCATGGCCTTAAGCAGCTGGTTGCGGTTGGCACCCATGGAGACGGAGGCAACATAGACGTAGCCATAGGACATGGCCATGAGCCCCAGTTCCTTCTTGCGGGTGCGCTTGCCTGCGCTCGCGAACTTGGCAACAGCGCCCGTCGGTGTAGCCTTGGATGCCTGGCCGCCGGTATTGGAGTATACCTCAGTATCCAGTACCAGGATGTTCACATTCTCGCCTGATGCCAGTACGTGGTCCAGACCACCGTAGCCGATATCGTAAGCCCAGCCGTCGCCGCCGATGATCCAAATCGACTTCTTCAAGAGGACGTCGGCGTTCTCCTGGAGGGTTTCCAGCATAGCCTTCAAGTCACCGGAAGACTCGGCAATGGCTGCAGGCAGCAGCTCCCGGATCTTGTCAGCAGCCTTGCGGGTTACCTCAGCTTCATCCATGTTGTCGATCCACAGCTGGAACGCTTCCTTGAGATCGGCAGGTATGTTTTCATCCAGCAAGCTTCCCATAATGTTGGCCAGGCTTGTGCGGCGTGCCTGCTGAGCAAGGTTCATTCCGAAACCAAATTCAGCGTTGTCTTCGAACAGGGAGTTGGCCCAGCTCGGTCCGTGGCCCCGTTCGTTTACAGAGTATGGGCAAACAGGAGCGCTGCCGCCGTAGATAGAGGAGCAGCCCGTAGCATTGGCAATCAGCATGCGGTCCCCAAACAACTGGGTCGCGAGCTTGATATAAGCGGTCTCGCCGCAACCGGCACAGGCACCTGAGAACTCAAACAGTGGCTGCTTAAACTGGGCATTCTTAATGGTTGTGGGCGGAATATCTCCAGCCCGGTTCGGCAGAGACAGGGCAAACCGCCAGTTCTCATCCTGTTCAAGGGCATGGTCAACAAGGGGTTCCATGACCAGGGCTTTTTCCTTCGCTGGGCAGACCTGAGCACAGTTCCCGCACCCGGTACAATCCAGTGGCGAAATTTGGATTCGGTACTTCAGGCCCTTCACTTCGCGCCCCACAGCATCAAGGGTCACAAAGGATTCAGGTGCGTTCTCAAGGTCAGCCTCTTCAGCCAAGAACGGCCGGATCACGGCATGGGGGCAGACCATGGCACACTGGTTGCACTGAATGCAGTTTTCCGCAATCCACTTAGGAACGTGGACGGCGATGCCGCGCTTTTCATACTGCGTGGTGGCGGTAGGCATGGTCCCATCTGGTGTAAAGGTGCTGACCGGCAGGTCATCGCCCTTGAGTGAGTTGATGGGCCGTACTACCTTGCTGACGAATTCAGGTTCATCAACTTCTACGGCTGCTGCAGCTTCCGAGGCCTGAGCCCATTCGGCTGGATATTGGATTTCCACCAGATCAGACAGCCCCCGGTCCACAGCCGCATAGTTCATCTGGACAACCCTTTCACCCTTGTTGCCGTAAGTGTCTTGGATTGCCTGCTTAATAAACTTCACCGCATCATCCACAGGGATGACGTTGGCAATCTTGAAGAACGCAGCCTGCAAGATGGTGTTAATCCGACCACCGAGGCCGATCTCCTGTGCGATCTTCACAGCATCAATATTGTAGAACCGCAGCTTCTTCTCGGCAATCTGCCGCTTCAAGGATGCTGGCAGTTCTGTTTCCATCTCCTCCAGGGTCCAAGGGGAGTTGAGGAGGAATACGCCGCCCTGCTTGATGCCGTGCAGCATGTCGTATTTTCTCACGTAAGACGGATTGTGGCAGGCCACAAAGTTCGGCTGATCCACTTTGTAAGGCGCCTTAATTGGGCTGTGTCCAAAGCGGAGGTGAGAAATAGTGATTCCGCCAGACTTCTTGGAATCATATTCAAAGTAGCCTTGGGCGAACATATCGGTGTGGTCGCCGATGATCTTAATGGAGTTCTTGTTGGCGCCAACCGTACCATCGGAGCCCAGACCATAGAACTTACAGGACACTAAATCCTCTGGGGCAATGTCCAAGGAACGGTCCACATCAAGTGATGTATGGGTGACATCGTCAATAATGCCGACGGTAAAGTGGTTCTTAGGCGTTTCGCTGGCAAGGTTGTCAAACACAGCGAGTGCCATCGCCGGCGTAAATTCCTTGGAACTCAGGCCGTAGCGTCCGCCGACTACAACAATGTCAGTCCTGCCGTTTTCGGCCAATACTGTCTGAACATCCTGGTAGAGAGGCTCGCCTAGTGCACCAGGCTCCTTCGTCCGGTCGAGCACAGCAATGCGTTTCACGGTCTCAGGCAGGACTGCCAGGAAGTGCTCTGCGGAGAATGGACGATACAGCCGCACCTTAACTAGGCCAACCTTTTGCCCTCGGCTGTTCAGGTAGCGCACAGTTTCCTCAGCGACTTCAGTGCTGGAACCCATGGTGATAACTACACGGTCAGCATCGGGTGCCCCTACATAGTCAAACAGTTTATAGCACCGACCAGTCAGTTCACCCACCTGCGCCATGGCCTCAGCCACAATGCTTGGCACAGCGAGGTAATATGGGTTGGCGGCTTCGCGGCCTTGGAAGTAAATATCTGGGTTCTGTGCCGTACCCCGCAGCTCAGGGCGTTCTGGGCTCATGGCTCGGGCCCTGAAGTCGGCAATGGCCTGCTTGTCTACAAGCTTCTCCATATCTTCATAGGGAATGACATCGATCTTTTGGATCTCGTGGGAAGTGCGGAAACCATCGAAGAAGTGGAGGAAGGGGACCCGTCCCTTAATAGCGGACAGATGTGCCACTAAGGCCAAATCCATGACTTCTTGGACCGAACCGGATGCGAGCATAGCAAACCCAGTCTGCCGTGCTGCCATTACGTCAGAATGGTCGCCAAAGATCGACAGTGCGTGTGCAGCAATAGAACGAGCTGAGACGTGGAAAACTCCGGGCAGCAGTTCGCCGGAAATCTTGTACATGTTAGGGATCATTAAGAGCAAGCCTTGCGAGGCGGTGAATGTGGTGGTGAGGGCCCCGGCCACTAACGACCCATGTACAGCTCCAGCAGCGCCTGCTTCCGACTGCATTTCCACAACCTTTACAACTTGACCAAAGATGTTTTTCCTGCCCTGGGCTGCCCATTCATCACAGACTTCGCCCATGGGGGAAGATGGCGTAATCGGGTAAATCGCTGCAACATCACTAAATGCGTAAGCAACGTGCGCGGCAGCCGTATTACCGTCAATGGTCATCTTGCGCATAAGTACACGACTCCTCCTTAAAATTGATGAAAATGAGGCCTGCGGACAGCAAAAATGCGCCTCGCGTTTGCGCGAGGGGCTTTGCTGTGAGGTCACTATAGTGAAGACTCTCACGCTGGCGAGAGCACACTGGGATGTGACGGTGCTCACAAATACAGGCTGAGGTCCAATCCTCCGTTGTTCTTTCGCCACATGCGGGCCGATCCCTCCTCATTATATACATTAATTGCGCGGCAGGTCAAATCAGAATGGAAGCCCGATCGCCTGCCCTTCTAGACGCAGTTCCGCCTGGAGCGGTGAATTTCCAGTCAAGGCAATACTCCGCTTGTCAGGTCCATTTCCGCCGACGAAAACCAGGTAGCGTCCTGGTTCAACAGCACAGCTTCCATCCTCATAAAATACTGCCAGCTGCCTAGGGGTAAGGACAAACTTCACTTGGGCCGTTTCGCCTGGCTGCAGGTGAATGCGTGAAAAGCCCTGCAGGGAGTGGATGGGTGTCTTTACACTGGCATCGAGGGCCCGCACATACAGCTGCACCACTTCATCACCAGCACGCTGGCCTACATTGGTTACGTCCACCGTCACTTCAATTTCACTTCCCACTGGAGCGGATGCAGGGACGTGCAGGCCAGTATACTCGAACTGGGTGTAGCTGAGGCCGTAGCCGAATGGATAGAGCGGCTCTGTCTGCATGTAGCGGTAAGTCCGCCCCTCCATAGAGTAATCCGTAAATTCGGGCAGGTCGTCAATGGACTTCACGAATGTTACAGGCAGTCGGCCTGCGGGGTTGTAATCGCCGAAGATGATATCCGCGAGCGCGCTTCCTCCTTCTTCTCCTGGGTACCAGGCCTGGATAATGGCGGGAATATGATCATGGGCCCAGTTTACAGTTAGGGGGCTGCCGCTGAAGAGAACCAAGACAATGGGTTTGCCTGTGGCGTGGACTGCTTGGAGCAGCTCTTCCTGCACTCCTGGAAGGCCGAGATTGACCCGATCACCACCGCCATCGGAATTGGCTGCTGCACCCTCTTCCCCTTCCAGATCAGGGGAGATGCCTAGGCACATAATGACTGCATCAGAACGCTGTGCGGCAGCAATGGCTTCGGCAAAGCCAGCGGCTGGTGAATCTCCCCAATAAGAGTGTTCAGTCTTGAATAGGTGGCAGCCCTCCGCATACCATACCTTTGTCTGTGGTGTGAGGCGATTGCGGATGCCATCGAGAGCAGTGACAAGCTGCGTTGAGGTCCCGTAATAATTGCCCACCAGCACCTTGTGGGAAGCGGCATTGGGACCGATAACTGCAATGGATTTTAGACCATCAGGGAGTGGCAGGAGGTTGTTTTCGTTTTTTAACAAGACCATAGACTCACGCGCCATCTGGCGGGCGTGGGCCCGGTGTTCTGGGCAGGCCACAATTTCGTACGGGATTTGGGAATACGGCACTGCTTCTGGTGGATCGAACATGCCGAGCCTAAACCGGGTCCTCAGGAGCCGGGCGAGAGAACGGTCGATGGTCTCTTCTGAGATAAGCCCCTGCTCGACCGCCTCTTTGAGGGCAAAGAAGACGTGGCCGCAGTTGAGGTCGCAGCCGTTATTAACCGCTAGCGCTGCTGACTCTTCTGGGGTGGCCGTGATTTTGTGATGGAGGTGGAAGTCGGAGATTGCGCCGCAGTCCGAGACCACATGGCCCGTGAAGCCCCACTGTTCCCGGAGGATCTTCTGCAGGAGGGTGGGACTAGCGCAGCACGGTTCGCCGTTGGTGCGGTTATACGCGCCCATCACCGCCTCTACCTCAGCCTCCACAACCAACGCCCGGAAAGCAGGCAGGTAGGTTTCAAATAGGTCTTTGCGGCTGACTTGGGCGTCAAAACTGTGGCGCAGGCTTTCCGGTCCGCTGTGCACGGCATAGTGCTTAGCGCAGGCTGCCGCTTTTAGGTACTTGGGATGATCCCCTTGGAGTCCTTCCACAAAGGCCTTTCCCAGAGAGGCAGTCAAATAAGGGTCTTCGCCGTAGGTCTCTTGTCCCCGTCCCCAGCGCGGATCGCGAAAGATATTGATGTTGGGTGTCCAAAAGGTGAGTCCTTTGTAGATAGAACGGTCGCCCTGGCGGGCCATCTCGTGGTGTTTCGCCCGGGCTTCGTTGGCGATGATCTCTGCCGTTTGCTTAAGTAGAGGAGCATTGAAGGATGCAGCCATTCCGATTGCTTGGGGAAAGACCGTGGCCACACCGGCACGGCCCACGCCATGGAGGCATTCGTTCCACCAATTGTATTCTGGTATTCCCAGTCTCGCAATGGCAGAAGAGTGGTAAACCATCTGAGAGATTTTCTCTTCTAACGTCAATCTCTCGAGTAAATCGGCTATGCGTTCTTCCATAGGACGATCAGTTTGGCGAAACACTGTATGCACAGGACTCACTCCTTGAGAATTCTTGCTGTCATTTGAAGTATATCACATGTTCCTAACACGTGCGACGCAGTGTTGGCTGATGAAGGGAAATCAGGAAGGAACTCGGAAGGAAATACGTGCTGTCCTTTAGAATGGGTTAAGGAATCAGTTAACGCAGACCATAGTACTGGAGGGAGAAGAGTGGAACAAACTGCACGTCTCTCCGGGAAGCCATCCTATCTGGTGGGCATCTTCATGCACTACAATCCCATGTGGGGTCTGCATCATGCCTTTCCCCACGAGATCTTACTTGGGTTAGGCAAAAGGCTGGCGGAACTGGGCGGCGATTTTGTCTTGTTCCCCGAGGCCTGGCTGAGAAATCCTCTAAACTATCTAGAACACTGTGCACGCAGGGGAGTAGATGGAGCCATACTGATGGGAGTGGATCTGGCTTCCGCCGAGATCAGGAATCTGGCAGAGTCAAAGCTGCCCTGTCTATTTCTGGACGAAGACAGTAGTAGTTACCCAGAAGACCATGGGTATTTTCTCGCGTGGGATCACCGCCAGGGGATTCACCAGGCTGTGGATTATCTCTATGCTTTGGGCCATCGCGCAATAGGACTGATTGAGGGTTTGCCTAACACTTATGCCTGTCGCCGTCGTACAGAAGCTTTTCGAACGCGCCTAGCTGATTACGGCCTGCCTTTCCGCAAAGAATGGGTTGCCGGTGATGACTTTACTCGGGAATCTGGTTACTATGCCATGCAGACCATCCTGAGGAGCAAGGAGAGGCCCACCGCGGTCGTGTGCCAGAGTGACGCTATCGCGGTTGGTGCCCTAAGTGCCCTGAGGCAGGCGGGCCTCGCCTGTCCCAATGAAATGTCCATCGTGGGGTATGATGATATTGAGGTCAGTAGGCACGTAACTCCCGCTCTCACCACTGTGCGGCAGGACACGGTGCTTTTGGGGAGATTGGCAGCTGACACCATCGTGCACGGCATTGCAGGGGGTGGTGCCTCCCGAGAACAGATCCTGCCTGTCAGCTTAATCGTGCGCGATTCGTGCAGCAGGGTGGAGTACACGTGAGCAAAGCTACCCACTCAGCCCAGCGGTAGCGTTTACCGTCTCTTGCATGGCATTCAAGCTTTCTTCCACAGGCGGCTTTTCCGAGACTCCCGACATGTTCTTCACAATCAGCAGTGTGTGGTCGGCGATGCGGCGCATGGCGTTTGTGAGGTCGAGATGGATGGGACTGGTATCGCGGGATACGGCGATCTGGGCGTGGAGCCGTCGAATATGGGAAACTCGCATCTGCTGTTCCATAGCGATAATATCGTTGGCATCATCCCTCAGGGCTGCCAGGTTTTCTTCGCTGGGAGACTCAAAAGCTGTAATCAGTCCTTTGCTCAGATGAACTACACGGCTGAAAAGCTCTTCCAGCTCGTGCTGTCCTTCATTGGAGAACACAACCTGGTGCTCAAGTTTCTTGGTAACTGACTGCAGCATGCGGATGATGCTGTCGCCAATGTGTTCCAGATCGTTGGTGACTTGGATCCAAACCACATTTTCGTGGGACTGTTCTTCCGTAAGGTTGCTTTGGGCGATATCAGCTAAAAAGCCTACCACGTGCCTGTAGAGGGCATCAACGCCGGTCTCTAGCTGCCAGATGCGGGTTGCCAGGTCTTCGTCGTACGCCACCAAGATTTCGCTGAGGTTCACCGTCATCTGATTGATAATCCTGGCGATCCGCACGATTTCTGCCCGCACCTGTTCCAGCGCTAAGACAGGAGTGCTGAGGGAATGGCGCTCAAGATAGAGGGGCTCTTCCACATCTGGTATCCCCGCAGCACGCTCCGGCACGATAAGCTCTATGAGCTGCGCAAAGGGCCGGGCAAAGGGGAGGAATACCACAGCAATGCCCACATTAAACAAGGTGTGTGCGTTGGCGATTTGGCGGGCAGCATCGGTCGAGGTAAGTCTCACCAATTCGGCGAAGGGACCGATAAACGGAATGATCAGGATCACGCCGAGCAGCTTGAACAACACGTGGGCTACTCCGACCCGCTTGGCATCGGTGGGAGCACCGATGGTTGCCAAGAGCGCGGTGCTGCAGGTGCCAACATTGGCCCCTAGAATTAACGGAATGGCTGCCTCAAGGGGAACCAAGCCCTGGAGTGCCAAGGAGAACACTAGTCCGATGGTGGCAGCACTGGAGTTGGTGATCACGGTAAAGAGCGCGGCCACAACTAAACCCAGGAAGGGATTGCGCCCGAAGGCGATGAGCATTTCCCGAACAGCTTCATATTCCCGGAGCGGCTCCACGGTTGCAGTCATGATATGAATACCGTAGAAAACAAAACCAAAACCCATAATGATCTGCCCGAGGTATTTCATGCGCGGCCGCTTAGCGATAAAACTCAACGCAAAACCCAGGGCGATAAAGAGCAGAGCGTAGCTTGTGATCTTAAATGCGATCAGCTGTACGGTTAGAGTTGTACCCACATCGGCACCGAGAATAACACCAATACTCTGGGCAAGGGTCATGAGATTGGCCCCCACTAGGCTCACCAAAATGATCGTGGTGGCGGTACTGCTTTGGATTAGAAAGGTTGCCAAGACTCCGACCAACATGCCGAATACGGGATTTGTTGTCAGTTTATGAATGATAGATTTTAGAGCAGAACCGGACACCTTCTGCAGCCCGGTGCTGGAAAGGCTCATTCCGTAGAGGAAGATCGCTAATCCGCCCGCGACTCCAAAAATGTACTGGAACACACCAATGTCCTCCTTTAGCCCAACGCACCATCTGTCATTACAGTTTACGTTATGGTAACATTTTTGTTCGACGTTGTCAAAGAGAATCCGCCGTGAAGCGTGGAACTCGGCCAAGCCAAGGTGGTATTCTGGTTGTAAACGCCCGGACAGCGTTACAAGGGGTGATTTGATGCGCATTTTCATTGCAGGCGCTGGTAAACTTGGATATAAAGTAGCTGAAGCTCTATCCCGCAACGGTCATGACATCACCGTTGTCGATACCGATGACCAGGCTTTACAGCGGGTGAACAATAATCTAGACGTCTTGACTGCCAAGGGGAATGCTGCTCAGCTGCAGATCTTAGAACAGTTTAACATGGAACGCACGAGTATTGTCCTCGCAGTGACGGATAGTGATGAAACTAACATCCTTATCTGCCAGATGGCTAAAGAACTCGGCTGTGCCCGGGCTGCAGCACGGGTGCGCGATCCGGCGTATGCCAAGCAGATCGACTTCTTCAGCCGCCGTTTTGGCATCGATTTTATCATCAATCCCGATCAAGAAGTGGCGAAAGAGATCGGCCGGTACCTCGTACAGGGAGGTGCGATCCATGTTGAGCAGTTTGCCCAAGGTAGAGTCGGACTCGTGGAATACTCCGTGTCCCTTAGACCCGAATTGGCTGGGCGGATGCTGTGCGAACTCGATGTTTTCCACGGTCTATTAGTGGTCGCTGTCTCCCGAGATGGAGAAATTATCATTCCCCACGGCAGCACCCAGCTGGCGGGTAAAGATGTGCTCTATCTCATCGGCAAAACACCAGATCTCAAAGCTTTTGCTGGGGATGGGGAACCTTGGCCCCAAAGGCTGCTGCCGCGCAATGTGATGATCCTGGGCGGCGGAAATGCTGGCTTCTACCTTGCCCGCCACCTTCAGGAGCTGGGTGCGGCTGTAAAAATCATTGAACAGGACGAGGCAAGGTGTGCCTACCTGGCCGAGAATCTTCGAAATGTGCTGGTAATTCACGGTGACGGCAGCGACCATGATCTCCTTGAAGAGGAAAACCTCTCCCAAATGGATGCGCTCGTGACTCTCACAGGGCTCGATGAGGAGAACCTTCTTCTTGCCCTCTTGGGTAAGCAGCGCGGGATCGGCCGCGTAGTGGCCAAGGTGAGCCGTTCCAACTTCATTTCCCTTATCGAGCAGCTGGGAATCGATCGTGCGGTGAATCCAGTGCTCATTTCTGCTGCAGCCATCATTAGGTTTATTCAAGGTGGTCAGATCGCATCTCTCTCACTGCTGTTCGGCGGACAAGCAGAAGTAGTGGAGATCATTGTCACAGAAGCATCCCAGGTGGTGGGGGTGACTCTCGCTGACCTCAACCTGCCCCAAGGTATGATCGTTGGAGCCATAGTGCGGGGGAGCCAAGTCACTATCCCGCGAGGCGATTCTGTGATCCGGCCCGGGGACCGGGTAGTTGTTTTCTGCCTCGCAGCTTTAGTCAATCAACTGGAGAGACTGTTCTACCGGCCGAGGGGAGGTTTTCTGCGTGAACTTTGGCATGGTAGGAAGGATTCTGGGAACCCTTCTGCTGATTGAGGCCCTTATTCTCGCAGTACCGCTGCTCGTTTCTGTGGTGTATGGCGAGACTGCCGCATCAGCTTTTGCTTGGTCAATAGTGATTACGGCGGCGGCTGGCCTTGTATTGACCCGAATTAAGCCCGGCTCTGATACGATCAAAGCCCGGGAAGGGCTGCTCATCGTGACACTGGGTTGGGCAGCTGCGGCAGTGTTTGGTGCGCTGCCGTTCTTCTTTGCACGGGCTGTACCTACGTTTATCGATGCCTTGTTTGAATGCACTTCTGGGCTGACCACAACCGGAGCGACGATCATTAACGATCCGGAAGCGCTGCCGAGGGGTATTCTCTTTTGGCGGTCCTTCTCTCATTGGTTGGGTGGAATGGGCATCCTAGTATTTACGCTGGCTCTCCTTCCGGCAATCGGGGTGGGGGGCATGCAGATCTATAAGGCAGAAGCTCCCGGTCCGAGCGCGGACAAGCTTGTGCCGCGCCTGGCCAACACAGCACAGCTCCTGTACACCGTCTATTTAGGGCTCACTGTTCTGGCGGTATTGGCCCTCGTTTGCGCAGGTGTTCCTCTTTTTGACGCCGTTCTCCTCGGCTTTGGTGCGGTTGGCACAGGCGGCTTCACCCCTTACAGCACTCCCATGGGCAGTGTCGGCGGAAGCGCGGTGCCTTGGGCGCTAGCTGTGTTAATGATTTTGGCCGGAGTGAACTTCTCCCTATATTATGAGCTCTGGCGCAGGCGCTGGAGTTCCCTAGGGAGCAATTCGGAACTTAAGGTTTACCTCGGAATTACTGTGCTGAGTGCCGCCCTGGTTACTATGAACCTAGTTCGTTCACTGCAATATGGGTGGGGCGACGCTGCCAAGCACGCCCTTTTTCAAGTCAGCTCAATCATTACTACGACAGGGTATTCCACCGCCGACTACAGCCAGTGGCCTGAATTCAGCAAGGCCGTGCTGTTTATGCTGTTATTCGTAGGTGGAAGCGCCGGTTCGACAGCTGGGGGAATTAAGGTTATTCGTTTGATGGTTGCGGCGAAGTTAGTCGGCCGAGAAGTGCGGCGCATGCTCCATTCGCAGGCCCTTGTTCCTGTAACCATCAATGGACGGGTAGTACCTCAGGAAACAGTCGCGAGCATCGCAAGTTTTGTCTTCTTGTATCTTGGGCTGTTTGTAGCTGGCACGTTACTGGTAGCTCTAGCAGGCACTGACTTGTTTACTTCCGCGAGTGCCGCAGCAGCTACTTTAGGAAACGTGGGTGTGGGCTTTGGGCTCGTGGGTCCAGGAAATAGCTTCAGTTTCTTCAGCGGGCCTGTGAAACTTCTCTTAACGGTGCTCATGTTGGTGGGGCGCCTCGAGATGTTTACTGTACTGGTAATCTTCACTCCAGGATTTTGGCGGCAGGCATAGCGTCAGGTTTGCTGTACGTATGCAGAATGAATGTAGTAGAGATCCATTCTGTTCTGAGAAAGCTGAGAGATTTTCCCGAAATTGGGAAAACTAGGAACAAGATCAATCCTATGGGAAAACCGAAGGAGAGGTTTATGATGCGTACAGCAGTAATAGCAGCTGTGGCTTTGGTACTGGTGGTAGGAGGAGCATTTGCCATCGTGTACTACGCTGCGCCAAGCCCCATGTCCGCGGCTGAAGACTACCTCAAAAGGATAGTCAACCGTGAATTTGCCGGGATTGAGCAGCACTTTTCAGCGGACGAGCCCCACCCTGCTGGGAGCGAGCTCGAAGAGGGGTTCAACCGCTTTGCTGAGGCATACGAGCTGGAAGAGATTGAACGGGTGGAGTTGAAACCGATTTCCCAGTCCTGGCGTGTCGCGGAATACAGCTACCGGCTGCGCTACACCTCGCGCCTCTTTGAACCGCTTGAGGTGGAGTCGAACTTAAAGCTGCGACGCAGCGGGCTGTTTGCCTGGAAGGTAGATTGGGCGAATGACCTGCCTTTCCCAGAATACGGACTGGCGGCCAATTACCGCAGGGAGCGGCAGCAGCCGACTCGAGGCAGCATCTTTGACCGGAACGGCCGTCCGCTCGCGGGATACGGAACCGTGGTGAAGATTGGGGTGCAGCCCAACCGTATTTCCGAACCGGACCTGCTCCATCAGGTTTTGGAGGAACAGCTCGGTTTGGACCCTGAATATGTGCGGCGGCAGTACGAGGCGCCAGGTGTGCAGGGGCATTGGTTCGTTCCCATTATTACTGTCTCCGAGGAAGAATACGCCCGTCTCGACCCCATTCTCCGACCAGTTCCAGGCATCTTCTTTCGTCGGGAAGAGTCCCGGGCATACCCCCTAGGACCGGCTGCCGGACACCTCACGGGGTACATCGGCGAAGTGACAGCAAACATGATCAGCAGTTTCCCGGAACGGGAATACACCGCTGGTGAGATTGTGGGTAGGGCAGGCCTGGAAGTGGCCTTTGATGATCAACTCCGAGGCCGTCCGGGGCTGAAGTTCTTTATCCTGCCCGCTGATGGTGAAGAGGTGCTGCTGGCGGAGAGGCCCCTTAGGCACGGTGAAGACATCTACCTCACCATAGATGCCGCGTTTCAGGAAACAGCCGCAGCAGTGCTGGGAGATTACGCTGGTGCCATCGTAGTGCTTGATGCCAACACCGGCGAGATCTTGGCCGCTGCTTCATCGCCCAGCTATGACCCTACGGAATTTGCTATGGGGATCAGTTCCCAGCGCTGGTCAGCTCTAAGCAGTGATCCTGCCCAGCCGCTGTTTAACAGGGCTTTCCAGGGTTTGTACCCACCCGGTTCCATCTTCAAGGTGCTCACGGCTGCGGCAGCGCTGGATCAAGGGGTGCACACAATAGCCAGCCAGTTCAACGACAGAGGTGAACTGCGGGTGGAAGGCAACATTGTGCGTAACTTTGAGGGACAGACCTTTGGGCTGCACGTCTTTCCAGATGCCGTGATTCATTCCATCAACACCACCATGGCCCAGGTTGGGCTGGATCTTGGGGCGCAGCTCCTGCAGGAATACTTCTCCCGCTGGGAGCTGGACACTGGTTGGGATCTTGGCGTGAGTGTGAGAGCGGGGCAGATTGGTGATCCAGCCCGCAGTCGGGTTGCCCTTGCCTGGAGTGCCATTGGTCAGGATAGAGTGCTCTTAACACCTCTGCATGTAGCGCAGCTGTTTACGGCCTTTGCTGGCGATGGTCTCGTGCCGGAGATTGTGCTCAAGCCTCGCGGTGAAGGAGTAGAGCCCCGTATGTTTGAGGTCCTTACCCCTGACACAGCCGCCGAAATGCGCACCATCATGGCGCGGGTAGTGCAGGAAGGGACTGGCACCGCTGCGCAAGTGGAAGGCCTAAATATCATTGGTAAGACGGGGACCGCGGAGACCTCCGGGCCGACCCATGCCTGGTTTGGCGGCCTGGTGTTTGATCTTGCCGGACGGGACTTGGCCTTTGCCGTTTTGGTCGAGAATGGTGGGGTTGGTGGAAGAACTGCAGCTCCGTTGGCCAGAGAGCTGTTCACTAGGATAAGCCAGCTGTAGGCTTCTCGCGTGCGAGGGAAAGGGGGAGGAACCTATGGGCCGGGGGAAAGTGCTGGCGGTGCTTTTTGGGATTATACTGGCCATCTGCGTTTCTGGGAGTGCTGCGTCAGAGCAGCACATGACGGCCCATTTCTTCTATGTGGGCCAAGCCGAGGCTGTGCTTTTGCAGGGACCTGACTTTACTGTATTAGTGGACGCTGGAGACGTGGACCGCTATGATGTAGTTCCTCTGCTCCAACGGGCCGGCGTGGAGCAGATTGATGTGGTTATCATAACACATCCTCACGCCGATCACATGGGGCAGCTGAAAGATGTATTGGCGGCGATTCCCGTAAAGGAAGTATGGATGAGCGGTTATGAGCACCCCACGCCTGTGTTTGAGGATGCGCTCGATGCCATCTTGGCGTCAGATGCTGGCTACTATGAACCTCACGCTGGGGAGGTGATCCAGATGGGCAGTCTGACCCTGGAGATCCTCAATCCCGCTGAACTGACTGATGATGTTCACGAGTCATGCCTGGCTGTGCGGGCTGCATTCGGAGATTTTGCCGTGCTGCTCACAGGTGATATTGAAGCTGTTACCGAACGGCAGATTCTGGCGAGGGGGCACAATCTTCAGGCTCAAATCCTGCAGTTGGGGCACCACGGCTCCCGGACATCCACCGATGGCGCCTTTTTAGACGCTGTCAATCCGGACGCTGCCATCTACTCAGCTGCGATCTGCAGCCCGTATGGGCATCCACACATCGAAGTTGTCGAACGCATTCTTCGACAGGGCATTACTTTATACGGCACGGACGCCTATGGTACAATCACGGTGGAATCGGACGGCTCCAACTACTGGATTACCACCGAGCGGGAACCGGAGCTCTATGGGGGCGCTTTTGGGCAGATTGAGATCAATCGGGCGCCCTATGAACAGCTGATCAAGATAGCGCAGATCGGGAAGAAACTCGCTGGGGAGATTTTGCGTCTGCGCCCCTTCAGTTCCCTTGATGACCTACTGCGGGTGAGGGGCATCGGGCGCGCTACTTTGGAGCGAATCAAGACCCAAGGGATAGCTTTCGTTGGGGAGTGATACATTGCTTTCGGTTGTGTTGGACCGCATTGAGGATGGGGAGATCGCAGTTCTCCTACCGGAAGGCCAAGGTGATCTGATCTTGTGTCCAGTCAAGGCACTGCCAGAAGGGTG
>JAAYMI010000039.1 GCA_012521465.1 Bacillota bacterium | reverse complement strand
GAGATAGAGCTGGGTGGGGTAGCCTGAAGCGTGCAGGATATCACAGTTGTAGATTCCAGAAAGCTGCTCCCTGTGCAGTTTGTTGAGGGACTCGGTGGTACCGAGATGGTAGACCTCTACTTCGATTCCGGGGTAGAGGGCTTCAAACTCGTCCTTAACCTGAATGGTCCGGGAAGAACTGGTGTAGATCACTACCCGGCCTTCTTGCTTGGCTTTTTCATAGATCGCATCCCAATCTTCTGCCTCGGGAGCATAGGGTCCTAGGCCAACCTCTCTAAGCCAGGTATCAACGTCCTGTGGGTAAGCTTGGGCCAAGGCACCCAGAGAAAGGGTTACCAGCAGGCCAACAGCCAACAGCGCAGCAAACCAAGTTTGTCTCATGCAGAATCCCTCCTCCAAGATTTAGATACGAGTAAACCCAAACACAAACTCACCTTCTCTGCAATCCCCCCTTTACGCAATCATGTCCAGTAAATCTCGCACTGACGGTACCACGATATCTGGCCTACCATCTCCTTGGGCAGCCTGGGAGTTTAGATCCTCACGGGATGCGTTTCCGCTCAACACTAAGATGGTCGTCATACCGGCGCGATTGCCGGCCACAATGTCCACATCGATGGTATCACCTACCATCGCACACTCATGGGGCTTGAGACTCCTGTGCTGGGCTGCCATCTCCAGAAGAAGCGTAGCCGGTTTCCCCATATTGATGTCCGGTCCTCGGCCCAGCATCGCTGAGAGGGCAGCCACAATTGCCCCCGCTCCCGGCTCCAGACCGTTTCGGCCGGGAACAGTCGGGTCGTTGTTGACAGCCACAAACTTCGCCCCGTGAGTGATCGCCTGGAAAGCCGTGGTAAGCTTGTCGTATGTCAGGGTGCGATCTCGGCCAACGACCACAAAATCCACTGCCTGGGGGTCCACGTTTTCCGAGGGGAGGATCGCGATGCCCTCTTTTTCCAGCTCGGCATAGAGCCCCTTGGAACCCAGTACATACGCCCGCGCCTTGGGTTTGAGGCGCGCAATGTAATGACTTGTTTCTTCGCTGGCCAAAAACAGCTCTTCATCTGCAATCTGGATGCCGGCCCGCGTAAACTGCTCAATGCACTGCAGACGCGAGCGCGAACTGGTATTGGACACAAACAGGACGTGTTTCCCGCGGCTGCGCAGGGCATCTAGGAGTTCTTTGGCGCCAGGAATGGCTTCCTTCCCCAATAGTAAAACTCCATCTATGTCGAAGAGATATCCTTTAATATGACGTAGTTCCATTACAGCACCAACCCTCTGGTAAATTCACTCGTACAACACGTTGTAGCGCTGCCTGAGGTCATCAAGCCGCCGCAGCGCGGAAACAGCTTCTTCGCCCTTCTTGCGCATCAGTCCTAAGATAAGAGCATCAATCAGTGCAGTAACCGGGCCGAGGGGGCGAAAAGCGTCCATAGGCCCTCGGCGAACGGTCAACACTTGGGTGGCCAAACTATGCATCTTGGAGGCCAAGAGATCTGTCACGAGAATGGACTGCCCGCCGCACTCTGCCATCACTTCCAGGAGCGCAACCGCCTCCGATGTAGGCCGCCGAAAAGCCAAGACCAGTGCCACATCCTCTTTCTGCGCGAGGAAAATGTGATCGTAGAATCTGCGCCCCGTCTGCGCGGTTTTCTTCACTTGCAGGCCGAGACGAGAAAACCAGAAATCCGCATGATGGATCAATGATCCTGGCGCACCTTCACCATAGATGATCACCTGGCGGGCACTGCTTAGCCGGTCAACGGCCTCCTGCAGGTTTTCTTCAGAGACATTGTCCAGCAGCTGGTTGAGGAAATGCACAGTCTGAGCAACAATTTCATACAGCGTTCCCGCATTTTCTGCCGGTTCTGACACCATCGTAGCAACCCGCTCCGAGGAGCGGACCTCATGCAGCAGCTGATCCTGCAGCCTCTCTCGAAAACTGATGTATCCATCAAACCCCAAGGTTTGCGCAAACCGCACCACAGTCGCCTCGCTGATGGACAGACGTTCCGCGAGTCTGGCGCTGGACATTAGAGCCGCCTCGTAAGGGTTTTGCAGAATAAAGTCGGACAGACGCTTTTGGCTGGGCGTCAAGTCTGCATAGTGGGCTTTCACAATCTCTTCAAGTGTTTGCCCCCGATTCGTGCTCACAACACCACTCCATTACATCAAACGCAGATTATTTACATCTGCATATTCAACGTATCTTGCAAAACTCCTTCTTATTGCAAGATATCTTGCAGCCATGTCCAAAAAAACACGGCAGTATTCAGTTCCGAGCAGTGCAATCCCCCGCTCGCCTGAACTGCACGAAGGGATGGGCACCAAGACCTAAGAGAATCAGCAAAAGTCCTGCCGCCCCATAGACGAGCTCGAATCCCAGAGCTGCACCGATCCAATAGCCCAAGATAGGCCCCAAGGCTGCTCCGAGATCCTGGAGAGAATTGTAGCGTCCGATGATTTGACTCTGCCCCACGCCCTGGGTGGAATCACCGAGGGCTGCGTCCAGCAGTACCCGCTGCGCGTTGAGGAGCACAAAGAAAAACACTATACCAACCGCGGTAGCGTGGGGCGAATCCCAAACTGCCAGCAAGATCAAGGCCGCCCCCTGTACGGTGGTAACGGCGCCAAAAGGCATGCGCCTGCCAAACCTATCTCCCACGTGGCCGGCAAGAGGAGCGACAATCATGCCAGTCAGCCAGCGGCTGGAAAAGACCAACCCAGCGATGGTAGCAATGCCAAGGGTAAGGCTGCCTACCGAAACAGCGTCTCCCACCCGCTGCTGCAGCACCAGCGACAGGCTTGAGGAAACCAGTCCGTTTCCCACCACATACGTG